>DASTRL010000129.1:0-38414 GCA_035761265.1 Steroidobacteraceae bacterium
CACCGCGAGCTGCGTGTGCCAGGTGCGGCTGAGCGAGTAGGGCAGCACGTTCGCGAGCTGGAAGCCGTAGGCCTCCTGTCCCTCCACCTGGTAGTGCGCGGTGATCGCGCCCAGCAGGATCTGGGTCAGGAACAGCGCGACCACCAGCCAGAAGTATTTCGCCGTGGCGCGCATCGACGGTGTCACGCGGATCATGGCGAGTGGATCGCTAGCCGGCAGTGCCGGCGGCGGCTCGTTCTGGTGGCGCGCGTGATGCCAGCCCAGCAAGGCGATGCCGGCGATCAGGAACAACACGCTGAACACCGTCCACATCAGGAGATTGGCCGCCGGCGTATTGCCGACCAGCGGCTCGTGCGGCCAGTTGTTGGTGTAGGTCACCTTGCCGCCCGGTCGCTCGGTGCCCGCCGCCCAGGCGGACCACCAGATGAAGGCGGTGAGTGCGCGGCGGTTGTCCGCATCCGGCACCGTGGCCTCCTTCATCGCGTAGTCCTTGCGCAGCTCGTGCAGCGCCGGGTCGTCGCCGAACAGCGCGATATAGTGGTCCGCCACTTCGTGGACGGCCGCGGCGCGCTCCGCATCGAGCGTGATCGTGTCGGTGGCGGCGTCGTAGCTGTTGTGGCGCACGCGCGGGATCAGCCGGGCGATGGCTGCCGCGCGCTGGTCGGCGCCGAGCTCATCGTAGCCCACGCCATTCTGCCGGCGTGCGTCGCGCTCCAGCATGGCCAGCGCCTCGCGATGCAGCCAGTCCGCGCTCCAGTCCGGCGCGACGTAGCTGCCGTGACCCCAGATGGAACCGAGCTGGTGGCCGCCGATCGACTGCCACACCTGGCGGCCCCGGTCGATGTCGGCGCGCGTGTACAGCAACTCGCCGTCCTGCGAGACCACTTTCGCCGGCAACGGCGGCATCACGCGGTGGATTTCCGTGCCGACCCACAGCAGCACGCTGAACGAGACGAGGAGCAGGAGCCCGAGCCCTGTCCACAACCGGCGATTCGTGTTCATGCTTTTCTCCTGATGACCGGGCGCATGCTCACTGCCGGTGAAGGTGCATGCCCTGATCTGGATCAGACGGTGGCGCGATCCGGCGCGAACCGGGCTCCCGGTCACACTCGGCGAGCTACGCGTTCTCCCGTATAGTCATCGTCCAGGCGCCGGAGGATTTGCATGAACGACAACGAACTGCGCGATCTGCTCACGCAACTGCACGCCCGGTTGGGCAGCGCCCGATCATTGAACGCGGACGACCGCAACCTGCTGGTCACCGTGCTCGGCGACATCGAGAAGGTGCTGGAGACGAGCGACGCGGGCGCGCGGCCCGATGTCCCGCGCCTGGAGTCGCTGGCGGTGAAGTTCGAAGCGGAGCATCCGGCGGTGGCCGAGGGATTGCGGCGGCTTGCGGACACGCTCGGCAAGGCCGGCATCTGAGAAAGGCGCTGCCCCAAAGTCGCAATTCCTTGGTAGTCAGCCGAATCCGTGGACCCAGGTTGCGGCTAGCCAGGATCATCTTCACGTCTGCGGGCAGAACCAACATTTGCAGACATATCGTCTTTTCTCTCATTGTGTGGTTCGGGACGGCCTGTCACGCGAAAGAGTCCGAATGTGCAGTTCCCACCTTCGAGCCGGTGCAGACACTAACCACGCAACAAGTGGGGCAATTGGCAAATCATCAGGTGCAATCCAGTGGACAGCACAGCGTCCTGCTATGGAGCTTTGATGAGGAAGATCGCCCTGCACGAGGAGCGAAGGTCGCTCTCGCATTCTTGTTGGTCAGTACTGGTGATATCGGGGGAGCACCAGTCGGCGCACTAATATGGGCGGATGGTTCGCTCCGCGCACTGCTCAAAGTCGGCGCTCGAAACGACCTCGCAATTGAATTTGTCGATTTGCATCGAAAGTGCGCGAACACAAGCGCGGCAATACGAGTGCAGGCGGATGGTACCGTCATGGCAGGCGGTCAACGACTGGGGCAATTGAAATAGGGCCTTCCGGACTTTGTGTGGCTCCATCACTTTTTTGATCAAAGGTTGGGCAGCGAGGGCTGGGTCCGGTTCTTACTCATTGCGTAATCTCAAGACTCACCTCTCGCCTCGTGCCATCACTCCCGCAGCACGCTGCCCGCCAGCCCCTCCAGCTTCGCCAGATCGGTGAGCTCGATCTCGCGCCGGTCCACCTTCACGAGCCCGGTGTCCTGCAGTCGACGAAAGCCGCGGCTCACGCTCTCGGAGGCGAGACGCAGGTAGTTGGCGATGTCGGTGCGCGTCATGGTGAGCCGGAAGCGCGTCGCCGAGAACCCGCGCGCGGCGTAGCGACGCGACAGCGACACCAGGAAGGCGGCCATGCGTTCATCCGCACTGTAGTTACCGGCCAGCAGCGCGGCCTTGCCGATGTCCAGGCTGAGTAGTTTGAAGAGCTGCTGCTGCACGCCGGGCATGCGGGTGGCGAGCGCTGCGATGCCGGGGAACGAGAACCGGCACAGGCTCACGGCGTCGAGCGCCACGGCATTGCAGGGATAGGTGTTGCGCGAAATCGCGTTGAGACCTATCACCTCGCCGGGCAGGAAGAACCCGAGCACCTGCTCGCGTCCCTCGCTGTCGTTCACGTACGTCTTGACCGTGCCGGCGCGCACCGCGGCGATGGCATCGAACGGATCGCCCTCGCGGAACAGGTGCGTGCCTTCGGCGAACGGCCCTACGTGCTCGACCAGCACGTGCAGCTCCTTGAGGCGGCTCTTGTCGTAGCCCTGGTCGAGGCAGGCGGAGGAGAAGGCGCAGGTGCTGCAGAAGTGCAGCTCGTCGCCGTCATCGGCAATGGGGAGATTCCGCGAAATGGGGACATTCCTCATTTTCTGGTCACAATTCCCGAGGGTGCCACGCACGCGGCACCGGCGCGCGAATTGTTACCAGAAAATGAGGAATGTCCCCATTTCAGACGACACGTGAATATCTCGGGCGCGCGGTCGCCGCCGTGGCCGCCAGGTAGTTGTCGAAACACATGGCGATGATACGCAGCAGCAGCCGTCCGCGCGACGTGGCGACGATGTTGGGGCCCTGGGGTTCCACCAGCCCGTCGGCGCGCAGTGCTGCGAGCTTGCGCAGGGCATCCGCGAAGTACTCGCCGAAGACCACCTCGTGGCGGCGCTCGATGGCCGCGACGTCGATGAAGCCGTGGCACATGAGCTGCTGGATGACATCCGCGCGGATGCGATCATCGAAGGAAAGCTCGATCCCGCGCCACACCGGCGGCTGTCCCCGATCCACCGCGATCTCCCAGCCCGGCAGCTCGCGCGGGTTCTGCGAGTAGGAATCGCCGACGTGGCTGATCGCGCTCACGCCGAGCCCGATCAGGTCGCAGTCGGCGTGCGTGGTGTAGCCCATGAAATTGCGGTGCAGGCTCAGCGCATCCTGCGCCAGCGAGAGGTCGTCCTCGGGCAGCGCGAAATGGTCCATGCCGATGTGGCGGTAGCCCGCCTCGGTCAGCCGCTCGATGGCGAGCTGCAGCAGCCCGAGCTTGGTGCCCGCGTCGGGCAGCTCGGACTCCTCGATCTGCGTCTGCGCCTTGAAGATCTGTGGCATGTGCGCGTAGCCGTACACGGCGATGCGATCCGGTCGCGCAGCCGTGACGATGTCCAGCGTGCGCGCGAAGCCGTCCCGGGTCTGCAGCGGCAGCCCGTAGATGAGATCGAGGTTCACCGAGCGGAAGCCGCTGTCGCGACACGCCTGGATGGCATCGAGCGTCTGCTCCACGCTCTGCTCGCGATTCACCGCGCGCTGCACGACCGGATCGAAGTCCTGCACGCCGAAGCTCGCGCGGCTGAAACCGCAGGCCGCGTAGCTCGCGATGTCGCCCAGGTTGAGGTAGCGCGGATCCAGCTCGATGGAGAAATCGCGGTCGGCGCGCGTGGTCAGCCGGAAATTCGCGCGCAAGCTCTCCATGAGTTCATAAATCTGCTCCGGCGAGAGGAAATTGGGCGTGCCGCCGCCGAGATGCACCTGGATGACCTCGCGGTCGCGGTCGAACCAGGGCGCGACCAGCGCCGCCTCCCGAGCCAGGCGCGTGAGGTAGGGCGCGGCGCGCGAGCGGTCGCGCGTGATGATGCGGTTGCAGCCACAATAGAAGCACGGGCTGAAGCAGTACGGCACGTGCACGTAGATGGACAGCGGCTGTGGGATGGGCTCCTCGTTCGAGCGCAGCGCGTGCGTGCGCAATTGCGCGACACCGAAGCTGGTGTCGAAGGCCGGCGCGGTCGGATAGGAGGTGTAGCGCGGGCCCGGCTTGTCATAGCGGCGCAGCAGCTCGGCGTCGAATGCGATGTCGGATGCCATGGAGGATTCTGCGCACGCAGCGAAGCGGAGTTCCCTGACCTGGATCAGACGAGAAGCGCGGCGAGGATGGTCATGCAGGTGATGGTAAGGAGTCCGACATGGGGCGCTCATCGGGACTTTCGCGGCTCCGATTCCGCAAAACTACGTATCGGTAGTGCTGCGGATGCGCGCCGATCGGTGCATCCTCATCGTTGGTTTTTCATGGTGGAATTCGTGCGTTGCCACATCTTCATGGCCGTCGCGGCCGCGCTGCTGCTTGCCGTTCCCATGACGAGGACGGCAGCCGCGCCACGCGATCCCGAGCGCGAGACCCGCCTGCTGCACGGGGTGCAACGCCAGTATCCGGGCCCGTTGTGGATCCGGGATGGCAAACCCACCGTCCAGGCGCGCGGCCTGCTCGCGGTGCTCCGCCACGTCGATGACTTCGGATTGTCGCGCGCGGATTTCGCCGACCAGGCCACGACCCTCGACGCCTCGCTCGACCCCCTCGACGCGCCTCGCCTGGAGGAGGCCATGACGCGCGCCGCGTTGCGCCTGATGAGCCAGCTCCACGATGGGCGCGTCGATGCCGCCACCGCCGGGTACCGGCTGAGCCGGCGGCGCGCGCCCGTCGATTTCGTGCGGATGGTGGGCGTGCTGTCGACCTCGAACGACATCGACGCCACGCTCGCAGCGCTCGAGCCGCGCGCGTCGCAGTTTCGCGCGTTGAAGATGGCGCTGGCGAAATACCGCCGCATTCCCGACGCGTTCGCGCCCTTGCAGCCGGCGAGGTCGGTGCGCGCCGACGATGCCTACGCCGGCGCGGCGCGCCTGCGTCAGCGCCTCGCGGAACTCGGCGACGCGACCGGCGCGGCCGAGCCGCAGTCGCCGCCGGATCTGTACGACGCCGCGCTCGCACAGGCGGTGGCGCATTTCCAGGCCCGCCACGGCCTGCAGCCCGACGGGGTGCTTGGCAGCCGCACGCTCGCCGCGCTCGCGGTGCCGATGTCCCGGCGCATCCGCCAGATCGAGCTGACGATGGAGCGCTGGCGCTGGCTGCCCGACCTGCACCCGCCCACCGTCATCGTCAACGTGCCGCAATTCATGCTGTACACCTTGACCGAGTCGCGCGAGCAGGTGCAGGTCCGCAAGATGACCGTGATCGTCGGCAAGTCCCTGAACCAGACGCCGGTGTTCGACAGCGCCATCGAGGCGGTGGTCTTCCGGCCTTATTGGGACGTGCCGCGCAGCATCCTCGTGAACGAGCTGCTGCCGCTGATCGAGCGCCACCCCGACTACCTGGCGCGCAACGACATGGAGATCGTGCGCGGCGGCGGCGAGAGCGCGCAGGTGCTGCCCGAAGGCCCGGCGGCCATCGCCGCGCTGCGCGAGGGCCGCGCGCGGCTGCGGCAGCGGCCGGGCCCGAAGAATGCGCTCGGACTCATCAAGTTCGTGCTGCCCAACCCCTACGCGGTCTACCTGCATTCCACGCCGGAGGCGGCGCTGTTCGCGCGCGACCGCCGCGCGCTCAGCCACGGCTGCATCCGTGTCAGCGACCCGACGGCGCTCGCAGCCTATCTATTGAAGGACACGTCCGGAGACTGGAGCGCGGATGCCATCGAAGCGGCGACCTGCGCAGACACCACGCTCACGGTGCGGCTCGCAAAGCCGGTGCCGGTGTTCATCCTGTACGGCACGGCGGTGGTCGACGAGGGCGAGGTGCTGTTCTTCGACGACATCTATGGCTACGACCGGCGGCTGGACGCGCTTCTGACGGGCGCCCGCGCGGCTGCGCTCAGCGCTCCACCTTGATCTCGTTGTGCACCTGGCGGACACCGGGTGCCGACCAGGCGGTGCGCAGCGCCTCGTCCTTCTCCCGCAGCGAGCTCACCGTGCCGCGCAAGGTGACCTCGCCGTCGCGCGCGTCGACGCTCACCTTGCTGGCGTCCACTTCCGCGCTGCGGATGAAGGCGGCCTCGATGCGCTGCTTGATGTCCACCGGCGTGGTGCTCGGCGCCACGGTGATCAGGTTCACCAGCGTGCAGACGCCTTCGACGCTGCGCACCGTGGCCTCGAGCCGCTGGCGCTGCCAGAACCACTCCACGGTTCCTTCCAGCGTCACGTGCCCGTCGCTGACCACCACCTTGATGTTGCCGGCGATGTCGGGCAGGTCCGCGCGGATCGCGGCCACGGCCTCGCGTGCGAGCACGGCATCCGCGCGCCGGTCGGCGTAGGCGCTGGAGACCTTGAGCTCGTTGGCGACGCCCGCGACGCCGCTCACCCGCTTGGCCGCGCATTCCGCCTGGAATCGATCGTTGAACTCGGGCACGAAACCCGCGAGCGTGACGATGCCGTCGTTGACCTGCACTTCGATGTGCGAGTCGTCGATGTCCGGCACCCAGCGCAGCTCCTCGATGACATCCAGGCGGATCTTGGTGTCGCGCGTCATTTGCGGCTCCCTGCCGTGGCGCGCCTGGCTGGCTGGAAGCCGGGCCCGCCCGCGTACACGGCGTTGGTCAGAAACTGGCCGGGTTCGAAGTCCTGGCCGATCATGTCCTTGGGCGTGGCGCTGGCGACGCAGGCGCGCACCTCCGGCGGCAGCGCGCGGCGCAGCCGGCCGAGGAAGGCGGGCGCGGCGATCAGCACCAGCCGGTCGAAGCGCCCCGCCGCGTGCGCGCGGTGCAGTTCCTGCCCGATGCGGCGCGCGAACTTCTCGGCCACGTGCTGGTGGGTGGAGCGCTCGCCGTTGGCGGCATGGCGCGGCGATGCGCCGCGGCGTTTGCCGCTCGCGGCCGCGAAATTGAATACGCGCCCGGGACGGTCCGACTCGAGGTCGCGATCGTGCAGGCGGGCGGCCGGATTCAGCAGGCGGCCCGCCGCCTTCAAGGCACGCGTCGGTCCCACCGAGTCGTGGAACTGGGCCTCGCTCTGGTTGGCGATGACGATTCGAAAACGCATGTCAACTCCTCGGGTTGGCCGCCGCCGCGCGCATCGAGAGCAGGCGCAGCAGCCGCAGCACCGTGAGCGCGGCGCGCGTCCAGGCGCGCGCGCGGGGAATCCTCGCGAGAGTCTCGGCGGTCATCGCGATGAGCTCGTTGCGTTCCTGCTGGCAGCGCTCGAGCAACTGCACGCGCGGATCGCCGGATGGAGCCGCGTTCACAGCCGGCCTCGCAGCGCGTCGCGGTCGCGTTCCAGTTCGCGCAACACGGCCGCGAAGGCCGCGCGGCGCGTCTTCCAGCGCGTACGCGCGATCACCAGCAACAGCAGCGCCAGCACGAAGTAGCCCGCGGTGGTCAGCACGCAGGCGAGCAGCCGGTGCGTGTCCCAGTAGATGGCGATCATCGTGATGCCGACGAAGGCGAAAGCGGTGAGGGCGGCCACCACGGCCGCGAAGCCCGTGGCCAATGCCGCCAGGGTGTCCGCCATGTGCGCTTCCAGGTCGATCGCGGCGAGCTCGAGACGCGTGTGCGCCATCGAGGCCAGCAATGCCATGGGTGCGATGCTCATGCGCGCTGCAGGCGTGCCCGCTCGATGCGGGCATCGCGCTCCTCGCGCGCGGTGGAGATGCGCAGCACGCAGCGCCCTTCGACGGTGCCCTTGCGCAACTCGTCGAACACCTGGTTGACGTCGGTCAACGACCGCTCGTGCACCTGGGAGATGACGCGGCGCTCCACCGCGAACGTCATCGCCTCGTCGAGGTCCTTGCGCGTGCCGACGATGGAGCCGCGGATGGTCAATCGCTTGAGCACCACGTCGAAGATCGGCGTCGGGAACTGCCCGGGCGGAAGCCCGACGAGCGCGATGGTGCCGTGCCGGCGCGCGAGCGCGATGCACTGTGCGAATGCCGGGATCGAGGGCGCCGTGATCAGCACGCCGTGCGCGCCACCGCCGGTGGCACGAATCACGTCGGCGATCGCGTCCGGGTTCGCCGCATCGACGGTCTTGTCGGCCCCGACCATGCGCGCCAGCGCCAGTTTTTCCGCGGACACATCGAGCGCGATGACGCGCAGGCCCATGATCTTGGCGTACTGGATGGCGAGATGACCGAGACCGCCGATACCGGAAACCGCCAGCCACTCGCCGGGCCGTGCCTCGGTTTCCTTGATTCCTTTATATGTCGTGACGCCGGCACAGAGGATGGGCGCGAGCTGCGCGAAGTCTCCGTGCGCCGGCAGGTGCGCCAGGAAGCCCGCCTTGCCGATGGCGTATTCGGCGAAGGTGCCGTTCACGCTGTAGCCGGTGTTGTGCTGGCTCTCGCACAGGGTCTCCCATCCGCCGGTGCAATGCTCGCAACGGCCGCAGGCGTCGTGCAGCCAGGCGAGCCCCACGGCATCGCCTTCGCGCACGCCGTGGACTCCCGCGCCCAGCGCGGCGACGAATCCCACGCCCTCGTGCCCCGGGATGAAGGGCCGCGTGGGCTTGACGGGCCAGTCGCCATCGGCGGCGTGCAGGTCGGTGTGACACACGCCGCTGGTCACGATCTTCACCAGCACTTCTCCCGGGCCGGGCTCCGGCACGGGCAGCTCTTCGATACTCAGGGGCTGGCCGAAGGAGCGGACCACGGCGGCTTTCATCTGTTTGCTCATCGATTCCTCCCGTTCAGACCGGCAACGGCATCAGCGGCTGCGGCGGCACCACGCGCATGCCGCGCGACGCGCGGCTCACGCGCCGCGGGAAGCGCGTCGGCTTGATCACGAGCACGTCACAGGGCAGCGCCTCGAGCACGCGCTCGGCGGTATTGCCGATGAACACGCGCTTGAGGCCGGAGCGCGACACAGCGCCCATGACCACGAGGTCGGCGCCCAGCTTGCGGGCCATGTGCGGAATGGCGAAGCCGGGATCGGTGTCGAGCAGGTGACGGCTGGCCCGCGGCACGCGCATCTTGCTGGCGAAGGCGTCGAATTCCGCCTTGCTGTTCGCCCGCTGCTGGTCGTAGGCCTGGGTGAGCGCGGCGGCGTCCATCGCGGCATCGCCCGTCATGAGCGCGAAGGTCGCGGGGAAATTCGCATGCAGCAGCTCGAAGCTGCCGCCGAAGGCGCGGCTCATGGCCTCGCCGGCCGCGACGATGCCCGCATCGAGCTGCTCGGGCTTGGCGTGCGCGTGCGAGGGATCCACGGCGCCGAGCACCACCGGGTCGCGCCAGTCGCGATCGTTCTTCAACACCAGCACGGGCCGCGGGCTGGTGCGCAACAGCTCCCAGTCCGTCAGGTGCATGAGCCAGGGCGTGAGCCGCTTGCCTTCGTGGCACTCGGCGACGATGAGGTCGGCGTGGATCGCGGCGGCGCGGCGCACGATGGCCTCATGCGGCGGAAAATCCCAGGCCACGTGGCTGGTGGTCTTCACGCCGGCCTTGCGTCCGCGTGCCGCCAGCTTCTCGAGCCGCGCACCGCGCAGGCTCAGTGCCTCGCGCCGGATCTGCGCGACCGACTGGCCGGTGAGCGGCTGCAGGTCCAGGAACACGGGGCTGGAGATGGCATGAAACAGCTCGACCGATGCGCCGAGTCGCTTCGCGATGCGCAACGCCTTCTCCACGCCTTTCTGGCTGCGGCGATCGGGATTCTTGACGGCGATCAATATGTGGCGGATCGGGTGCATGGCCGGCTCCAGCTGGATGACTAACAACCCCAGCGACAGACGTTAGGCCGATGCATGTCATGGCTGAATTCGCAGGCGCGCGTAGCGGCATGAGGGCGGCTACGTATGGCGCCCCGGCGCGCATCGTCGTCCGATAGGCGGAGAGCTGGAGAACGCCCATGCGCGAAATATCCCTGGAATTCGTGGTCGGCTTCGGCCGCGTGGGCCGCGGAGACCTGGCGAGGGTCGGCGGCAAGAACGCCTCGCTCGGCGAGATGACGCGCGTCATGCGCGGCGCGGGCATCGAGGTGCCTCCCGGCTTCGCCGTCACCGCCGACGCGTACTGGCGTTTCATCGACGCCAACCACCTGCGCCGCGAGATCGACGGCGCACTGCAGGAGTACATGGCGGGCAAGACCACGCTCGCAGCGACCGGCGAGCGCATTCGCGCCGCCATCCTGCGCGGCGACTGGCCCGCGGAGGTGGCGGCGAACATCTGCCATGCCTACGGACTGCTTTCCTCCGCCACCGGCAGCGGGCACGTCGCCGATGTGGCGGTGCGTTCCAGCGCCACCGCGGAAGATCTGCCCGAAGCGAGTTTCGCCGGGCAACAGGAAAGCTTCCTGCACGTGCGCGGCCAGCCGGCGCTGCTCGACGCCTGCCGCCGCTGCTACGCCTCGCTGTTCACCGACCGCGCCATCGCCTATCGCGAGGCGCACGGCTTCGACCATCTCAAGGTCGCGCTGTCGATCGGCGTGCAGCAGATGGTGCGCTCGGACCTGGCGGGCGCGGGAGTCATGTTCACCATCGACACGGAGACCGGCTTCGACAAGACCGTGCTCATCGATGCGGCCTGGGGCCTCGGCGAAAGCGTGGTGCAGGGCAGCGTCGACCCGGATGAATACGTCGTCTTCAAGCCGCTGCTCGCCGATGCGGGCGTCGCGCCCATCATCGAAAGGAAATGCGGCGAAAAGGCCCACAAGCTCATCTACGCGGAAGGCGAATCGCGCGGATCGGCGCTCACGCGCCGGGTTCCGACCTCGGTGGCCGAGCGCGGCCGCCTGGTCCTGAGCGACGCGGAAATCCTGCAGCTCGCGCGCTGGGCCTGCGCCATCGAGCGCCACTATGGCACCGCCATGGACATCGAATGGGCCAAGGACGGGCAGAGCGGCGGTCTGTTCATCGTCCAGGCGCGGCCCGAGACCGTGCGCTCGCGCCGCCGCGTCGACCTGATGCGCAGCTATCGGGTGCGGCGCACGGGTCCCGCACTGCTGTCCGGCATCGCGATCGGCGATGCCGCGGCGGCCGGGCGCGTCTGCCTGATCCGCAGTGCCGCCGACATCGGGCGATTCATCCCAGGCTCGGTGCTGGTGACCAGCACCACGGATCCGGACTGGGTGCCCATCATGAAACAGGCGGCCGCGCTCATCACCGACCACGGCGGCCGGACCTCGCATGCCGCCATCGTGAGCCGCGAACTCGGCCTGCCCGCCATCGTCGGGACCGGCAATGGCACGGAGCTGCTGCACGACGAACAGCAGGTCACCGTCTCCTGTGCCGAGGGCGACGAGGGCCATGTCTACGATGGCACCGCACAGGTCGAGCTGAGCGAGCTCGACATCGGCAAGATTCCCGCGACGCGCACGGCCGTGATGCTGAACCTCGCCAATCCGGCCGCCGCGGCGCGCTGGTGGCAGCTGCCGGCGGACGGTGTAGGCCTCGCGCGCATGGAGTTCGTGATCGCGAACCAGATCAAGGCACACCCGATGGCGCTGCTGCGCTTCGATACCCTGAAGGACGAGGCGACCCGCGCCGGCATCGGCGCGCTCACGCGCGGCTACGCCGACAAGGCCGAGTATTTCGTCGACCGACTCGCCTGCGGGCTGGCGCGCATCGCGGCATCGCAATACCCGCGGCCGGTCATCGTGCGCACCAGCGACTTCAAGACCAACGAGTACGCCAACCTTCTCGGCGGGCGGGAGTTCGAGCCCGTGGAGGAAAACCCGATGCTCGGGCTGCGCGGCGCATCGCGCTACTACTCGCCCGTGTATCGCGAGGCGTTCGCGCTCGAATGCCGCGCCCTCAAGCGCCTGCGCGAGCAGCTCGGTTTCCGCAACGTCATCGTGATGATCCCGTTCTGCCGCTCGCCGCAGGAAGCCGACCGCGTGCTCGAGGTCATGCGCGAAAACGGGCTGGTGCGCGGGCAGAACGGGCTGCAGGTGTACGTGATGTGCGAGATTCCCTCGAACGTGATCCTGGCGCGGGAATTCGCGCGCTGCTTCGATGGCTTCTCCATCGGCAGCAACGACCTGACGCAGCTCGTGCTCGGCGTGGACCGCGACTCCGAGCAGCTCGCGGGCCTGTTCGACGAGCGCGACCCGTCGGTGAAGTGGATGATCCGGCACGTCATCGAGCAGGCGCACCAGGCGGGCGTCAAGGTGGGCCTGTGCGGCCAGGCGCCGAGCAACGACCCGCAGTTCGCCGCCTTCCTGGTCGAATGTGGCATCGACTCCGTGTCGGTGAGCCCCGACAGTTTCGTGGCCGTGAAGCGATCCGTTGCGGATGCCGAGACTCGTCTCCGCAATACTACGGACGCGCGCGAACGCGTCGGCACCTAGCATTTTCCCATCGGCAAAGGAGTAGCAGCATGAATGTCGGGGAAATCTGCGAGCGCGACACCGTGACCATCCGTCCGCAGGAAGACCTGCTGGCCGCCGCGCAGCTGATGCGCGGGAAACACGTGGGCTTCCTGATCGTGGTGGAGCCGGCGGTCGCCGAAGGCGCGTGGCATCCGGTGGGCGTGCTCACCGACCGCGACGTCGTGATCACCGTGGTCGCCCGCGAAGCCAATCCGCGTTCGCTGCGCGTGGAAGACGTCATGACGCGCAAACCCGCGCAGATCCAGGCGGATGAATCACTCGACGCGGCGCTGCGCGAAATGCGTCGCGTCGGCGTGCGGCGCCTGCCGGTGGTCGGCGAGCGGGGTGCGTTGTACGGCGTGATCTCGCTGGACGATGTGCTGGCGCGGCTCTCCGATCAGCTCCAGCACGTGGCGGGCTCGATCCGTTCCGAGCAGCGCGTCGAGCGCGCGCTGCGCCCCTGAGTTCCCATGGAACCCGATGCAGTACGCGGCCGGGACTTCTCGCCCGCGGCGGGCGACGCACTGCTCATCGTCGACGTGCAATGCGATTTCCTGCCGGGAGGCGCGCTCGCGGTGCCGGACGGCGACGCCATCATCGAAGTCCTGAATCGCTACGCCGCCGCGTTCGAGCGGCTGAAGCTGCCGGTGGTCGTCGTGCGCGACTGGCACCCGGTCAACCACATTTCGTTTCGTGAACTCGGTGGTCCCTGGCCCGCGCACTGCGTGGCCGGCACCCGCGGCGCGCAGCTGCCGCCGTCCCTGCATCTGCCCGCGCACGCGCACGTTCTCTCCAAGGGAGCGCAGCCCGAGGCCGACCGGGATTCCGCCTTCGAGGGCACGCGGCTCGCCGCGCTGCTGCGCCGGGAAGGCTGTCGCCGCGTGTTCGTCGGCGGACTCGCGACCGACTACTGTGTGCGCGCGACGGCGCGCGACGCACTGCGCGAGGGATTCCAGGTGGTCGTGCTGGAAGATGCGGTGCGCGCGGTGAACCTGCGGCCCGATGACGGTGCGCATGCGCTCGCGGAGCTGGTACGGCGCGGCGCGCGGCTGATGCGCCTGGCCGCATGAAAGGCCTGGCGAAAGGCTGGCGCGATCGCGTCTGGATCGGATTCTTCGTCCTGCTGCTGGCGCTGTACGCCTCGTCGCTGTGGAATGCCGGGCAGAAGATCGTGCCCTACAGCGAAGTCGAGCAGGCGCTCGCGGCCGGCCGCATCGAACGCGTGGTGATCTCGGACCGCCACATCACCGCCTATCTGAAGCAACCCGCCCAGGATGGTGAGCGCGTGCTGTTCGCCAATCGGGTCGAGCCCGATCTGGCGCAGCACCTGGCCCAGTACCACACGCCGTACGCGCGCGAATTCGAAAGCGGCTGGTTCACGCAGCTCCTGTCCTGGATTGCGCCGGTCGCGATCTTCCTCGCGGGCTGGTACTGGCTGATCGGTCGCACGGCGATGAAGGAAGGCCTCGGCGGCCTCACCACCATCGGCAAGAGTCACGCCAAGGTCATGCTCGAGAAGAACACCGGCGTGACCTTCGCGGATGTCGCGGGCGTGGATGAGGCCAAGCGCGAGCTCGAGGAAGTGGTCGAATTCCTGAAGGAGCCGCAGCGCTATGGCCGCCTCGGCGCGCACATCCCCAAGGGCGTGCTGCTGGTCGGGCCGCCGGGCACCGGCAAGACGCTGCTGGCGCGCGCGCTCGCCGGCGAGGCCGGCGTGACCTTCCTGTCGACCAACGGCGCCGAATTCGTCGAGATGTTCGTCGGCGTCGGCGCCGCGCGCGTGCGCGACCTGTTCGAGCAGGCGCGCACGCATGCGCCCGCGATCATCTTCATCGACGAGCTGGATGCGCTCGGGCGGGCGCGCGCCGCCTACGGCTTCGGCGGCCAGGACGAGAAGGAGCAGACGCTGAACCAGCTGCTCGCCGAGA
Organism: Steroidobacteraceae bacterium; assembly: GCA_035761265.1. GTDB lineage: Bacteria > Pseudomonadota > Gammaproteobacteria > Steroidobacterales > Steroidobacteraceae > CADEED01. The sequence goes on from DASTRL010000129.1 coordinate 14,443, forward strand.
TGGACGGCTTCGATCCATCGGCGGGTGTCATCATCCTCGGCGCCACCAATCGCCCGGAGATCCTCGACCCGGCGCTGCTGCGCGCGGGCCGCTTCGACCGGCAGATCCTGGTAGATAGACCGGACCTCAAGGGCCGCGCCGACGTGCTGCGCGTGCACGCGCGCAAGGTGAAGCTCGCGCCCGACGCCGATCTCGACAAGATCGGCGCGATGACGCCGGGCTTCGCCGGCGCGGAGCTCGCCAACGTGATCAACGAAGCCGCGCTGCTCGCGACGCGACGCGGCGCCGACGCGGTGTCCCTCGAGGATCTCACCGCCGCGATCGAACGCATCGTCGCGGGCCTCGAGAAGAAGTCGCGCATCCTGAATCCGCGCGAGCGCGAGACCGTGGCCTACCACGAGCTCGGCCACGCGCTCGTGGCCATGTCGCTGCCGGGGTCGGATCCGGTGCACAAGGTGTCGGTGATTCCGCGCGGCATCAGCGCGCTCGGCTACACGATCCAGCGGCCCATTGAGGATCGCTACCTGATGCGTCAGGAAGAGCTCGAGAACAAGCTCGCCATCCTGATGGGAGGTCGCGCGGCGGAGATGCTGGTGTTCGGCGCGGCATCCACCGGCGCCGCCGATGACCTGGTCAAGGCCACCGACATCGCGCGCGCCGTCGTGGCGCGCTACGGCATGACCGAGAGGCTCGGGCTCGTCGCCTACGAGGAGCCGCAAGACACTTTCCTCGCGGGCGCCCGCACCCTGCCGCAGGAACGCCGCTACAGCGAAGCGACCGCGCGCGCCATCGACCGCGCGGTGCGCGAGATCATCGAGAAGGCATTCCTGGTCGCCACGCGCCTGCTGTCGCGGAGTCGCCGCGTGCTCGAGAAAGGTGCGCGCACGCTGCTCGCACAGGAAACCCTCGGCGAGATCGAGCTCGCCGCGCTCAAGGCAGAGCTGGAAGCGGCCGCGACGCGTCCACAGCTCGTGGAGCCCACGCCGCCGGGTCCGGCTGCGGCGTCGACCGCCGGGTGATCGCGGGCTGCGATTCGCGCAGGTCGTCCAGCAGCGAGAACAGCTCTTCGCTGTCGATCGGCTTGCTCGCGATCTGGAAAGAGTGTGCGGCAGCCATCTCCTTGACGCCGTTGGAGGTGTCACCGGTCAGCAGCACCGCCGGCAGCTTCTCGCCCAGTCGCGCGCGCAGCGCCTCGATCACGTCGACGCCGGTCTCGCCGCCTCCCAGGTGATAGTCCGCCAACACGAGGTCGACGGGGTCCGACCCCGCGAGCGCCTCGGCGAGCGAGGCCGCGGCGCGAACCCGGCAGCCTTCGAGCTCGAGCAGGATCTGCGCCGCGGAGCGGATCCTTTCGTCGTCGTCCACCAGCAGCACGTGCATCCCGGCGAGGCGCTGTGCGCACGAAGGCGCCGCAATCCGTGCGGCCACCGCGGCAGCCGAGGAGGCAGCCGGCAGCTCGATCGTGAAGCACGATCCCTTGCCCGGCTCCGAGTGCACTTCGAGCTTCAGATCGAGCAGCGCGACGATGCGGCGCACGATGCTGAGGCCGAGTCCATAGCCTTCGCGCGCGCGTCCATCGGCGGCCTCGACCTGGAAGAACTCGTCGTAGATGTATGGAAGCTGTGCCGGCGGAATGCCGATGCCGGTGTCGAGCACTTCCACGCGCACCTTGCCGGCGACCGCCAGGCATCGCAGCGCGACCCAGCCGCTGCGCGTGTACTTGATGGCGTTGGCCAGCAGATTCCTCAACACCTGGCCGACCAGCGAGCGATCGCTGCGCACGCAATCCTGCGTCTGGTCCACTTCGAGGCGCAGTCCCTTCTGGAGCGCGAGGCCGGAGAATTCCCGCCGCAGCTCTTCGAACAATGCCGTGACGGCGAAGTCGCTCGGGTCGGGCTTGATGGCGCCGGACTCGAGCTTGCTGACGTCGAGCAGCGCATTCACCAGCCGCGACATCGCGCCGACCGCCTGTTCCTGCTGCGTCACCGCTTCACGCGCGTCCGGATCCTGGACCTTGCGCAGCAGCATGCCGTTCAGCAGCGCGAGCACCTGCAGCGGCTGGCGCAGGTCGTGGCTCGCCGTGGCGAGAAAGCGGCTCTTGGCCTGGTTGGCGCGATCGGCGCTGTGGCGCGCCATATCGGCGTGGCGGCGCGCATCGAGGAGCTCCTGCTCCGCGAGCTTGCGATCGGACACGTCGCGGATCGCGGCCGCCACCAGCGATTCGTCGGCGTTGCCGATGGGACTCAAGCTGATTTCGACCGGGAACTCGCTGCCGTCCCGGCGTCGCCCGGACAAGGCGAGGCCGGCGCCCATCGGCCGCACGCGCTCGTTGAACGAGTATTGCGCGCGATGCTGGCGATGCCGCTCGCGGAAGCGGCTCGGCATGAGATGTTCGACGCGCTGGCCGACCACCTCGTCCACCCCGTAGCCGAACAGCGCGGTGACCCGCGCATTGGCGAAGCGGATCACGCCGAACTGATCGACGACGATCATCGCGTCCGGCGCCGCTTCGAATACACCGCGTGCCAGGTCCGGTGGGAGGGGGTAGGTCATGGTGGGCGCAGGTTGCGCCGGGGATTGCCCTGGATCAATCAGGGCCGCTGGAAGTTAGCCCTCAGGGCCACTCCATGCTGCACTGTGTCAGAGCTTGGTGGCCCAGGTGGCCGCGAACCGCACCAGGTCGCTGCCGTCCTTGAGCTTCAATTTATGCCTGATATTGGCCCGATAAGTCTCGATGGTCTTGACGCTGACCTCGAGCTGCTCGGCGATCTGCGCCGTGCTGCGACCGCGCCCGACCAGGTCGAAAACCGCCAGCTCCCGGTCCGTGAGCGTGTCCAGCCCGCCTGGGGCGTGCTCCTCGCGCGCGGCGCGCTCGAGCAGCGCCTGGGCGACCCGGGTGCTCACATGGATCTCTCCGGACAGCACCTGCCTGATGGCGCCGATCAGGCCGTCGATCGCGGCGTCCTTCATGATGTAGCCGCGCGCGCCGGCGCGCAGCGCGCGCTCGGCGAACAGCATTTCGTCGTGCATCGACACCACGAGTGCCTGCAGTCCCTGGACGGCCTCGCGCATTCTGCGGATCAGGTCCATGCCCGTGCCCTGCAGCAGGGCGAGGTCGACCAGCACGAGGTCGGGCCGCAGCCTGACCGCCAGATCGAATCCTTCGGCGGCCGTCGCCGCTTCGCCGCAGATCTGCAGGTCGTCCTGACTACTGAGCATCTGGCGGATACCCAGGCGCACGATCGGATGATCGTCCACCACCAGCATCCGCCTGATGCCACCGACCGCGGCGCTCACGATTCCACACCGATTTGCGGCGCCGGCCGCACGGTGCAGGTCACCAGCGTTCCGCCGCCCGCGGATGATTCGATGGTGAACCGTCCGCCGATCGAATGGGCGCGGTAGCGCATGATCTTGAGCCCCATGCCATTGCTCGGGCCGGTATTGCGCATGCCCACGCCATCGTCCGCGATCTGCAGGCTGAAAACGTCGGTATCGCCGCCCACGCGGATGGTGATCGTGTGGGCCTGCGCATGCCGCACGGCGTTGGTCACGGCCTCCTGCGCGATCCGGTACAACTGCGTGGCGATGCGCCCGTCGCGCAGCAGCTTGGGCGCCGTGCCTTCCACGCGGATGGGGATGCCATGCAGGGTCTGCGTGGCCGCGGCGAGATCGCGCAGCGCCGCCGTCAGGTTTTCCGATTCGACTTCCACCGGGAACAGGCTCTTGGTCAACTGCCGCACGTGGCCCAGCGCCTGCTTCGCCTGGCGCGCGATTTCCTGCGCGGTTTCCGCGGCGGCCGCGTCGGTCCTCGCCAGCCGCTCGCTCAGCCCGCGGCTCAGCATGCCGAGGCCGGTGAGCGTCTGGCCGAGCGAATCGTGCAGCGTGTGCAACAGGTCCTGCTGCTCCCGCCACAGCAGCTCCGCCATGCGCGCCGTGACTCTCTCGCGTTCGAGCACGCGCGCGATCTGGTCCGTGACGTCGCGTTGCACGGTGGCGACGGGCTCACTCGGAGGGTGCGCCTCATCCGAAAACAGCTCGAGCACCGCGATCACTTCCCGGCCGAGCACGACCGGCAGGGCGGCGACCGAACGCAGCCCTGCCTGCCGCGCCGCTTCGGCGCGCAACGGCAGCACCTGCTGCAGTTGTCCGGGATCATCGATGTGCACCGGCAGGCCCTCGGCGAACACGCGCTCGGGAAGGCTCATGCCCGCGGCGTATTCCTCCTGCTGTGACAACGCGTGGAACGAAGCCAGGCGCTTGTCCGCCACGTACCCGATGACCGGAACCAGCGCCCCCGGAATGGTCGAATTGCGCAGGTAGAGATGGCCGATCTGCCAGTGCCCGACCTCGCACACGCGGCGCAGGATCAGGCGCAGCGCCTCGTCCCAGCTCGGCGCCTCGGTGATCGCACGGGAGATCTCGTGCATGAGATTCAGCCATTGCGTGCGCTCCGCGACGTTGCGCTCGAGCGCCTCGCGGGTGCGCTCCAGGCGCGCATTTTCGTGCTGGCATTCCAGCAGTTCGCCGGCATGTCCGACCAGCACGTCGAGCCGGCGAAGCTCGCCGGCGTCGAACGCGTGGGGTTCGCGGTAGTGGGTGGAGAGCATGCCCACCAACCGCCCCGAATGATCGAGCAGCGGCGTCGACTGCACAGCCTTCACGCCAGCCGCGAGCAGCACCGGCATCGAAGGCGTATTCGCGAAAACCGGACTGGTGCGGATGTCTTCGGCGATGATGCGCTGGCCGGCGGCGAGCGCCGCGCCGCAGGCCGAACTGGTGTGTGCGTCGACCTGCGAGAAATGCTCGAGGAACTGCGGCTCGAAGCCCGCCTGCACGGCGATGGTCAGCCCGCCTTCGCCGTCGCGGGTCTGGATGTTGCCCATCTGCGCGCCGGTGATTTCCAGCGCCGCTTTGAGGATTTCGGCCAGCGTGGCCCGCAGGCGTTCGCCGAGCGCCGTCATCTCGCGGCCGGCGGCTTGAACGGATGCCGCCGCGCGGCGTGCGTCAGCAGCTCGCACACTTCGATGTCTTCGAGCTGCTCGAAACGGTCGTACCACTCGCCGATCGCGAACAGGATCTGCGGCTTCTCCAGGATCACCACCTGGTCGGCCTCCGCTGCGAGGCGCGCCGCCGCTTCTGGTGAAGCCACGGGCGCCGCCACGATGACCGAGGCGGCATTGCGCTTGCGCGCCGCGCGCAGCGCCGCGAGCATGGTGGCGCCGGTGGCGATGCCGTCATCCACGAGCACGACGTTGCGGCCGGTGAGATCCAGCGGCGGCAGGCCGCGGCGGTAGAAGCCTTCGCGGCGCCGCAGCTCGCGCCGTGCCGCGGCGGCGAGCTGCGTGAATGGAGGTTCGAGCGAGGGCAGGAAGGGCGCGGCACCCGGCTCGTGCACCACGACGTCGCCCGTGGCAACGGCGCCGATCGCGAGCTCCGGCTGTCCCGGCATGCCGATCTTGCGCACCGTCATCACGTCGAGCGGCGCGTCGATCGCGCCGGCCACTTCGAAGGCCACCGGTACACCGCCGCGCGGCAGCCCCAGCACCAGCACCGGCGGCGGGATGCGCAGCCGCGCCACGGCCTCGCCGAGCAGGCCACCCGCGTGGCGTCGATCGGTGAAGCGCAGGGCGGCGTGATCGCGTGGCGCGTGTCTGATCATGGACCACACGGCGTGGGCGCGGTCTCGGCCGGCAGCGACGAGTCGATCGCGGCCTCGGCGGCGCACCAGTCCTCGAGCTCGCGTCCCGGCTCGAAGCCGCGCTGCTCGGCGCGGTAGTAAGCCGCCTCCGCCACCATGGCGCGGCGGCGTTCCGGGTCGATGCCCGCGATGCGCGGCTGGATTTCCGGCTGGCCGGCGCCGGCATCGGGCGGCGGCAGCGGAGTGAAGATGTGCGGAGTCTTTTTGCGCGGCTTCATGGCCAATGCCCTCCATTCATGCGCCTGAAGTTAGACCGTCGCGCGTCGCGCGGCATGTGCACGGCTGCGTAGCCCCGTCAGGGGTACTACGCATGCCGCTGCACGCCACTCTGACTAGAGTTCCGGCACACCAGGCTCGAGTGCCCAATGCATGGACGGCCGCGAATTCACTCCCATCCACAAGCCGCCCGGCGGGGCTGCGCCACCCAACATGCCGTCGTATGAGGCGGCGCGCGCCGGCTTCGACTGGCACGCGGCCCGGGCGGCACTGGGTGGGCCCGGTCTCAACATCGCAGGCGTCGCGCTCGATCGCGCACTGGCCGCCGGCCTCGGCGAGCACCTCGCGGTGCGCTTCATCGACCGCGACGGGCACCGCGAGGACTACAGCTACGCGGAGCTGGCGCGCGCCGCGCATCGCTGCGCGAACGCCCTGGTCGGGCTCGGCCTGGCGCGGGGCTCGCGGGTGTTCGCGCTGCTGCCGCGTTGCCCGGCGCTGCACATCGCGACGCTGGGTACGCTCGCGGCCGGCATGGTCTTCTGCCCGCTGTTCTCGGCCTTCGGGCCGGAGCCGGTGCGCATGCGGCTCGAGCTGGGCGAGGGCGCCGTGCTGATCACCACCGCCGCGCTGTATGCGCGCAAGGTCGCGCCGATCCGCGCGCGACTGCCGGCGCTGCGCCACGTGCTCATCGTGCGCGACAGCAGCGCGCTGCCCGCGGACACGCTCGATTTCGACGCATTGCTCGCCGCGGCATCGAACGAATTCACGACCGTGGCGACGCAGGATGAGGACATCGCGCTGCTGCACTTCACCAGCGGCACCACCGGGCGGCCCAAGGGCGTGCTGCACGCGCACGCGGCCGTGGTGGCGCATCACCACACCGCGCGCCTCGCGCTCGATCTGAAGGCGGACGACCGCTACTGGTGCACGGCCGATCCCGGCTGGGTCACCGGCATGACCTACGGCGTGCTCGCGCCGCTCACCTGCGGCGTGAGCTGCATCGTCGATCAGGAGGAATTCGATCCGGAGCGCTGGTACCGGCTGCTCGCCGAGGAGCAGGTGAGCGTGTGGTACACGGCGCCCACCGCGATCCGCATGCTGATGAAGGCCGGCACCGCGCTCGCGCGGGCGCAGGCCTGTCCGCGGCTGCGATTTCTCGCCAGCGTCGGCGAGCCGCTCAATCCGGAGGCGGTGTTGTGGGGTGTCGAGGCCTTCGGCCTGCCGTTCCACGACAACTGGTGGCAGACCGAGACCGGCTCGATCGTGGTGGCCAACTACCCGTCGGTGGACGTGCGTCCGGGTTCCATGGGGCTGCCCTTCCCCGGCATCGAGACCGCCATCGTGCGCCGGCGTGAAGACGGCGGCGCCGACGTGCTCGCACCCGGCGAGGTGGGCGAGCTCGCCGTGCGCACACCGTGGCCGTCGATGATGCGCGGCTACCTGCACGAGGAGTCGCGCTATCGGGCCTGCTTCGCCGGCGAGTGGTACCTGTCGGGCGACCTGGCGCGACGCGACGCCGACGGCTACTACTGGTTCGTCGGCCGCAGCGACGACGTGATCAAGTCCGCGGGCCATCTCATCAGCCCCTTCGAGGTGGAGAGCGTGCTGCTGGCGCATGCCGCGGTGGCGCAGGCCGGCGTGATCGGCCTGCCGGATGCGCTCGCCGGCGCCGTCGTGAAGGCGTTCGTCGAGCTCAAGCCGGGCTACATAGGCGGCACGCCGCTGCGCCAGGAGCTGCTCGCGCACGCGCGGCGGCATCTCGGCGCGGCCGTGGCGCCGCGCGATCTCGCATTCGTCGAGGCACTGCCGCGCACGCGCAGCGGCAAGATCCTGCGCCGCGTGCTGCGCGCGCGCGAGCTCGGCCTGCCCGAGGGCGATTTGTCCACGCTCGAAGGAGCGGTCTCGTGAGCGCGGCCGCCGTCGTTCTGCAGCGCGACCACGCGCTCCACCTGCTCGCGCAGATGCTGCGCATCCGGCAGTTCGAGGATCGCTGCGCGCAGCTCTACACCGAGCAGAAGATCCGCGGCTTCCTGCACCTGTACAACGGCGAGGAGGCCGTGGCCGTGGGCGTGATGCAGGCGCTGCGGCCTGTCGATGCGCTGGTCGCCACCTACCGCGAACACGGCCACGCCCTGGCGCGCGGCCTGCCGATGGGCGACCTGATGGCGGAGATGTTCGGGCGGCGCAATGGCTCGAGCGGCGGGCGCGGCGGATCCATGCACATCTTCGACGTGAGCCGGCGCTTCTACGGCGGCAACGCCATCGTCGGCGGCGGACTGCCGGTCGCCGCGGGCCTGGCGCTCGCGGACCAGCTCGCGGGCCGCGACGCGGTGACCGCATGCTTCTTCGGTGAAGGCGCGGTGGCCGAGGGCGAATTCCACGAGACCCTGAATCTTGCGGCATTGTGGAAGCTGCCGGTGTTGTTCATCTGCGAAAACAATCTCTACGCGATGGGCACGGCGCTGGCGCGCTCCGAGGCGATCACCGACATCCGCGCGCGCGCCGCCGCGTACGGCCTGTCCGCCGAGGCGGTGAACGGCATGGACGTGCTCGCCGTGGAAGCCGCGGCGCGCATGGCGCACGCGGCGATCCGCGCCGGCGGCGGCCCTTGGCTGATCGAGTGCCGCACTTACCGGCTGCGCGCGCACTCGATGTTCGACGCGCAGCTGTACCGCGACAAGGCGGAAGTGGAGGAATGGCGCGCGCGCGGCCCGCTGATCCACTTCACCACGCGCTGCAAGCAGCTCGGCCTGATCACCGAGGAGGACTTCCAGCGCCTGCAGGCTGAGGCCGACGCCGAGGTCGATGCCGCGGTGGCGCATGCCGAAGCCGGCGAGTGGGAGCCGGTCACCGATCTCGAGCGCCACGTCTACGCGGAGGCGGGCGCATGAACGCCGTCGCGAAGCCGCGCCGCATGAGCTATCGCGAGGCGCTGCGCGAAGGCATCCGCGAAGCGCTGCGCAGCGATCCGCGCGTGTTCCTGATGGGCGAGGACGTCGGCCGGTACGGCGGCTGTTATGCCGTCACCAAGACGCTGCTGGGGGAATTCGGCGAGCAGCGGGTGCGCGACACGCCGCTGTCCGAGTCGGCATTCGTCGGCGCCGGCATCGGCGCCGCGCTCGGCGGCCTGCGGCCCATCGTCGAGATCATGACGGTCAACTTCAGCCTGCTGGCGCTCGACCAGATCCTCAACAACGCCGCGACGCTGTGCCACATGTCCGGCGGGCAATGCCCCGTGCCGCTGGTGATCCGCATGGCCACCGGCGCCGGCCGGCAGCTCGCCGCGCAGCACTCGCACAGCCTCGAGGGCTGGTACGCGCACATCCCCGGGCTGCGCATCGTCGCGCCGGCCACCATCGACGACGCGCGTGGCATGCTGCGCGGGGCCTTGCGCTCGCCCGATCCCGTGCTGATCTTCGAGCACATCGGCCTGCTGAACGTGGAGGACGAGCTCGGCAGCGAGGATGGCGTCGCCGACATCGCGCACGCCGCGGTGCGGCGCGCGGGCCGCGATCTCACGCTGATCACCTATGGCGGCAGCCTCGCCAGGTGCCTCGAGGCGGCGACGCAGCTCGCCGCCGCCGGCATCGAGGCCGAGGTGCTCGACCTGCGCACGCTGCGGCCGCTCGACGATGCGGCCATCATGCAGTCCGTGCGCCGCACGCGCCGCGCACTGATGGTCGACGAGGGTTGGCGCAGCGGTAGTTTGTCCGCCGAGATCGGCATGCGCATCGTCGAGCAGGCATTCTTCGACCTCGATGCGCCGCTGGCGCGCGTGTGCACCGCCGAAGTCCCCATTCCGTATCCGAAGCATCTCGAGGACGCCGCGCTGCCGGGCGTCGAGCGCATCGTCGCCACCGCGCGCGGCCTCCTCGCATGAGCCGCGAATTCCACATGCCCTCGCTGGGCGCCGACATGGAAGACGGGACTCTGGTGCGCTGGGAGGTCGCGCCCGGTGCGCAGGTGCGCCGCGGCCAGGTGGTGGCGCTGGTCGAGACCGAGAAGGGCCTCATCGACATCGAGAGTTTCGAGGACGGCGTCGTCGAGAAGCTGCTGGTCGAGCCCGGCGCGCGCGTGCCGGTGGGTACGACGCTGGCGCTGTTCGCGGGGGAGCCCGCGGCGGCGGCCGTTGGGGCTGAGGCGCCGGCGGCAAGTGCTGGCGCGCCTGGCGCGGCACCGCTGACAACCACACCCGCACCCGCACCCACACCCACACCCACACCCACGCCGACGGCCCCGTCCGCGCCGGCCGCGTATCGCGGCATGCGCGTGTCGCCCGCCGCGCGCGCGCGCGCCGCGCAGCTCGGCGTGCAGCTCGAGGGCCTCGCGGGCTCGGGTCCTGGCGGCACGCTGATCGTGGCCGACGTCGAACGGGCCGCGGCCGCGCCGACCGCGGCGCACGGCCCATCGGGCGCCGCGGGCGTGCGCCACGCCATCGCCACCGCGATGAGCCGCAGCAAGCGCGAGATCCCTCACTACTATCTTTCGCTGATGCTGGATTTCCAGCCGGCGGCAAGCTGGCTCGAAGGCTACAACGCCGCGCGCCCGGTACCCGAGCGGCTGCTCGCGACGGTGCTCCCGATCAAGGCGCTGGCACGCGCCGCGGCGGCGATGCCGTCCTTCAACGGCTTCTTCGGCGCGAACGGATTCGAGCCCGCGACGGGCGTGCATCTCGGCGTGGCGATCGCGATGCGCGGCGGCGGCCTGGTCGCTCCGGCCATCCAGGACGCGGACCGCAAGACGCTGCCCGTACTCATGCGCGAGCTGCAGGAACTCGTCGCGCGGGTGCGCGGCGGACACCTGCGCAGCGGCGAGCTGGCCTCCGCCACGCTCACCATGACCAGCCTTGGCGACGATGGCGTCGATGCGCTGTTTCCCATCATCCATCCACCGCAGGTGGCCATCGTGGGATTCGGTGCGGTGCTCGAGCGGCCCTGGGTGGTCGCCGGCCGCGTCGAGGCACGCCCGGTGCTGACGCTGACGCTGGCGGCGGACCATCGCGTCACCGACGGGCGCGAGGGCGCGAGATTCCTGGCCCGCATCCGCGACTTGCTGTCGCGACCGGAGGAGCTGTGAGCGCGAACCTCTCCGACCCGGCGCTGCGGCAGCGCATCGTCGAACTACTGGCCGGCGTCGCGCCGGACCTCGATCCGGCGACGCTGCGCCCGGAGCTCGAATTCCGCGAGCAGTTCGAATTCGACTCCATGGACCTGTTCAATTTCGCCGCGGCCGTGCACGGGGCGTTCGGCATCGACATTCCCGAGAAGGACTACCGGCAACTCGCCGCGCTCGACCGCTGCGTGCGCTATCTGCGCGGCAGGCTGGGCGCGTGAGGCGCGAGGCAATCCAGCCGGCCGTGCTGCTGGCGATGTTCGCGGCGGTGTTCGTCGCGCTCGGCATCGCGCCCAGCTTCCGCCAGGACTGGCTGCTCGAGAACGTGCTGGTGGTGGTGGCGGTCGCGCTGCTGGTGTCGACGTATCCCCGGCTGCGCTTCAGCAACACCGCGTACACCCTGATGTTCGTGTTCTTCGTGCTGCACGAGGTCGGCGCGCACTATACGTACTCGCTCGTGCCCTACGATTCCTGGGCGCGATCGCTGGCCGGCGTGTCCGTCTCCGCGGCCTTCGGGCTGCAACGCAATCACTACGACCGGCTGATCCATTTCGCCTACGGGCTGCTGCTCTATCTACCCGTGGTCGAGCTGCTGAATGCGCGCGCGCCGCCGCGCGGCCTGTGGCGGGCGCTGCTGCCGGTGCTGTTCATCCTGTCGAATTCGGCCATCTACGAGCTGATCGAGTGGGCGGCGGCCGTGGTATTCGGCGGCGACCTGGGCGTGGCCTATCTCGGCACCCAGGGCGATGAATGGGATTCGCAGAAGGACATGGCGTGCGCCGCGGCCGGAGCACTCATCGCGCTGCTGACCTTCGAGCTGCTGCGCGCCGGCCGCGGGGCGCGGCGCGCTGCTTCGCCGCAGCGTCCGCCGGCGGCGGCAGCAGCGACACCTGCAGCACCAGTCGCTCGAACTCGCTGACGAACTCCGCGGCCAGCGCCGCGGGGTCGGCGATGAGCTGCCGGTCGGCCATCACGCCGAACTGCACCTGGCCGTGATAACTCAGCAGGCTCACGCCGATGCCGATGCTGCCCGCCTGCGGCACCCAGAAGTGCAGCTGACGCACGGCGACGCCGCCGATGCGGATGATCTCTGGCGGCCCCGGGACATTCGAGGCGACCAGCGATGCCTTGGCCGTGAACGCATCGATGGCGGTGTCTTCGACCGCCTGCGGCAGGCTGCCCACCGCGGCAAGCAGGCTGTACGTCATCATGGCCTGCGAAGAGGCCTTCAGCGTGCGCATCGAATCGCGCACGCGGAACAGCCGGTCCAGGGGCGAGCGCATGCCCACCGGTAGTTCGACGAACACCAGGCCGAAGCGATTGCCGAGCGCATCCTCGGTCGCCTCGGAGCGGCGCAGATTCACCGGCACGGCCGCGTGCAGCACGCGCCCGGCCGTGCGCTCGCCGTGGCGCCGCAGCTGCGCACCCAGTGCTCCGGCGAGGGTCGCCATGAGCACGTCGTTGACCGTGCAGTCGAGCGCGTGGCTCAGCGCCTTGATCTGTTCGAGCGCGAGCGGTGGGGCCCACGCCACGCGCCGGGCGCCGCTCAGGGGCCGCTTGAAAGCCGTGGCCGGATCGTCGGCGAGCAGTGCCAGCCGCACCAGCTCCGAGAGCGCGCCGGTCGCATCCGCGGCGACGTCCGCCGCCTCGCCGGGATGCAGCGCGTAGTGTGCGCCCTGGCCGATGAGCCCGGCGCCCGCGCGCAACGCATCGCCCAGCAGTTCCACGACGGGCTCATAGATGCCGGCGAGCAGCGAGCCATCGCGCGCGACCGGCGCGCCATGTTGCGCATCGCGAGTCGGACGCGGGCGGCGCGTGCCGCCATCCGTCATGCCGAGCAATACCTTCATGAGCGCGATGCCGTCGGCATAGCAATGATGAATGCGGGCGACGATGGCGCTGCCGCGGCCGTAGCGCTCGACGAGGTGAAAGCTCCACCACGGCCGCACCTGATTGAACGGCGTGCCGCACAGATCGCCGACCAGCGATTCGAGCTCGCGTTGGCCGGCGGGCGAGGGCAATGCGGCGGTGAGCACGTGGTCGTCGAGGTCGAAATTCGCGGTGCGCTCCCAGCGCGCGCCGAGCGTCTCTGATACGGGCCGGCAGCGGAAGCGATCGAACGCGAGCAGGCGCTCCTCGATGATCCTGCGCAGCGCCGTGCGCGACAGCCTGCCGCCGAGTGCGATGACCGCCACGATCACCATGGGGTTGGTCGGCCGCTCCATCAGCAGCCAGGCCCGGTCCACGGGCGCCATGCGTTCACCGTTGGTCATTGCCGCCACTGTGCGGCCGGCGCGCGCGCACGGCCTCCGGAATAACCGACGCGGGGTACGCGTTCGCCCGCATATTCGCGCGGTGCCCGCGGGGTAACGTCGTGACCCGAGGACTCATGGATTACTTCGTCACCGGCGGAACCGGATTCATCGGTCGGCATCTCGTGGCCGAACTGCTGGCGCGCGGCGCCACGGTGCACGTGCTGGTGAGAGCGGGATCGCGCGCCAGACTCGAGGCGCTGATTCACGACTGGCGGGTCGACGCCGGGCGCGTGCTGCCGGTCGAGGGCGATCTCGCCGACGAGCTGCTCGGCATCGCGCCCGAGACGCGCGCGCGGCTGCGCGGCCGGATCGCGCACTTCTTCCATCTCGGCGCGTTGTACGACCTGGCGGCCGGCGACGCCGCGCTCGAGCGCAGCAACGTGCTCGGCACGCGCAATGCCCTCGCGCTCGCGCAGCACATCGGCGCCGGCTGCTTTCACCTGGTGAGCTCGATCGCGAGCGCCGGCACCTATCCCGGCACGTTCACCGAGGACATGTTCGCCGAGGCCGAGGGCCTCGCCAATCCCTACTTCCGCACCAAGCACGACTCCGAGGCGCTGGTGCGCACCAGCTGCCGCGTGCCCTGGCGCGTGTACCGGCCGGGCATGGTGGTCGGGCACTCGCAGACCGGCGTCATGGACAAGATCGATGGGCCTTACTACTTCTTCAAGGCCATCCAGAAGCTGCGCGATCACGTGCCGAAATGGGTGCCGCTGATCGGCATCGAGGGCGGGCACATCAATCTGGTGCCCGTGGACTTCGTGGCCGCGGCGCTCGCGCACCTGGCGCACGTGCCGGGCCAGGACGGCCGCTGCTTCCATCTCACCGATCCATGCGATCGGCGCGTCGGCGAGGCGCTGAACCTGTTCGCGACCGCCGCGCACGCGCCCACCATGACGCTGCGGCTGGAACCGGCGCTGCTGCACGCGCTGCCGGCCATGACCGGCAGCCTGAGCGAGGCCGCCGCGCCGCTGCGTCGCATCGTCGACGACCTGCTGCGCGACCTGGGCGTGCCGCGCGCGGTGGTCGAGCTGATCGATCATCCGACGATCTTCGATTGCGCCGCGACCCAGGCGCTGCTGGGCGCCGCCGGCATCAAACTACCCCGGCTCGAGGACTACGCCTGGCGGCTCTGGGACTACTGGGAGCGCCATCTCGACCCGGACCTGCTGCGCGACCGCAGCCTGCGGGGCGCCGTCGGCGGCCGCAAGGTGCTGATCACCGGCGGGTCCTCCGGCATCGGGCGTGCCACCGCGCTCAAGCTCGCCGCGGCCGGGGCGCACGTGCTGCTGGTGGCGCGCGACGCCGAGCGGCTGGCGCTGACCGCGGCGCAGATCCAGGCGGGCGGCGGCGAGGTGAGCACCTACCAATGCGACATCGCGGACGCCGAGGCCTGCGACCGGTTCCTCGCGCGCATTCTGGCGGATCACGGCCGCGTCGACGTGCTGATCAACAACGCGGGTCATTCCATCCGGCGCGCCATCGAGAACACCTACCAGCGCTTCCACGACTTCGAACGGCTGATGAAGATCAACTACTTCGCGGCGGTGCGCGTCACGATGGGATTGCTGCCCGCCATGGTGGCGCGCGGCGCGGGGCACGTCGTCAACATCTCCTCGATCGGCGTGCTCAGCAACGCGCCGCGCTTCGCCGGCTACAACGCTTCGAAAGCCGCGCTCGAGGCCTTCTCGCGCTGCGCCGGCGCCGAATACTGCGAGCGCGGCGTCAAGTTCACCGTGGTGAATCTGCCGCTGGTGCGCACGCCCATGGTCGCGCCCACGAAGATGTATCGGCAGTTCGCGCTGTGGCAGCCGGAGCAGGCGGCGGACCTCATCTGCGACGCCATCATCCACAAGCCGCAGCGCCTGGCCACGCGGCTCGGGCACTTCGCGCAGGTGGTGGGGCTGCTCGCGCCCGGCATCAGCCAGCGGCTGATGAGCGAGGCGTTCCGCATGTACCCGGAGTCGGAGGCGGCTGGCGCGCCCGCCGGCACCGAACGAGTCGCTTCGCGCGAGCAACTGGCCTTTGCGTCGCTCATGCGCGGCATCCACTGGTGAGACGCATGGAAGACCACGCCGAAATCAGCGCTGCGCCCGCGGATCTCGAACAGCGCTTCGCGGCGCAGCGCGCGGCGCAGGCGGCACAGGGCGATCCGCCGGCGCAGCTGCGCATCGATCGCATCGAGCGCTGCATCGCGCTGCTCGTCGATCACGCGCGCGAGCTGTGCGAAGCGGTCGCGAGCGACTTCGGCCAGCGCCCGCCCGAGGTGACGCGCGCGCTGGACATCCTGCCGGCGGTGCTGGCGCTCAAGCATGCGCGGGCGCACCTGCGACGCTGGATGCGGCCGCGGCGCAGCGCGCGCAACATGCCGCTGCTGCTGCCCGGCACGCGCGCACGCGTGGTCACGCAGCCGCTCGGCGTGGTCGGCATCGTGAGTCCCTGGAACATTCCCATCGGGCTGTGCTTCGGCCCGCTGGCGAGCGCGCTCGCCGCGGGCAATCGCTGCCTGGTCAAGCCGTCGGAGCTCACGCCCGCCACCGCGTCGCTGCTGCAGCGGCGCGTGAGCCGCGCGTTCGATGCCACCGAGCTGGCATTCGTCACGGGCGGCCCGGAAGTGGCGGCGCGCTTCTCGGCGCTGCCCTTCGACCACCTGCTGTTCACCGGCTCGACCGGCGTCGGGCGGCGCGTCATGAGCGCGGCGGCGCAGAACCTGGTGCCCGTGACGCTGGAGCTCGGCGGCAAGTGCCCGGCGATCGTCAGCCGGTCCGCGAACCTGGCGCGCTCCGCGGATCGCATCCTGATCGGCAAGCTGGTGAACGCGGGGCAGGTGTGCCTCGCGCCGGATCATGTCTATCTACCGCGCGAATCGGTGGAGGCATTCGTGGACCTGGCGCGCGACTGGGCCGCGCGCTGCTATCCGCGGCTGCCGGCCGATCCGGGCTACACGGCGATCGTGAACCTGCAGCACTACCAGCGCCTCGAGGCGCTGCTCGCCGATGCGTCCGCCAAGGGCGCGCGCATCGTGCCGCTGGGTGCGCCGGCCAATGGCGCCTGCCGCGAGCGGCGCCTGTTCACGCCCGCGCTGGTGCTCGATGCGCGCGACGACATGCGCATCATGCAGGAGGAGATCTTCGGGCCGCTGCTGCCGCTGCTTGCGTATGACTACGCCGGCGAAGCCGTCGCGGAGGTGAGCCGGCGCCCGCATCCGCTCGCGCTCTACTATTTCGGCCGCGATGCGGCCGAGCGCCGCCACGTGCTGGAGCGCACGCGCTCCGGCGGCGTCACCATCGACGACGTGGCATTGCACTACCTGGCAGCGGAGCTGCCGTTCGGCGGCGTGGGCGAGAGCGGCATGGGCGCCTACCACGGCGAGCACGGCTTCCTGCGTTTCAGCCACGAGCGCGCCGTGCTCCAACAGACCTCGATCGACTTCGCCGGCCTCACCGGCCTGCGCCCGCCCTACGGCAAACGCCTCGCGCTCAGCCTCAAATCCCTGATCCGATAAATGGGGACAGTCCCCCTTTCCTAGAAAATGGGGACATTCCTCATTTGCTAGCAAAAGGGGACGCACCTGAAGCAGGTACGTCCCCTTTTGCCGCGCGTTGCGCGCGCAAATGAGGAATGTCCCCATTTTCTAGGAAAGAGTCCCCCTCAAGCGGCCTGGGCGGGGGTGGTGGGCAGTTCGCGCCGCAGGATCTTGCCGACGTTGGTCTTCGGCAGCGAGGCGCGGAACTCCACGAACTTCGGCACCTTGTAGCCCGTGAGATTGCCGCGGCAGTACTCGATCAGCTCCTCGGCCGTGGCCGCGACACCCGGACGCAGCACCACGAATGCCTTCACGGCCTGCCCGGAGCGCGCATCGTCGACGCCGATCACGCCGCACTCGAGCACGGCGGGATGCTCTTCGAGCACGCCCTCGATCTCGTTCGGAAACACCTTGAAGCCCGACACGATGATCATGTCCTTCTTGCGGTCGACGATGCGCAGGAAGCCGCGCGCATCGACGGCAGCCACATCGCCCGTGCCCAGCCAGCCATCGTCCGAGAGCACGCGCGCCGTCTCGTCGGGACGGTTCCAGTAGCCGCGCATGACCTGCGGGCCGCGAATGAAGAGTTCGCCGGATTCGCCCGGCGGCAACTCCCGCTCGCCGTCGCGGATGCTGATTTCGGTGGACGGCAGGGGAATGCCCACGGAACCTGCCAACACGCCGCCATAAGGATTGCAGGCGACCACCGGCGATGCCTCGGTGAGCCCATAGCCCTCGAGCAGATCCTGGCCCGTGACCGCGCGCCAGCGCTTCGCGACGCCGGGATGCAATGCCATGCCGCCCGCCACGCCGAGCTTGAGCCGCGAGAAATCGAGCGCGGCGAATTCCGGATGCGCGAGCAGCGCGTTGTACAGTGTGTTCACCCCCGTGATGAACGTGAACGGCCACTGCCGCAGTTCCTTCACGAATCCCGGGATGTCGCGCGGATTGGTGATGAGCACGTTGAGCGCGCCGTGATGCATGAACACCAGGCAGTTACACGTCAGGCAGAACACGTGGTACAGCGGCAGCGGCGTGATGATGATCTCACGGCCGGGCACGATGAGGTGACGCCAGAACGCGGCCACCTGCATCAGGTTCGCGACCAGGTTGCGATGGGTCAGCACGGCGCCCTTGGCGACGCCGGTGGTGCCGCCGGTGTACTGCAGGAATGCCACGTCGTCCGCAGACACCGCGACGCGCTCGAATTCGCGTGCGGCGCCGCGCGCCATGGCCACGCGCCACGGCACCGCGTCAGGGATCCGGTATTTCGGCACCATGTGCTTGACGTGGCGCACCACGAAATTCACCGCCGCGCGTTTCGGGAACGGCGTCATGTCACCCACCGCCGTGGTGATCACGTGCTCGACGGCCGTTTCGGCGCGCACCTGCTCCAGCACGTTCGCGAAGTTCTCCAGCACGACGATGCAGCGGGCGCCCGAGTCCTTGAGCTGGTGGCGCAACTCACGCGGCGTGTACATCGGATTGGTGTTCACCACCGTGAGCCCGGCACGCAAGGCGCCGAACAGCGCCACCGGGTATTGCAGCAGGTTCGGCATCATGAGCGCGACGCGCTCGCCGCGCGCCAGGCCCAGGCCGACCAGATAGGCGGCGAACTGCCGCGACAGCAGGTCGAGGTCGCGGTAGGTCAGCGTGGTGCCGAGATTGTGAAACGCGCCCCGCTCAGCGTACTGGCGGCAGCTCGCCTCGAACAGGTCGACCAGCGATCCCTGATCCCGCGGATCGATTTCCGCCGGAGTGCCTTCCGGGTAGGCGCGCAGCCAGAGCTTTTCCATGCACGTACCTCAACATCCGCGCCGACCGCCGTCCATTCGCAAGGCGACGCGCCCGCACCGTAGTGTTGCGTATGGATTCCGCCTCAGGGGACGGCGCGCGCGTCGCCGATGATGTCCGCGGCCGCGAGCTCGGCGATCATGATCGTGGGCGCGTTGGTGTTGCCGCCGATGAGCCGCGGCATCACGGACGCATCGATCACGCGCAGCGACCCGACCCCGCGCACCCGCAGGGCGCCATCAACCACCGCCTCCGCATCCGATCCCATGCGGCACGTGCCCACCGGGTGATAGATGGTCTCCGCCTTGCGCCGCACCACCTGCTCGAGTGTCGCGGCCGTCGTGCAGTCTTCTCCGGGAAAGACCTCCACTCCGAGGTAGGGCCGGAAAGGCGCCGCATGCAGGATCTCGCGGCTCAGGCGCACGCCCTCGAGCAGCACCTCGAGGTCGTGCGGCTCGCGGAGGTATTCCGGGAAGATCCGCGGTGCCTCGCCGGGCTCCGCCGAACGCAGCGCGATGCGCCCGCGGCTCGCGGGCCGCAGACCGCAGGCGTGCAGCGTGAAGCCGTGGCCGGGAAGGCGGTTGCGGCCGTGATCGTCGAGCTGCGCGGGCACGAAGTGCAGCTGGATGTCCGGGCGGGCGTCGGGCGCGAGATGCGTGCGCACGAAGCCGCCCGCCTCGGCGATGTTGCTCACGCCGGGGCCGGAGTGCGTGAGGAAATACCGCAGCGCCACCGCAAGCTCGCGCATCCGCCCGAAATCATAGGTGATGGGCTCGCGGCACTTGTACAGCGTGCAGAAGTCGAGGTGATCCTGCAGGTTGGCGCCGACCTCCGCGCAGTCGCGCACCACCGGGATGCCGAGGCTTCCGAGCTCGGCGGCCGGCCCGATGCCCGACAGCATCAGCAGCTGCGGCGAGGCCACCGCACCCGCGGACAGCAGCACTTCGCGCGAGGCACGCACGCGCGCCAGTCGGCCGTGGCGGCGATACTCCACGCCCACCGCCCGGCCGCGTTCGAACAGGATGCGCACGGCCAGGCTGTGGGTGCGCACCTCGAGATTGGTGCGATGCCGCGCCGGATGTAGATAGGCGACCGCGGCGCTGCAGCGCCGCCCGTCGCGTTGCGTCACCTGGTAGAAGCCGACGCCTTCCTGGCGCGCGGCATTGAAGTCGGAGTTGCGCTCCAGCCCGGCGGCGGCGCCGGCCGCGACGAACACTTCGCTCAGCGGATTGCGGTACTTGAGATCCTCGACGTTCAGCGGCCCGCCGCGGCCATGGAAATCGTCCGCGCCGCGCGATTGATTTTCGGCGCGACGAAAATACGGCAGCACGCGCGCATGACTCCAGCGCTCGCCGGCGAGCTGCGCCCACTCGTCGTAGTCCTGGGCATGGCCGCGCGTGTAGCACATCGCGTTGATGGAGCTGCTGCCGCCGAGCACCCGGCCGCGCGGCCAGTACAGCCGCCGTCCCTGCAGACCGCTCACCGGTTCGGTGTAGTAGTGCCAGTTGACCTGCCGATTGTGCACCAGCCCGGCGAGCCCGGCCGGCATGTGCAGGAGTGGATTGCGATCCGGGCCGCCCGCCTCGAGCAGCAACACGCGGGCGCCGCGATCCGCCGACAGCCGGTAGGCGAGCACGCAGCCGGCCGAGCCGCCGCCGACGATGACGAAATCGAAGCTCTCATCCTTCATGCGGGCGCACCGGCCAGCCAGTCTTCGAGCAGCGAGGATTCCCGCTCGTGGATGATGGCGAGGAACTGGTCCGCGGAGGGCATGGCGCGGAAGGCGCGATAGCCGCGCTCGAGGAAGGCCTGCAGCTGATCGAGCCCGGCCAGGTGCGCCGGTCCGTGCGCCGCCCTGAGCAGCAGGCCGATCGAGCGATGGCGCACCACGCGTTGCAGGTCGTGACCGGTGGCGAGCACCAGTTCGACCTGACGCTCGCGCGCCTCGCGTCTGCCGAGCGCGCGGTACGCGCGGGCATAGGACGCCTCGGTCACGGATGCATCCGGCAGCAGCGCGGCCATGCCTTGGTCGAGCTCGCGCGTGAGCACGTCGAGCTCGAGCGCGTGGGCCAGCACGCTCAGTGCCGGGGGCGGCAGCCAGCGGCGGAAAAAGCGCCAGGCATCTTCGAGCTGCCGGTCGCGGGCCGCGAAGTCGTGCGCGCCATACAGGTCGCGCAGGAAGAACTCGGTGGCGGGCGCATAGCGCGGATCGCGGCGCAGGTCGGCGTAGGTGCGCGCGAGACGCGCCGCCTGCCAGCGCCGCAGCCTGCCGAGCCGCGCGGATATTCGCGCGACGGTGGCTTCAGCGCGTTCGAGCGTCCGGCGTCGTTGCAGCAACTGCTCGACCTCGTGCACGGCCTCGGCCCTCATGCAGCCTCCTGCAACGCGCGCAGCACCCCATCGGTTCCGCGCCGCGAGACCAGCAGGCCGAAATGTCCCAATCCGCGCAGTGCCTGCGAGCGGGCGCCCTCGAGCTCGGCGCTGCGCGGTGGAGTGACGAAATTGTCATCGAGGCTGAAGAGGCTGGTGACCGGCACCGGCAGCGACGCCTGGCGCGCATTCAACTCGGCGAGCCAGCCGCAGTCCGGTCGCATCTGTCCGACGGGCGGCGCGTGCGAAAGACGCGCCAGCGCGGCGCCATGATGCGGCGTGCCCACGGTGACCAGGCGCCCGACGACCTGCGGGGCCACCTCGCGCAGCGCCGCGCGGCTGACCAGCCCACCGAGACTGTGTGCCACCACCGTGACTGGCGCGCGCGCCTGCGCGTGCAGCTCCGCGAGCTCGCGCGCGAGCCGGTGTGCGAGCGCGTCGATGTCCTCGCCGAACGGCGTGAGCTGCACCGCGCGAATCGGCGCGAAGCCCGCCGCGCGCAGCCGCGGGATCAGCCGGCTCCAGACGCCTGCGTTGCAGGCCAGCCCGTGGACGAGCAGCACCGGTGCGGCTCCGCCGCCGGCGTCGCGCGGAGCGCGGGCGCCGCGCGCCATCGAGAATTGCGCCAGTCCGAAGTAGACAGGCTCGGTCAGCATCGCGCGCCACGCGCCGGACCGATCCGCACTACCGCTGCGCGGCGCGAGCGCACGCGACAGGGCGAGGATGCCGAACACCTGCAGGTACTGGAGCGCGACGAAGCAGAGCGCGGCGAATCCGAGGCCCAGCCACGGATGAGCGGGACGCGGTGCGCCGCGCAGGAGCCATGCGGCGAAGACGATGGCGACGGCCAGCGCCGTCTGCAGGCCGAGCACGCTGCGCCACAGCTGCGCGGCCATGGCATCAGGTGCGGCGGCGCGCCGCCGGCACCAGGGACTCGAGCCGTTGCAGTGCCCGGCCGAGATCCTGCGTCGCGCGGCGTGTCTGCGCCCGGCGCTCGACCGCGGCGTCGGCCAGGCGACGCCGCCGGTCGCGCAACACGCCGAGGTTGAGGCTCATCCCGTGCCGCGCGAGCAGCTTGCGCAGCGCCGGCGCCTGCGCGAGCAGGTCGCGCCGCGTGCACTGGTAGGCATGCTCGGCGAGCTGCCGACGGCCGGTGTAGCGAAACACGTTGGTGAAGAACAGCCGCTCGTCGTCACGGTCCGGCTCCAGCAGCAACTGGTCGGCATGCGGGAAGCGCAGGCGATAGCTGGCGCGCCCCACGGCCATGCGTGAATAGATCAGCGAGCGGAAGGTCTGCGACAGCAGCGTCGGCAGGCCGTGGTCGGCGATGTTGGTGTGGCTGCGCGACCGGGTGGCCTTGAAGGGCACCAGCGGATTGACGCAGATGAGCAGGTTGCAGCCTTCCTCGAGCGCCAGCGATGCGTTCATGGTGCGCACCAGAGCGCCGTCCACGTAGTAACGGCCGCCGATCTTCACCGGCGCGTACAGGCTCGGCAACGCCGCGCTCGCCAGCACCGCGCGCGAGATCGGCACGCGGTCGGCGCCGGGGCCGCCGAAGTGCACGGACTCGGTGGTGTTGATGTCGGTCGCCACCACGTACAACCGGGATTTCAGCTTGCGGAAGTCGTCGGTGTGTCCGGGTAGTTTGAACATCGCGCGCAGGTATTGCTCGAGCGGACGATTGTCGAACAGCGCGGTGGGCAACATCTTGCCGACCGAACCGACCGTGGCCGACCACGCGCCGCCCAGCGGCTCGCGCAGGAAATGCTGTGCGGCCCGCGAGAGCGCCGCGGGGATCCGCGCCAGGCGCTTGCCGTACTCGATCACGGCCGGCTGCAGCAGCATCGCGGGGGAGAACGGGATTTCCCCCCATTGATCTTCGATGTACGCCGCCGCCATCGTGGCCGTGTCGAATCCGTTCGCCAGTCCCGCCGCGATCAGCGCCCCCGAGCTCACGCCCGTGTAGACGTCGACGTCGGTCAGTTCGAGACCCTCCACGGCCTCGTTCAACGCATGCAGCGCGCCGAGCTCGTAGAAGGCGCCCAGCGGGCCGCCACCGGCCAGCGCGAGCGCCACCTTCGAGCGCAGCGCGCGCCTGCGCTGCGCCGGCTCCACGAGCAGCATCGTGGATCAGTGCGCGGCGGACGGCGGCGGCGCGGCCGCGCGCCGGCCATCGCCGCCGCGCGCCGTCACGCGCCGGCGCGCGAGCTTCTCGATGCTGGTGTTCAGCGCGTTGACGCGGGCGCTCAGCTTCTCGATGTCGCGCGTGCCGGGCACGCCCATCTGGTGCAACGCGCGCTGCACGCGCGACTGGAACACCTTCTCGAGGTTTTCCAGCGTGTCCGCCGCCTTGGCGCGCGCGCTGCCGACGCGACCCTCGATCGCCGTCTGCGCGCGCATCACCACCGAGCGCACGGCCTTGTCGGCCGACTTGCGCGCGCTGGAATGCACGCGTGCGCCTTCCTTCACCAGCTCGTCGAACAGTTTTGGTGCGCCGCGCTGCGCCTTGGAGAAGGCGCCGAGTCCGGCGAGCCAGACCTGGTGGACGGTGTCGAGCATCTGCTCCTGGGTGTTCGCCACGGCCGCGCGGAGGCGCGCTGCCGTCGGCTTGCGGGTTCGTTTACGTGTCGCCATGTTGTTAGCCCCTGCGGCAACGGCCGCTGTAAGTAGTGATCCGATGTCGCAGCGACATCGTGATGACTACTGTATCGGCGAGACCTCCCGCCGAGAGTGCGTAGTTCCCACGGTACGGATACACAATCATGCGTAGTCCCCCTGATTTCTCCTATCCACGCAGCGCGCTCAGGCAGCACTGGCCGGACCTGCACGCGGGCGATCGCGAGGCGTTTCCGACCGCGGCCGCGGTCGAGAAACTGGCCCGGGCCTGCGGCGACGTGGCCGCCGCGGTGGAGCACGCCGGCGGTGCCGCGGCCGTCGC
>DASTRL010000130.1:0-5365 GCA_035761265.1 Steroidobacteraceae bacterium
CCGAAGTCCCCCACCAGGTTGTCACCGCCGATGTCCCGAGTGACGAACGCACACACTCGCTGCGGCAGGACGATTGCTTCGGGTTGTTCAACGAAATCGGGGATATAGACGCCGAGGCGCGCAGCGAGGCCGGCCTGTACCGCGCGGGCGTGCGCCACCTGTCGCGCCTGACGCTGAGCGTCGCCGGCCTGCGTCCGCTGCTGCTCGCCACCAGCCCGCGCGAGGACAATGTCCTGCTGAGCGTGCACCTGACGAATCCGGACGTGCGCGGCGAGGGCGGGCGCATCGTCCTGCCGCGCGGCACGCTGCACATCACGCGCTCGCGCTTCATCTGGGCCGGCGTGTGCCACGAGATGATCAAGGTGCGCAACTTCGCCCTGAGCACCGTGGCCACGGAGCTCGTGATCCGCTTCGGCTCGGACTTCGAGCACATCATCGACGTGCGCGCGCAGCGGCGCGTGGACGCGGGCCGCGCGCGCTTCGAGCGCGTCGAGCGCGACAGCGTGACGCAGGGCTATCTCGGCGCCGACGAGCTGGTGCGCGAGACCGTCGTCGACTGCCACACGACCCCGGATGCGATCTCCTCGGACGCGCTGCGCTACCGGCTGCAGATCGGCAGCCGCGGCGAGAAGACCATCGCGATCGCCATCGGCTGCCGGTCGGCGAACAAGCCGGTGCAGATCTCCACGTATGCGCGCTCGCTGGCCGCGGCCGAGGAACTGGCGCGCGGTGAGAGCCGCCCGCCGTGCCAGGTGGAGTCCGGTGACACCACGTTCAATGGCTGGCTGCAGCGCTCCGCGGCCGACGTGGGCATGATGCTGACGGCGACGCCGCATGGGCGGGTGCCCACGGCGGGACTGCCCTGGCTCGACGCGCTGTTCGGGCGCGACGCGGTCATCGTGGCCCTGCAGACGCTGTGGCTGTGGCCGGGCATCGCGCGCAACGTGCTGCGTTACCTCGCCGCCACGCAGAGCGCCGACACCTTCGCCGCGAACGGCGCGGAACCCGGCAAGATCCTCAACGAGGCGCGCGGCGGCGACATCGCGCCCAACTACTTCGGCGTGGACACGACGCCGTTGTTCGTGCTGCTCGCCGGGGCGTATTACGCGCGCACCGCGGACCTGGATTTCATCGCCGAGCTGTGGCCGGCGATCTGCCAGGCGCTGTCGTGGATCGACGTGTACGGCGACATCGACGGCGACGGCTTCGTCGAGGCGCGCATGCGTGCCGCCGGCCCGAGCCCGCACAGCTGGAAGAGCTCG
Source organism: Steroidobacteraceae bacterium (assembly GCA_035761265.1). Classification (GTDB taxonomy): domain Bacteria; phylum Pseudomonadota; class Gammaproteobacteria; order Steroidobacterales; family Steroidobacteraceae; genus CADEED01. Next base: position 1,263 of record DASTRL010000130.1, read on the forward strand.
CCGGACGCGGTGTTCCACGCCGACGGGCGACTCGCCCAGGCGCCGCTCGCGCTGTGCGAGGTCCAGGCGTACGTGTACGGCGCCAAGCTCGGTGCGGCGCGCATCGCCCGCTCGCTGGGCGAGATGCCGCGCGCCATCGCGCTGGTCGAAGCCGCGCAGGCACTGCAGGCGCGCTTCAACGGCGCCTTCTGGTGCTCGGACATCGAATCCTTCGCGCTGGCGCTGGATGCCGACAAGGAGCCCTGCCGCGTGCGCACCTCGAACCCGGGACATTGCCTGTACACCGGCATCGCGCACGCGGAGCACGGCCGGCGGCTGATCGCCGGGTTCGGTGACGAGCAGATGTTCTCCGGCTGGGGCGTGCGCACCGTGGCCGAGAGCGAGCTGCGCTTCAACCCGATGTCCTATCACAACGGCTCGATCTGGCCGCACGACAACTCGCTGCTGGCCGCGGGCGCAGCCCGCTACGACGACAAGACATTCGCGCTGCGCATCCTCAACGCGCAGTTCGACGCCGCGCGCAATTTCGACCTGCTGCGTCTGCCGGAGCTGTTCTGCGGCTTCCGCCGCCGCGGGCGCGAGCTGCCAATGCAGAGTCCCGTGGCCTGCTCGCCGCAGGCGGTCGCGGCAGGCGCGACCTTTCTGCTGTTGCAGAGCGTGCTGGGCATCGCCATCGACGGGCTGGACCGGCAGATCGTGCTCGCGCATCCGGTGATGCCCGAGGGCGTGGAGGAGATCCGCGTGCGCAATCTTTCGGTGGGCGAGGCATCGGTGGATTTCACCGTGCGGCGTCATGCCGGTTCGGTGAGCGCCAGCGTCGAAAGACGCGAAGGCAAGCTCGACCTTGTCATCCGCAGCTAGTCCTAGCAAATCGACGGCCGCGAGTCACCGGCCAATGTTGCGCAAATCGCCGAGTCGAGCCGCGGTCGCGCCGGGCCGGAAACCGGCTGGACTTGTTAGTCCCGCGCCTCGATGATGCGCGCATGAAAACCACCTTCGCCGTCGTCGCGCTGCTGAGCGCCGTTGCCGTTCACGCACAAACCACCGTTCCCGCATTTTCGCCGCAGCACTTCCGTGCGCACGTGGAATTCCTGGCCGACGACCTGCTCGAAGGGCGCGACACCGGCTCGCGCGGCCACGAGATCGCCGCGCGCTACGTGGCGACGCAGATGGCGTCGTACGGGCTCGAGCCCGGCGGCGACGCCGGCACCTGGTTGCAGCGCGTGACCTTCCAGAAGACCACGCGCGGCAAGGATGCGGGCTCCATCACGATCTCGGGTCCCGCGGGCGAGCAGCGCTTCGCGCACGCCGACAACGTGCTGATCGGGCTGCAGCCGCGCGAGCCGAACCTGGACCTGTCCGCGCCGCTGGTGTTCGCCGGCTACGGCGTGGAAGACGAGCGTTTCGGCCTCGATGACTACCGGGGACTCGACGTCAAGGGCTGCATCGTCGTCGTGTTGCGCGGCTTTCCGAAAGGATTGCCCAGCGAGGAGGGCGCGCATCTGAATGCCTCGAAAGGCAGGTTCGCGGAAAAGCACGGCGCCATCGGCATGCTGGTCGTTGCGACGCTGCAATCGGAGAAGGCGTTTCCCTGGAAGAAGTCCCTGCAATATGCCAACGATCCGGACTACGCCTGGGTGCAGCCGGACGGTCAGGCGTTCGAAGAGTCGCCGGGCGTGCGTGCGCGCGCACTGCTGAATGGACCGGCGGCCGAGGCGGCGTTCGCCGGTGCGCGGCGCACCTTGGCCGACATCCGCCGGGAGGCCGACCGCGTGAAGGCCACGCCGCGCGGTTTCAGACTGAAGACGCGCGTGAATATCCACACCACCGCGACCTGGGAGCGCGTGACCAGTCCCAACGTCATCGGCATCCTGCCGGGCGCGGACGCCGCGCTGGCGAAGCAGTACGCCGTGTTGTCGGCGCACCTCGATCATCTCGGCGTCAAGCAGGCCGGTGACGACCCGCAGGAAGACCGCATCTACAACGGCGCGCTCGACAACGCCGCCGGCGTGGCGACGCTGCTCGAAGTCGCGCGCGCCGCCGCCGCCGCGCCCGACAAGCCGCGTCGCTCCATGATCTTCATCGCGACCACCGGCGAAGAGAAGGGCCTGCTCGGCGCGGACTACTACGCGCGGCATCCCACCGTGCCCATCGCGCAGATCGTCGGCAACGTCGATCTCGACATGCCCCTGTTGCTGTACTCCTTCACGGACGTGATCGCCTTCGGCGCCAACCACTCCTCCATCGGACCCATGGTGGCCCGCGCCGTGGCGCCGATGAACATCAAACTATCGCCGGACCCGATGCCCGAACAGGGCGTGTTCACGCGCTCGGACCACTACCGGTTCGTGCGCCAGGGCGTGCCGGCGGTATTCCTCGCGACCGGCATGGCGAGCGGCGGCGACAAATTCTGGGGCGAGTTCCTGAGCGGGACCTATCACAGCACCCGGGACGACACTTCCCAGAAGATCGACTGGCAGGCCGGCGCGCGCTTCGCGGAAGTGAACTACCGGATCACGCGGGCCATGACCGACTCGGACACCCCGCCGCTGTGGTTCGAGGGCGACTATTTCGGCGATACCTTTGCGCCCAAGGCGGCGCGCGCCACGCGCCAGCCATAACCCTGTGTAAAAGCTGACTATCTCCGGTCAGCTGTAGGGCGGCTCCTACGCGATGCTGCGGAGCAGTCTCAATATGAGTGGCTTTAGACTCCGACGAACTCGTAGGAGCAGGGCATCTCATGGACATTTCCGCACGCGGGCGTGCTGCGCCGCGCCGTCGCGCGCCCTCCGCCGCCTTGAAGGTCAAATCCAACGGCAGCGGAGGCGGTGACGGTCACGCCGCCACGTCCGACTTCGATCTGAAGAAGCTGTTGCGTGCGTTGCAGGCCATGCGTGACGGCGACTTCAGCGTGCGCCTGGCGACCGACCAGACCGGGCTCGCCGGCAAGATCGCCGATACCTTCAATGACCTGGTGAGCTGCAACCAGCGGCTGTGCCAGGAGCTCGAGCGTGCCGGGCAGCTGGTCGGCAAGGAAGGCAAGACGCGCGTGCGCGTGACCAGCGAGCGCCGCAACGGCGCCTGGGGCGCGATGGAATCCTCGGTGAACACGCTGATCGACGATCTGCTGTGGCCCACGGCCGAAGTGACGCGGACCATCACCGCCGTCGCCAAGGGCGATCTGACGCAGGGCATGCGACTGGAAGTCGACGGCCGCCCGCTCAAGGGTGAATTCCTGCGATCCGCCAACGTGGTCAACGAGATGATCGCGCAGATGGGCGTGTTCACCTCCGAGGTGACGCGCGTGGCGCGCGAGGTGGGCACGGAAGGAAAGCTGGGCGGCCAGGCGCTGGTGCTCGGCGCGAGCGGCGTGTGGCGCGAGCTCACCGACAGCGTGAACTCGATGGCTTCGAATCTCACCGGCCAGGTGCGCAACATCTCCGAGGTCACGATCGCCGTGGCCAACGGCGACCTGTCGCGCAAGATCACGGTGGACGTGCACGGCGAGATCCTGCAGCTCAAGGAAGCCATCAACACGATGGTGGACCAGCTGCGTTCGTTCGCCTCGGAAGTGACGCGCGTGGCGCGCGAGGTGGGCACCGAGGGCAAGCTCGGCGGCCAGGCCATCGTGCCCGGCGTCGCGGGCACCTGGAAGGATCTCACGGACAACGTGAACTTCATGGCCGGCAACCTCACCGGCCAGGTGCGCAACATCGCCGAGGTGACCACCGCGGTCGCCAACGGCGACCTGTCGCGCAAGATCACGGTGGACGTGCAGGGCGAGATCCTGCAGCTCAAGAACACCATCAACACCATGGTGGACCAGCTGCGCTCGTTCGCCTCGGAAGTGACACGCGTGGCGCGCGAGGTGGGCACCGAGGGCAAGCTCGGCGGCCAGGCGCAGGTGAAGGGCGTCGGCGGAACGTGGAAGGACCTGACCGACAACGTGAACGCGATGGCCACCAACCTCACCGGCCAGGTGCGCAACATCGCCGAGGTGACCATTGCCGTGGCGAGCGGCGACCTGTCGCGCAAGATCACGGTGGACGTGCAGGGCGAGATCCTGCAGCTCAAGAACACCATCAACACCATGGTGGACCAGC
>DASTRL010000131.1:0-40382 GCA_035761265.1 Steroidobacteraceae bacterium
TGCCGGGCAGCACGTACACTCGCAGGCCGCGGGGCTGGCGGCCATGCGTGGCACGCGCCAGTCTCACGAGCTCCGCGTGCAGCTGCGGGCCGAAGTATTCGACCAGTCCTTGATTGCGCCTGCGCGACGCGAGCATCGCGACCAGCGAACCCTCATCGAGGGCGAAGCGGTCATAGGGCGTGACGTGGTCGGCCGGCGCGGCGTGCGTCATGACAACCCGAGCTTCGCGTCGAGCCAGTCGAAAGTCGGTCGCCACAATGTTTCGCGATGGCGCGAGGCGAAGAAGCCCTCGTGGCCGATGCGCGAACTGCCCGCCTCCGCGGGCGTATACCAGCGGGATTCGCGCACGGCGTTCGGAAAGAACCGGTCGAGCTCGGTCACGGTGCGGCGCGTGGCGATCGGATCATCCGTGAAGCCGACGTTCAACATCGGCGCGCGGATGTCGTCGAACACGTGGTCGCGCAGGTAGGTGCGCAGGTCGGGGCCGAAGTGATCCGGCCGCAGGCACCAACGGCGCCACTCCTCGAACACGCCGCGCGGCAACGGCAGCCCGGACCATCCGCCGCCGGTGGGCACGTAGCCCTTGAAGGCGAGCATCAGCGGGCCGTGCACGCGCCAGAACCACCAGGCGAGATAGCGGAATGGCGCGAGCTCCCAGCGCCAGTAGCCCACCGACACGGCCACCTGCACGTGTGCCCGCGCCAGGTGGTGATTCTTCAGCAGACCGAGGAACTGGCCGCCCACGCTGTGGCCCAGTGTTGCCACCGGCAGGCCCGCCGCGCGCGCCGCGCCTTCCGCCAGCGCCGCACGCATGTCCTGCAGTCCCCAGTCGCTCATGCAGCAGGACTCGGTGGCCAGCGTCACCGGCGCCGAAGCGCCCATGCCACGATAGTCGTAGACCAGCACGCCGTAGCCGCGCTCGGCGGCATAGCTCGCCAGGCGGAAATAGAAGGTCTGGGGAAATCCGGTCGCCGGGTTGATGACGAGCACGGCGCGGGTTTCCGGCGCCGCGATCCAGTTCGCGGCAAGCTCCCGTCCGTCGGCACAGCGGAGCTTGAAGGGCTGCGCGGCATTCGCGCCGGCCCGGTGCGGTGCGATGGCGCGTGGACTCTCGACGACGCTCACAGCGCGTGCGCCTCGATCTGCTTGCACAGCGCCAGGATGGCCGCGCGTCGCGCGCTCGATTTGCGCCACACCGCGCCGATGGTGCGCGTGGGCACGGGCTTCACGAAGGGCCGGATGGCGACGCCGCGCGCATTGCCGTAGGCGCCGCGCCCGGCCAGCTCCGGCAGCAGCGTGATGCCGACGCCGGCGGCGACCATCTGCCGCAACGTCTCGAGACTGGTGGCGCGGAAATCCTGCTTCTCGTGCACGTTCGTGCTCGAGCAGATGTCGAGCGCCTGGTCGCGCAGGCAGTGCCCATCCTCGAGCAGCAACAGTGTCTCCTGGTCGAGATCCTCGACCCTGACTGAGTTGCGTTGCGCGAGCCTGTGGTTCGCGGGCATCGCGACCATGAATGGCTCCCGGTACAGCTCGTACGAGTCGAGTCCGTCCATCGGCACCGGGAATGCCAGGATTCCGACATCGATTTCTCCCGAATGCAGTTTCTCCAGCATCGGGTCGGTCTGATACTCGTACAGCATGAGCTCGAGTCGCGGCAACTGCTTGCGCAACCGCGCCGCGACGTTGGGCAGTAGATAGGGACCGATGGTCGGCAACAGCGCGAGCCTCAGGCGTCCGGCCAGCGGATCCCGGTGGCCGCGCGCCAGCTCGACGATCTCTTCGCTGGCTTCGAGGATGCGACGCGCGCGTTCCACGATCTCCTCGCCGGCGGCGGTGAGCTGCACGCGCTTCGGCGCGCGCTCGATCAGCTGCACGCCGAGGTACTCCTCGAGCTTCTTGAGCTGCGCGGACAGCGTCGGCTGGCTCACGAAGCTGCGTTCGGCCGCGCGGCCGAAGTGGCGCGTGTCGGCCACGGCGACGAGGTAACGCAGATCCTTGAGCTTGAGGTCGGCCATAGATGATCTCTATCGAGTTTATACAATCAATCGATTGGCCGGAATACGGGTCACCCCGCAGAATGCGCCCCATCGCAACAGCAGCAACCATTCCACTGAAGGAGTCGAAATGCTCGGTATTGGACAGAAGTTTCCGCAGTTTTCCCTGACCGGCGTGGTCGCAAACGACCAGGCCAAGGCGTTCCAGCCCGTCGACGGCAATTCGTACAAGGGCAAGTGGCGCGTCGTGTTCTTCTGGCCGAAGGATTTCACCTTCGTGTGTCCCACGGAAATCGCCGCGTTCGGCAAGCTCGACAAGGAATTCAAGGCGCGCGATGCGCAGGTGCTGGGTGTCTCGACCGACAGCGAGTACGTGCACCTGGCGTGGCGCAGCAGCAAGGATGAGCTGAAGAACCTGCCGTTCCCGATGCTCTCGGACATCAAGCGCGAGCTGGTCACGGAACTCGGCATCCTCGACAAGGACGCGGGTGTCGCACAGCGCGCCACGTACATCGTGGACCCCGAGGGCGTGATCCGCTTCGTGTATGTGACCGACCTGAACGTCGGCCGCAACCCGGATGAAGTCCTGCGCGTGCTCGACGCGCTGCAGACCGACGAGCTCTGCCCGTGCAACTGGAAGCAGGGCGACGAGACGTTGAAGGCTGCCTGAAGCCGGCACCGCTCGAGCTCATCACCAGGTGGCGGCCCCCGTCTGGACGGACGCGGGGCCGGCCACCCATACCGAGGAGTCATCAATGAACATCGAACAGATCCGCGACGCACTGCCCGACTATGCGCGTGACCTGAAACTGAACCTCGGCTCCGTGCTCACCGCCACCGGTGCGCCCGGGCTCAACGAGAAGCAGATCTGGTCGATCGCGCTGGCCGCGGCCATCGCCGCGCGCAATACCTCGTTCGCGCGCGACATCGAGGCGCAGGCGAGGGCGCATCTTGCGGATATCGAGGTCGAGGGCGCGAAGGCCGCCGCGGCCATCATGGGCATGAACAACATCTACTACCGTTTCCTGCACCTCGTGGAGGACAACGAGTACCAGAGCATGCCCGCGAGGCTGCGCATGAACGTGATCGCCAACCACGGCATCGACAAGCTCGACTTCGAGCTGATCTCGCTGGCCGTGTCGGCGGTCAACGGCTGCGGGCTGTGCGTGACCTCGCACGAAAAGAAGCTGCGCGCGCACGACGTGTCGCGCGAATCCATCCAGAGCGCGATTCGCATCGCGGCCACCATCCACGCCGTCGCGGTGACCCTGGAGTTCGAACAGGGCCAGCCCGCCGCGGTTGGCTCGGCGGAACTCGCCGCGTGAGCGGACGAGTCGGCCGTCTCCCTCCCTGACGGCCGATCATCGGGCGCCCGGCATCACCGGGCGCCTTTTTAATGGGGACATTCCCTGTTTCCTGGCAATCGGGGACACACCTCGCAGGGATGTGCATCTCCCGCGCATGCATACTGGCCGCTGGATCGCCCGTATCAATCTGGGATTCGTCGCATGTCGTCCACGAGCACCACTCTTTCCGCCGGCGTCGTGGTCGTACGGCATACCAGCGAGGGTTGGCGCGTTCTGCTGCTGCGCGCCTACAACTACTGGGATTTCCCCAAGGGAGTCGTCGAGCCGGGTGAGACTCCACTGGCGACAGCGCAGCGTGAGGTCCTCGAGGAAACCGGCATCGACGATCTCGAATTCCGCTGGGGCGGGGAATTCATCGAGACGCCGCCGTACTCGAAGAACAAGGTAGCGCGGTACTACATCGCCGTCACGCGGACGGTCGACGTCAAACTACCCGTGAACCCGGAGCTGGGAAGAGCCGAGCACCATGAATGGCGCTGGCTGTCGTGGGAGGAAGCTGAACAACGAGTGGTGGAGCGCTTGTCCAGGGTGCTGCGCTGGGCGCAACAGCACGTGTGAGCCGGTCGCGAGGAGCGTGAGCGCCGGCGAGAGCGCATTCACACCACGCGTCCGCGCCGACCGCCGCGCAGGAAATCCTCGATATTCAGCGCCAGCTCGTCCACCGCGCGCTGCCGTGCCTCGAATGCTGCCCACGCAATGTGCGGCGTCACGAGCAGATTCGGGATGTCGGGCGCGAACAGCGGGCTGCCATCGACCGGCGGCTCCTGCGGCAGGACATCGATGGCCGCACCGCCGAGATCGCCGCCGCGCAGCGCGTCCGCCAGCGCTTCGAGATCCACCAGCGCGCCGCGCGCGGTGTTGATCAGCAGCGCGTCCGGCTTCATGAGCGCGAGTTCTCGCCTGCCGATCAACCCGGTGGTCGCCGCAGTGAGTGGGCAGTGCAGCGACAGCACGTCGGCGGAGCGCAGCAGCTCATCCAGGGTCACGCGCACGGGTCCGATGGACGTGATGGTATCGGCATCACGCCCCTGTGCCGCACCGGGTCGCTGCGCGACGAGGATGCGCATGCCCAGTGCCTCGCGGGCAGCCCTGGCGACGGCCTTGCCCAGCGTGCCGTAACCGATGACGCCGAACACCTTGCCACTGAGCTCGCGGATGGGGGCGCCTGGCACCGAGAACTGTTCACACGCAGCCCAGGTGCCATCGATGGCCGCCTTCCCATACTCACTCAGCCGATGCGTGAGCAGCAGCATCACGCCCAGCACGTGCTGCACCACCGACACGGTGCAGTACTCGCGGATGTTGCACACCGCGATGCCCAGCTCGCGCGCCGCTTCCAGGTCCACGTTGTTGGTGCCGGTGGCAGTGAGCCCGATGAACCGAAGTCCGGGCACGGCGCGCATGCGTGCACGCGTGATCTGCAGCTTGTTGGTGAGGATGAATTCGCAGCCGGCGATGCGCTCGTCCACCTCTGTGTCGCTCGAGGTCGCGTGCAAGGTGATGCCGGGCAGTACCCTTTCGAGCGAGCTGGTGTCCAGGTCGTCGTGGCTGACGGTACCGAAATCCAGGAATACGGCTCTCAACTAGCTACTCCACTCGCGAGGCGGGTGCGGGTGTCGCACCTGCCGGAGGCGCGAGTGTGCCACCAGAGCGAATCGCAGGTGAAATCGCGGGCGGGATCAGCTTGTACATGACGGGCGTGACCAGCCGCGCCAGCAGCGTGGAGGTGATGAGGCCACCGATGATCACCCACGACATGGGCGAATACAGTCCGATGTTCTGCAAGGCCAGCGGCAGCAGGCCGCCGATGGCGGTGGCCGAGGTCAGCAGGATGGGCAGGAAGCGGATCTCGCCCGCCTGCTCGATGGCCTCGTCCAGCGGCACGCCCTGTTCGCGCAGCTGGTTGGTGAAGTCCACCAGCAGGATGGAGTTCTTGATCTCGATGCCCACCAGCGCGACGAAGCCGATCGAGGCGACGAACGAGATGTCGTTGCCCGACAGCAGCAGCATGAGCAGCCCGCCGAACACGCCGAGCGGCACCACCGTGAGCACGATGAGCGTGGATTTGAAATTGCCGAATTCGAGCACGAGGATCGCGAAGATGCCGAAGATCGCAACGATAATGGCGATGCCGATCCCGCCGAATGCCTTCTGCGAGGCTTCCTTCTCGCCGCCCAGCGAATAGTGATACCCGCGCGGCCAATGCATGGCGTCGAGTTGCTTCGTGATGGACCTGGTCAGCGCCGCCACGTTGTAGCCCTTGGCGGCGTCGGCATCGATGGTCATCGCGCGTTCACGATTGAACCGCTGGATCAGTGTCGGTGCCTTCTCGAATTCGAGCGTCGCAAGCTGCGAGAGCGGCAGCGTGGATCCGGACAGCGTCGGCACCCGCACCTGCTCCAGCGCCGAGAACTCGGCCTGTTGCGTGATCGGCGTGCGCACCACGATGGGATACTGCTCGCCGGTGGCTTCCTTGAACGTGCCGACCGTGATGCCCGCCACCGAGAGGCGCACGGCGCGGTCGAGCTCGGCCGTGGGCACGCCGAGCTGCTGCGCCTTGCGCGAATCGATGCGCAGCTTGAGGTTGGTGCGCGCCACGTTGAGCGGGTTCTTCACGTCGCGCGTGCCCGGCGTCGCCTTCACCAGCTCCTCGACCTTCTTGCTGAGCTGCTCGATGACGTTCAGATCGTTGCCGATCACGCGGATGGAGATGGGCGCGGAGATCGGCGGGCCGTTGGCGAATTCGTGCACATAGATATGTGCGCCGGCATAGCGCGCCAGCCGCTCGCGCAATGCCTGCAGCTTCTGCGGTGTCTCGTCGGTGTCGTACTCGTGCAGCTGCACGAACACCTCGGCGTAGTTGGCGGCGTCGTTGCGCTGGATGTGGTTGTAGTAGATCTGCGGATTGCCGTGGCCGAGGTTCGAGAACCAGCCGCGCACCTCCGGCATGCGGCGCAGCTCGTCCTCGACGTAGGTCAGCGCGCGGTCGGTCTCCGCGAGCGACGTGCCGTTCGGCGATTCCACCTGGATCAGGAACTGCGGCGTGTCGGCCTTGGGAAACAGACTCGAGCCGAGCAGCGGCACCAGCGCCGCCGAGAGCAGCAGCGAGCCGCCGATGGCGACCATGACTGTGAGGCGCGGACGCGCCAGGCACCAGTGCAGCGCCGGCCGGTAGTAGTTGTGGATCACGCCCATGACGCGCCTCAGGAAGGCGTTCTCGTGGGACTGTGATTTCTCGTCGAGCACGCGGCTGGCGATGAACGGGATCACGAACAGCGCCAGCAGCAGCGAACCGATGATGGACGTGACCACCGACATCGGCAGCACGCGGATGAACTTGCCCGGCGTTCCCGGCAGCGCCAGCAGCGGCAGGAAAGCGAAGATCAGCGTCGCGGTGCAGCCCAGGATCGCGACGAAGATCTGGCGCGTGGCAGCGAGCGCCGCCTGCACGCGCGACTGCCCCATGCGCATGTGCCGCGCGATGTTCTCGACCACCACGATGGAATCGTCGACCAGCAGGCCGAGTGCGACCACGAAGCCGGCGATCGACAGCTGGTTCAGCGAATAGCCCATGAAATACAGGCAGGCGAGTCCGAAGGACAGCGACAGCGGGATCGAGATCATCACGATGCCGGCGGCGCGCAGGCCCAGGGGCAGCAGGGTGAGCAACACCAGGCCGATGGCGATGCCGAAATCCGTGTACAACCGGTTCAACCGGTGCCGCACGTTCTCGGATTGATCGAAGCCCACCTCGAGGCGCACGCGCTTGGGCAGGCCGGCGGCGTAGTTCTGCGTGGCGGCCATGACCCGCTCGCGCACCTCGAGGATGTTGTAGCCATCCTTCTGATTGGCGGTCACGAACACCGCGCGCTTGCCTTTGTAGCGGCCGGTGTAGCTGTAGGCGCCCGTGTTCCAGCTCACCTCCGCGATGTCGCGGATGCGCACGATGCGGCCTTCGACCGCCGCAACCACGGTGTCCCGTACCTGATCGAGCGAGGCATAGCTTCCCGAAGTCTTGAGACTGAAGCTGCGCGTGCCGAGGTCGACGAAGCCGGCAGGAATGTTCGCGTTCTCGCTCTGCACCGCCGCGATGACCTGCGTCGGCGAGAGCTTGAGCTCGGCCATGCGCTTGAGATCGACGGCGATGCGCAGCTCGCGCGAGGGATAGGCCCAGGTCTCGGCGGTGCGCACTCCGTCCACCGTCTTGAGCGTGTCCTTGAGCTCGCGCGCATAGTCCTCGAGCTCGCGGTACGGCGCATCCTCGGACACCAGCGCCACCTGGATGGTGTTCACGAGGCCCGGTGAGAAGCGGCGGATGATGATCTGCGTTTCCGGCGGCAGGTCCGGGCGCAGCGCATTCACCTCGCGTGTGACTTCGTCGTATTTCTTGTCGGCGTCGACGAAAGTCTCGAACTCCACCGCCGTGAACGAGACGCCGTCACGGATCGAGGTCTCCATCTTGATGACGTCGTCGAGCGCCGCGATGCGATCCTCGATGGGCTTGGCGACGAGGCGCTCGAGATCCTTGGGATCCGCGCCGGGGTAGATGGCCGCGATGGTGTAGCCCGGAATCTTGAAATACGGGTCTTCCTCGCGCGGCACCTTCTTGAAGGCAAACAGCCCAAGCGCCACGAGGCACAGGAATGCCACCAGCGTGAACTGGTAGCGGCGGATCGGGAATTCGAGGAATCCCATGGCCGCTCTAACTTTCGGCGCGCGGCGCCGGAGAATTGACCGCCTGCTGCGTGGCGTCGCGCTGCACCTCGACGCGTTCGCCATTCTCCAGGAACAGCGCGCCATCGGTGATCACGGGCTCGCCGGCCGAAAGACCGCTCTCGAGCGCGATGGCATCGGCGGTGATGAAAGCCACCCGCACGTCGCGCCTTTGCGCCTTGCCGTCGGCCAGCACGAAGACACTGGCGCGGTCGCCGTCGCCTTCCACGAGCGCGGCCATCGGCACGTAAGTGAGCGGCGCCGCGGCGGTCTGCGGCGCCAGCCGCAGGCGCGCGACCAGGCCGCTGACCAGGCGAGGCGGCGCGGCGTCGAACTGCACCTCGATGGGGAACATGCCGGTCTTGGGGTCCGCGGCGCTCGCCACCTCGACGACGGTGCCGGTCATGGCCTGGCCGGGGAAAGCGTCCATGCGGATCTCGCCCTTGTCGCCGCGCTTCACGTTGACGATTTCGCGGTCGGCCAACGCCGCGCGCACCACGTAACCACGATCCTTCTCACCGAACACCAGCACCGGTGCACCCGCGGGTACCAGCTCGCGCTCTTCGACCAGCTTGCGCAGCACCACGCCATCGCGCGGCGCGGTGATCACCGAGTATCCGAGGTTGAACTGCGCGGACTTGTATGCGGCCGCGGCCATCGCCGCCTGCGTGCGCAGGTCCTGCAGCTGCTCGAGGCTGATCACCTGGTCGGCGTACAGATTCTCGCCGCGCTTCAGGTCGCGCTCCGCCTTGGTGGCGAGCTGCCGCGCCTGCTCGACCTGCGCGCCGACTTCAGTGAGCTCGATCTCGGCGAGGCGGTCGCCACGTTTCACGCGATCGCCCTCCTGCACGTGAATCCGGCGCACCACACCGCCCACCTTGAACGACAGGCGCATCTCGTCCTTGTTGGTGACGATGCCGTTGGTGTCGATGGGCGGAACGGCGGGGCCCTGGCTCGCGTGCTCGATACGCACGGGTGTGGGCCGCGGAGCTTCCGGAGCTTCGCTGCCGCCGCAGCCCGTGAGCAGCGCCGCGGGCAACACGAGCGTGACGATCAGTCCGACGGTGAAGTGTCCTGTGGTCTTGATCTTGTTCATTGCAGGGATTCCAGAGGCAGGTTGCCCGCGGCAGTGGCGTAGTCGAGCTCGGCCTGGCGGGCGAGCACTTCGAAACGCGTGACGTTGAGATTGAGTTCGGCGCCCGTGAGGCTGGAGCGCGCGTCTATGAATTCCACCTGGCTGATCACGCCCTCATCGCGCTTGCGGCTGGCGATGCGGAATGCGGCGCGCGCGGCCTTGGAGCGGGCCTCGGCGGTGGCGAGCGAATCGGCGCTGGTATTGAGCCGGTCAAGCGATTGCTGGACCTCGAGCTGCACCTGCTGCATGAGCTCATCGAGCTGCGTGCGCGTGCGGCGCGCGGTCGCGTCCGCCTGACGCACCGCCGCGCGTCGTGCGCCGCCATCGAACAGATTCCAGTTGAGCAGCAGCGAAACCGTGGCGTAGTTGGCACCGCGGCCGAATTCGTACTCCTCGCCCTGGATGCCGCCATCGGCGCCCAGCGACAGCGTCGGCCAGAGCTCGGCCCTGGCGACGCGGGTCTGTGCCTCGTTGGCGCGCGCTGCGTGCGCAAGCTCCATGAGCTCGGGCCGGTTGTCGATGGCTGCCTGGCGCAACTCCGCCAGCGCGCGTGTGGCGGCGGTCACGCCGCCCGCGACCTCGGCGTTTTCCAGCGCGGCATCCAGCGGGCGATTCAGCAGGAAATTGAGATAGCTCTGCGCCTGTGAGGCGAGATTCTGTGCGTCGCGCGATTGCTGTATGACCTGCAGCAGCTCGGCGCGGGCGCGCAGCACCTGATCCTGCGTGATCTTGCCGTTGCGGAACAGGGATTCATTGACGCGCAGGTTTTCATTCAGCAGCGTGACGCTGGCATCGACGATGCCCTGGTTGCGCACGGCCATGAGCCAGCGCAGGTAGCCCACGGTGATGTCGCGCTTGAGGCGTCGCGCCAGCGCCTGGCGCGCATACTCGCTCGCGCCCAGCAGCTCGCGTTGCGCGCGCACCGCCGCGGGAATCGCCGGCGCGATGATGGGCATGCGCAGCGTGAGCCGCGTGTCCTGCTCGGTCTCGCGCAGGAATGCGATGGTCTCGTTCTGCACGGTTGGGAAGCGCGGCGCCTGTCCTTGCGCGATCAGCAATTCGTTCAGCGTCTGGTACGCGGGATTCAGCGCATCGCCGAGCGGCAGGTCGATGGTCCGGCCGCCTTCGGAACGTGAGTAACGCGCGGCGAATCCGACCTCGGGGAAGTAGCGTGCCTGCGCGGCATCGAGCGCGGCCGCGGAGCGTTCGACTTCGAGCGATTGGGCCTTGAGGCTGAGATTCGAAGCGAGGCCCTCGCGCACATATTCGTCGATCACCGCGCCGAGCGGGCGGCCCGGCGGCGCCACCTGCGCCGCGGCGAGCGAGGTCAGCAAGGCGAGCCACAATCCGCCCAGCACCTTCAGCAGGTGTCGAGTCGCTGGACGGATGTCAAATTTCAGGCGCAAACGATCCATGTCCCGCAGCCTCGTTCAGCTCTTCAAGTCGCGCGTGATCATGCTGATGGCGTGATCGATCAGCGTCTTCGGCACCACGCCGTGATGCGCCAGCGCATGTGCCTTCGTGGTGGTCAGCTGAATGATGCCGTGCATGAAGCCCCACAACGTCACGCTCATCAGCATCGGTGAGCCGACGTCCGCGCGGATGCTGCCATCCCGCACGCCGGCTTCGATCGAGGCGATCAGCACGCCCTGCAGGCGGTCGCCACCCGCGAGGCAGGCCTGCTCGGAAGGCGAGCATTTCTGCGGGTCGGGAGTTTCCAGTTCGCAGCGCGCCAGCGCATCGAAAAGCACCGGGAATTCCTGCGAGAACGCCACGTAGGCACGGCCGATGGCGCTCACCTTCTCGAGGCCGGTGCGATGCCGCTCGGCCGCCTCAACGAACCGGCCATGCAGCATGTTCATGGCGCGCTCGGCGAGTCCGAACATCAGGTCGGACCGGTCCTGGAAATAGACGTACAGCAGTGCGCGCGACAGCCGCGCGCGGCGGGCGACGTCGTCCATGGTCAGCGCGTCGAGGCCGACCTCCCGGCCAGCGGCCTCCGCGGCATCCACGATTTCAGCGCGGCGGCGCTCCTTCTCCTCGAGTCGGCGTTCGGCGATATAGCTCATGGGCGCGGGAGCCTATGCCCTAAGGTGACGCCCTGTCAATTAGTAGAAGTGTGTGCAATGCAGCGCCAGACGCAAATGCGAACTCATCGCATTTACTTTGAGGGTCATCGAACCGCATACTCCGGTCGTGAAATCCGCGCTTTCCATGCCCCGCATCGAGTCGAATCGTCAGATTCCGCTCGCACAACTCAAGCGCGGCCAGGTCGGCATCGTCGCGGGTCTCGTGGACGTGCCCCGCTTCCACGCGGGCAGCGGTTCGGGTGATTCGCTGCTGGCGCGCTTGCGTGACCTCGGATTCGTGCCCGGCGCACGCTGTGAGGTGGTGGCGCGGATGTGGCTCGGCGGCGATCCGCTCGCGGTGCGCATCGGCGGCTCGACTTTCGCGTTGCGTCGCGCCGAAGCATCCGCCGTGCACGTGCAGCTCGCGTCCGAATCCGATCCCGCGCGCGCCGTGCCGCGCGAAGGCAGCCGCGCCGTCGCAGCCTGATACTCCAGGCCGCCGCGCCTCCACCATGGACGTCGCCGTCGAAACCAAGCCGCTGCGCATCGCACTCATCGGCGTGCCCAACTGCGGCAAGACCGCGCTGTTCAATCGGCTCACCGGCAGCCGCCAGAAGGTGGCTAACTACCCAGGCGTCACCGTGGAGCGTCGCGAGGGCGAGCGACCTACTGCCGACGGCCGCGGCATGCGCGTGCTCGACCTGCCGGGCACGTACAGCCTCAATCCGACCACGCTCGACGAGGCCATCACGCGCGACGTGCTGCTCGGCCGGCTCGCCGATACGCCCGCGCCCGAGCTCGTCGTCTGCGTGGTCGACGCGGTGCACCTGCCGATCGGCCTGCGGCTCGCGCTCGAGGTGAAGCGGCTGGGCCTGCCCATGGTGCTGGCGCTGAACCGCATGGACGTGGCGCGCCGCCGGCGTGTGCTGATCGATGCGGCGCGATTGTCGGCCGAGCTCGGCGTGCCCGTGGTGCCGACGGTCGCGGTGCGGCGCGGCGGCGCCGATGCCCTGATCGAAGTCATCGAGCCTGGACGCTGGGCGCGCAGCGTGGCCGCGCCGGTGTGGCACGACGCCACGGTGGAGGACGCTGAACAGACGCAACGCGATCTGCGCGGACTGCTCGCGGCTGCGGGCTACAGCCCGCCGCGCGAAAATCCATGGGCCGGCCGCATCGATGCCCTGCTGCTGCATCCGCTCGCCGGACTGCTGGTGCTGCTCGCGGTCTTGTTCGTGATGTTCCAGGCCGTGTTCAGCTGGGCGGAGGCGCCCATGGACTGGATCGAAGGCGCGATGAATGCGCTGGGAGAGTTCACCGCCGCGCACCTGCCTGCGGGCCCGCTGGCCAGCCTGCTGGTCAACGGCGTGATCGGCGGCGCCGGCAGCGTGCTGGTGTTCCTGCCGCAGATCGTCATCCTGTTCTTCTTCATCCTGGCGCTCGAGGACTCGGGCTACCTGCCGCGCGCCGCCTATCTACTCGACCGATTGATGGGATCCGTGGGGCTTTCCGGGCGCGCCTTCATCCCGCTGTTGTCGAGCCACGCCTGCGCCATTCCCGGCATCATGGCCACGCGCACCATCCCCAACTGGCGCGACCGCCTGACGACCATCATGATCGCGCCGCTCATGACCTGCTCGGCACGCCTTCCGGTATATGGCCTGCTGATCGCCGCGCTGATCCCGGCGCGCGCCGTGGGGCCGTTCAACCTGCAGGGGGTGGTGCTGTTCTCGCTGTACGCGGCCGGCATCGTCTCGGCGCTGCTCGTGGCCTTCGTGATGAAGCAGTTCTCGCGCTCTCGCCAGTACTCGCCGCTGATGCTCGAGCTGCCCGATTTCCAGTGGCCGCACGCCGGCAATCTGTTGCTGGGCCTGTGGGAGCGCGTGAAGATCTTCGTGAATCGCGTCGGCGGCATCATCCTCGCGCTGATGATCGTGCTGTGGTTCCTGTCGAGCTATCCCGCGCCGCCCGATGGCGCGGCCGGGCCCGCCATCCAGTACAGCATGGCCGGCAAGCTGGGCTCCCTGCTGCAGCACGTATTCGAACCCATCGGCTTCAACTGGCAGATATCGATCGCGCTGGTGCCGGGGCTGGCGGCGCGCGAAGTGGCCGTGGCCGCGCTCGGCACCGTGTACGCGATGTCCTCGGCGGGCGATGACCTCAGTTCCGCGCTGCAGCCCGTCATCGCGAGTACCTGGAGCCTTGCGACCGGCGCGAGCCTGCTCGCCTGGTACGTGTTCGCGCCGCAGTGCCTGTCCACCTTGGCCGTGGTGAAACGCGAAACCAACTCCTGGCGGTACCCGCTGATCATGGCCGGATACCTGTTTGCGCTCGCCTACATCGCCTCGTTCGTCACTTTCCGCGTGGTGCGCGCATGGACCTGAGCGCCTCGACTTTGATGCAGCAGGTGCTGGTGGCCTTTCTCGTCTGCGCTGCGCTGGCGTTCAGCGTCTGGAAGCTGATGCCGGCGCGCGGCCGGTTGCGCCTGCTCTTCGCCATCGATCGGTGGAGCGCGAAGCGCCCGCGACTGGCACGCTGGCGCGAGCACAAGCTCAAGCCGCGAATCGCCCGCGCCGCCGGCGTGGGCTGCGATGGCTGCGCGTCGAATCACACTCCGCCCCGGCAGCGACCGCGGTGATGATGCGGCTGCCCGCGCTCATCGGTGCACTTCTGGTTTGCTCGCTCGCCGCCGCGGCGCCGACGCGCACGGTTCGCGACGACACCAGCGCGGAGGTCCGCGTGCCGGTGGACAACTGCCGCCTCGTCTCGCTCGCGCCCGGCACCACGGCCATGCTGTTCGCCGCCGGCGCGGGCCATTGCCTGATCGGCACCATCGCGCACAGCAAGGAGCCGGACGAAGCCGCGTCCATTCCCGTGGTCGGGGACGCCGAAACGCTGGACTTCGAGCGCCTGCTGGCAATGCGCCCCACCACGGTGGTCGTGGCGACGGACGTGGTCCAGCGAGTGCGCATCGATCGGATCCGTGAGCTCGGCATACCCGTGTATGAAGTCCACGTGACCAGCCTCGGACAGATGCCGGAGGCCGTGCGGCGACTCGGCGCGCTTGCCGCGACCGAAGCCGAGGCGGAGCGGAGTTCCAGGGTGCTTGCCGCCGAGCTCGCGCGGATCGCTGCCCGCTATCGTGATCGACCCCGCGTGCGCGTGCTGTACCAGATCTGGGATCGTCCTATCTACACGATCGGTGGCAGGCACGTGATCAACGATGCGCTCAACGTCTGCGGGGCAAGCAATGTCTTCGCGGATCTCACCACTGCCGCCCCCGCGGTGACGCGCGAGGCGGCCGTGCTGCGCGACCCGGACCTCATCCTGGTGTCGGCGCCGCCCGCACCGGCCGAAGAATGGCGCGCCGAGTGGCAGAAATTCCCCACTTTGAGTGCCGTACGGGCGGGGCACGTCCTGCCCTATACCGACGAACGCATGGATCGCATGGGGCCTTCGGTGATCGAAGCAACGGCCAGTCTCTGCAAGCTGATCGATCAGACCCGCAGCTCGCCCACATTGCGTTAAACGGCCGGAAGCGCGATTGCGGCGTGTCTATACCGCGCCGCGGCAGACGAGTTATCTTCCGCACGCCGCCGATACGGAATTTTCTGACAGGTCGTGCGGTCACAGGATTCAGCGCCTCGAGCGCGAGGGAGAAATGCAATGAAGTCGTGGTCCTTGTTCGTCCTGGGTGCGGCCCTTGCCGGCTGCTCCGTCAACAGCTCCGCCCCCGTCACCGCGTGGGGCAAGAAGGATGTCTCACTGCTCGACTACCGCACGGATGCCGGTCAGTGCGCGGTACTCGCGGCGACACACCAGAGCGGCGGCAATGCCGCCAACAGTGCAGGTGGCATCAACGGCCAGAATTCCGGAGTGCCGGAATCCCCGCAGGCATCCGGAACCGCAACGGCGGCCGCCGGCGGCCAGACCAGTGGCGGCTCGAACGCGCAGTCGATCACGGGCGGCACGTATCGCGACAGCGCTTCGGCGGATTTCGTGAATCGCGCCGCCATGCAGCAGCGCTCGCAGGAGATGGCCGAGCAGCGTGCGCGCAACGAGGCGCTGAAGTCCTGCCTGACGAACCGCGGGTACACCGAATTCCAGCTAACCGCCGCGCAACGCGCGGAGCTCGCCAAGCTGCCGCAGGGCAGCGAGGAGCGCCGCGCCTACCTCTACAAGCTCGGCACCAATCCGGACGTCCTCAACAACCAGGCGACCAGGAAGTAGTTCGCTTCAAACCGGAATGACGTCGAACGCCACGGTCAGGCGCGGCCTGCCCGTGGCGAATGCCACCGTCCCGTGCCAGAAATAAGAAGGGAACAGCACCAGCATCCCTTCCGCCGGTTTGACGAAGTGTTCCGCGCCGAGGCCCGGAATTCGCACGCCCGGCTCGCCGAACTTCAGCCAGCCGCCGCGCGAATCCGCATCCGAGACGTCCGGCAGCGACACGTAGTAAGCCGAGCTGAGCCAGCCACGTGGATGCACGTGATCGATGTGGAAGCCGCCCGGCTGCAGCTGCACGGACCAGGATCCCGAAATCGCGTAGCCTGCGCGGGCGCGCCTGTCCACTGGATGAGACGAACCGCGATCCAGCGCGCCGATGTAGGCGCGCACCGGTTCCTCGAGCATCGCGAAGAAGGCCGCGAACACGGGGTTGTCCCGCGGCAGATGCCGCTCGGTCTGCGAGCCTCCGCGCAGCGACTGCTCCAGCGGATGGCGGGAGGCGCGATGCAGTACGGCGAGCTCGCGCGCGAACGCCACATTGAAATCCGCGATGGTGGCGAATTGCGCCGCCGGCCGCAGCTCGAAAGACTGCACCAGGCGTCCATAGTCACAAAGGCTGCGATACTCCGCCTCATCCAGCAGTCGCAGTGCGGTTGCGCGCTGCGCGAGCAGCATCTGGTCTTCCGGAAACTGCGCCAGTAGTTCGTCGGCGAATGCGAGCGCCTCGCGGGCTGCGCCGGTTCGCAGCAGGGCCGGGATCAGGTTGCGCCGCGCCACTTGAGATTGCGGAGCGCGCCGGTGCGCATCGCGCAGGTACGGTAGCGCTTCGTGCACGCGATCCATGCCTTCGAGCAACGCACCCATCGACGTGCGAAACGTCGCCGAATCCGGCGCCAGCGCCAGTCCCCGCTCCAACAACCCCAGCGCGCGCTCGGCGGCGCCTGCGTTGCGCAGCAGGTCCGCGGCCACGAGCAGCAGGTGCAGCTCTTGCGGATACGCTTCGATCGCGCGATGGATGGCTTGCATGGCATCGAGGCCCGCGCCGCGCTGCCACAGCAGTCGTGCGAGCTGTGTATGCAGGCCCGCGTCCACCGGCCAGCGGTCCAGGCCATGCAGCAGCACCTGATGCGCCTCGTCGGCGCGGCCCGCGGAAGTGAGTTGCGTTGCCAGATGGACTAACAACTGCGGAGAGTCGACGGCTTCGCGCGCCAATGCCTCCAGTTCCGCCAGCGCGGCGCGATCATTTCCCTGTTGTCCGAAGAGCACGGCACGAGTGAAGCGCAGGGGCCGCGAATTGGGCTCATGCTGCAGTGCGTTTTCGATATCCGAAACCGCTTGGTCCCAACGTTGCAAATTTGCATTCAGTTCACTCAAAAACCTCCACGCCTGAACCGCGACATTCCTGTCTGCAATACTTTTCGCCAACGTCTCTGCCGCGGCCGTGTCGCCTGCAGTTGCAAGAGAAACAATGAGTTGCAGCGGGGGCGTTCCCGAGCCGCCTCCAGCTCCAGTGACGTGTTTCTCACTCATGGCACGACATTTCATGGCTTGCCAAGACATGCGGCCCGGGCACAACTATTGGCAAAACGCCTCTTGCTTGCGCGCGCGATCCGGCTACACTCCAAAAAAATTCTAACAATCGGTTGTTGAATTCAGACCGTAGGCATTTTCTATACAGGGGGGGCATTTAAGTGTCCAAAGCATCCAAGAGGTTGCGGCGTGAGGCCGCGCAGAAGTCGCGCGCGACTGATTTATCCATTCTTGCAGTAGGCGCCACGTTACTCGCGCCATTCGCGATGGCACAGGAGGCTGCCAAGCCGGCAGACAATGCCGCCGCGACCACCAAATCCGGCGAGGAGATGACCGAGATCCTCGTCACTGGTATCCGCAAGGCCCTGCAGACCTCGCAGGACCTCAAGAGAGACGCGGACACCGTCATCGATTCGATCACCGCCACCGATATCGGCGCGTTCCCGGACAAGTCGGTCGCCGAAGCGCTGCAACGCATGACCGGTGTCACGGTGAATCGATTCGCGGCTTCCGGCGACACGTCACACTTCTCCGCCGAACCATCCGGCGTGGTCATCCGTGGCCTGCCGCAGGTGCGCAGCGAATTCAACGGCCGTGACAGTTTCAACGCGAACAGCTCGCGCGGCCTGTCGTTCGGCGACGTCTCGCCCGAGCTCATGGCAGGCGTGGACACGTACAAGAACGCCACCGCCGACATGATCGAAGGCGGCATCGCGGGCACGGTGAACCTGCGCACGCGCGTGCCCTTCGACTCCGAAGGTTTCACCGCCGCGTTCTCCGCCGAGCTCGGCTACGGCACGTTGTCCGAGGAGACCAAGCCGGCCGCCTCGATGCTGCTCAGCAACCGCTGGGACAGCGGCATCGGCGAATTCGGCGTGATGTTGAACGCCGCCTACTCGGAGGTGGTCACCGAATCGCAGGGCGTCCAGCTGCTGCGGTTCTTCAATGCCACGGACGTCGCGGCTTACGGCGGCGGCACCAAGTGGATTCCGGGCGGCATCGACATTCGCGAGAACACGTACAACCGCACGCGCAAGGGCGGTTCATTCGCGACGCAGTGGAAGAGCCCCAACGATTCGCTGCTCGCGACGTTGCAGTACAACCGTTCCGAGTATCAGAACGACTGGGAAGAATATTCGATGACCGCCGGCGTGGGTAATTCCCAGCAGCCGCAGGGTCTGGTGCTCAACTCGGAATTTGCACGGCACCCGACCGGTACGCCCGCGTTCGAGTTCGACAGCCGTGGCGTCTTCGTGCGCGGCGTCATCAACGACGTGGCGGACGGCTGGGCCGGTCCAACCAACAACGCGACGATCGCGCATCCGGATGGTTATCGACAGGGCAGTGCGACCAACAGCCCCGATTGGGTCTGCTATTCCTGGGGTGGCTCGACCAACAAGCCCTGCCCGGACTCGCGCGGCGCCGGCCTGAGCGTCGACACGCGTTCCTCGCGGCAGACCAATACCACCGAAGACCTGTCGCTGAATCTGCGTTGGGACGTCAACGAGCGCCTCGGCCTGAATTTCGACGTCCAGAAGATCTGGTCCGAGGTCGTGAACTTCGACAACAGCGCGGACGACAAGACCGCCGCGGACATCACGCTGGACATCAGCGGCAACAAGCCGCGCTTCAGCTTCAGCCAGCCGACCGGCTACGGCTGGACCGCCGGTGGCTTCTCCGATCCGCAGAACTATTTCCACGAATGGCAGATGGAGCACGCGGAAAACAGCGACGGCACCGAGCTGGCCGCCCGCATAGACGCGGACATCCATCTCGACAAGGGCTGGCTCGATTCGCTGCGCGTCGGCGTGCGTTCCGCGGACCGAGATCAGAACGTCAACTGGTCGACCTACAACTGGGGTTCGGTGCAGCCGCTCTGGGGTTTGCAGGGCGACGTGCCCTTCTTCCTGAATCAGAGCTTCTGGCAGGGTACCTACATCGCCAAGGACCTGGGTCCGAACCTGGTCGGCGGCGGCGTATTCGACGGCGGCACCTTCCTGCATCCGCGTTTCGACATCGTCGACAACTACGGCGCCACCCGCGCGCTGTACGGTAACGGCCGCAGCAATTCCTGGGTCGCCCTGGGCGAACGCGCCTGCGCGGATCCCAGCAGCCCCGGTGGCTTGTATTGCCCGGTCGAAATGCTGGACGTGACGGAAGACACGCGCGCTGCGTACGTCATGCTGAAGTTCGGTAACGAGGAGACCAAGCTCGGCAACATCAGCGTCCGCGGCAACATCGGTGTGCGATGGGTGAAGACGGATGTGTCTTCCACGGGCGGTGCTCAGTTCCCGCTCTACCAGGCTCCGAGTCCGCCGACTCCGGAACAGCCGGCGATCAATCCGCGAAGCCTGGCGACGCCCGAGGACATCGCCTTCATGAACCAGGGGTCGTACTTCGCGTCGGCCGGCGCATCGCACACGAACATGTTGCCAAGCCTGAACGTCCGCTTCGGGCTCACCGACGATCAGTTCGTGCGTTTCGCGGCGTCTCGTGCGCTGTCACGGGCCGACATGGGTCTATACAAGTACTACTACACGGTCGGTGTAGACCAGGGAACGTGCGCCGATGGCACGGTGACGTGGAGCACGCCGGGCGATTGCACCAGCGCACCTGTGGCATGGACCCCGCGGTACACGGCCGACACGGGCAATCCCAGGCTCAAGCCGACGACCGCGGATCAGCTCGACCTCACCTACGAGTGGTATTTCTCGAGCGTGGGTTCGTTCACCGCAGCGGTGTTCTACAAGAAGTTCAACGACTACATCATCAAGGCCTCCGAGGACGAGCAGCTCACCAACAATGGCGTCACCCGTACCGTCAACGTGACGCGGCCGGTGAACGCCGATGGTGCCAAGGTGACCGGCGCCGAAGTGGCTTACCAGACCTTCTTCGACCGGCTGCCAGAACCGTGGAACGGCTTGGGTATCCAGGCGAACTACACGTACGTCGACAACCAGGGTGTCAACAACTCTGGCCTGACCATCGTGTCGGGCGGCGGCACAGTGACCCAGGACGCCAACATCTCGTTCACCGACCTGCCGCTCGAAGGGTTCTCCAAGTCGGCCTACAACGTGGTGCTGATGTTCGAGAAGCAGAAGTTCTCGGCGCGCCTGGCATACAACTGGCGCGACCAGTTCCTGCAGACGCAGGCGGACTGCTGCATCAAGCTGCCGATCTGGCAGAAGGCCTACGGCCAGCTCGACGCATCGTTCCACTACAGGCCGGGCAGCAGCTGGGACATCTTCCTCGACGCGCAGAACGTGCTGGAGGAAGAGAGCGTGCTGTTGCAACAGGTGAACCAGGATGGCCTGCTGTTGCCGCGGTCGTGGTTCACGAACGACATGCGCCTGCAAATGGGCGTTCGCTATCGCTTCCAGTAAATCGCTCGTCTGACGTTGATGGGGCGCGCCGTATACGATACGGCGCGCCCTTTTCTTTACGGCCTCTGGAGAATCTCGAGCTCGTGCCATCCCCGCTCAAGATCGTGATCGTCGGTGGCGGTACGGCCGGCTGGATGACGGCCGCCGCCTTCGCGGCGGTGTTCGGTCCGACGCAACGTTCCATCCGCCTGATCGAATCCACCGAGATCGGCATCGTCGGTGTGGGCGAGGCGACGCTGCCGCACATCCGGTTCTTCAACCGGCGCATCGGCATCGACGAACGTGAGCTCATGGCCAGGACCCAGGCGACCTTCAAGCTCGGCATCGAGTTCGTCGACTGGGCGAGGATCGGCGACAGCTACATCCATCCCTTCGGCGCGTATGGCTCGCGAATCGCCGGGGTCCCTTTCCATCACCACTGGTTGCGACTGAGGGCGACGGGCGACACCTCCGACCTCGCCGAATACTCCCTGCCCATCATGGCGTCACGCGCCAACAAGTTCGCCCCGCCCGCCGACGATCCGCGCGACATCATGTCCACGTTCGGCTATGCCTTCCAGTTCGACGCCTCGCTGTATGCGCAATACCTGCGCGGGTTTTCCGAGGCGCGCGGCGTGCAGCGCACGGACGCCAAGGTGGTCGATGTCCAATTGCGTGCCGAGGACGGCTGGATCGAATCGGTGAAGCTCGACAGTGGCGAGCTGGTGACCGGCGACCTGTTCATCGATTGCTCGGGATTTCGCGGCCTGCTGATCGAGCAGGCGCTGAAAACCGGATACGACGAATGGACCCGCTGGCTTCCCTGTGATCGCGCGATGGCCGTGCCATGCGAGAACTCCGGCTCCCTGACGCCGTACACGCGCGCCACTGCCCGCGAAGCCGGCTGGCAATGGCGTATCCCGTTGCAGCACCGCATGGGCAACGGCTATGTCTACGGCAGCCAGTTCATCAGCGACGACGAAGCTGCGTCGAAGCTGCTCGCGCGGCTCGAGGGCAAGCCGCTCGGCACGCCGCGCCCGCTGCGATTCGTGACCGGGCGGCGCCGCAAGTCCTGGAACCGGAATGTGGTCGCGATCGGATTGTCGAGTGGTTTCCTCGAGCCGCTGGAGTCGACCAGCATCTACCTGATCCAGATCGCCATCACCACGCTCATCGACTACCTCACGGAACGCGCGATGTCGACGGGCCAGTACGACCCGCGCACGGTGGCAGCATTCAATCGCTGGATGGAGATGGAATACGACCGCGTGCGGGATTTCCTCATCCTTCACTACCACGCCACGGAGCGCGATGACGCGCCGATCTGGAACTACTGCCGCACGATGAGCGTCCCGGACAGCCTCACCCACAAGATGGAGTTGTTCCGCACGCGCGCCCACGTCGTGACGTACAAGGATGGATTGTTCCTCGAGCCTAGCTGGCTCGCCGTGTATTTCGGCCAGCGTGTGATGCCGCGCGGCCACGATCTGCGCGCCGGCGCGATGGATCTCGCCGAGACCGAGAGTCAGCTCCAGCAGATACGCAAGAGCATCCAGGTGGCGGTCGCGCGCATGCCCGCACATGAGGACTTCCTGCGTCACTACTGCCCGGCCGTGCCGCCGGTCGCGGCCGCCGGTCGGTCATGAGTGGAATTCGCAGGATCATCGTCGCGGGCGCCGGACCCCTGGCATGGATCTCGGCTGCCGGTTTGCATCGCGCCTTCGGACAGCGGCAATTCGAAGTGTCGGTCGTCGATACGGGTACGTCCGCCGACGCACGTATCGGACGCTGGACTCTGCCGTCGCAACGCGGCATTCACGGCCTGCTCGGCATCACCGAATCTCATCTCGTGCAGCAAACCGGCGCCACGTTCAGGCTGGCAACCGAATTCGTCGGCTGGCAGGGCGAAGGCACCCGCTTTCTCCATGCGCACGGTGACATCGGCGTCGAGATCGGTGGCGCAGCTTTCTACAAATATCTGCAAGGCGAAGGCCTGGCGGGCAGGAACTCACGACCCGAGGAATTCTCGCTGGCCGGCACTGCCGCCCGACTCGGCAGGTTCGCGCGGCCGATGGGCGAAAGCGGTTCGCTGACTTCCAGCTTCACCTATGGATTCCACTTCGAGGATGCCGCCTACTCTGACTACCTGCGGGCGCATGCCTTGCGTCTCGGCGTGCACGAATGTCCCGCACGATTTGCCGGACTGTCTTTGAATGAGCAGGGCGCCATCCAGGCTCTGCAACTCGCGGACGGCTCCCGTGTCAGCGCAGACTACTACGTCGATTGTTCCGGTCCCGACGCGCACCTGATCTCACGCGTCGCGAGTGATGGCCGGGAGGATTGGTCGCAGTGGTTCCCGTGTGATCGCATGTGGTCTTCGCTCGCATCCGGCGTCGAAGTTGCGCCGGCCGTGACGCAGACGTTTGCCACCGCCGCGGGTTGGGCGTGGCGCGCGCCGCTCGCCCGCGCGTCGATGGTCGGCCAGGCTTTCAGCAGCCATTTCATGGACGACGCCGCGGCGCGCGCATCCCTCGAGCATCTGGGGGCGGTCGTTCAAGGTGAACCACGCCTCACGCGTTTCTCGCCCGGACGCCGCCGCAGTTTCTGGGCCAGGAACTGTCTGGCTCTGGGCGCCGCTGCCGTCGAACTCGAGCCGCTGGCGGGTGCCGACCTGCACCTCGCACTGATCGGTCTGGGCACATTCATCGAGCTCATGCCGCTCGACGTGGCCAGTGGCATCGAGTCGGTCGAATACAATCGCGTGATGGCGGAACACGCCGATGCGGTCCGAGATTTCACGCTGGCGCACTACCGGGCAGGCGCCGCGCGCGCGGGCGCGTTCTGGGAGGCGACGAGATCCGCGCCGTTGCCCGAGCGGCTCGCGCACCGCCTCGAGCTGTACGCGAGCAATGGCCGCATAAATCTGCAGGACCATGAATCATTCGAGGAGACGGACTGGGCGTGGCTGTTGCTGGGCTGCGGCTGCCTGCCGGACACGCTCGAGCTGCAGATCCGGACGCAGGTCGGCCGGCTCGCGCCCAAGGACGCCACGGCGTTGCGCACGCATGTCCAGCAGCTCGCCGCATCGATGCCACCCCACATGGAATTCGTACGTCGCCAGGCAACGTCCGCCGCGCGGCCGGCGTCCTGAGGCTCCCATGCAACGAAAGATTCGCAAGATCGTCATCGTCGGTGGAGGCACCGCCGGATGGATGGCGGCGACATATCTCGCCAAATTGTCACAGGGCGTGCCCTATTCCATCGAGCTGATCGAATCCGAGGAGATCGGCACGGTCGGCGTCGGGGAAGCGACCATCCCGCCGATCGGCGACTTCAATCGCCTGATGGGCATCGACGAGAACGATTTCATGCGCGCGACGCAGGCGAGCTTCAAGCTCGGCATCGAATTCGTGGATTGGCACCGCGCCGGCGAGGCGTACATCCATCCATTCGGCTTCTACGGCGTGCCCATGCACGGCGTCTATTTCCATCATTTCTGGCTCCGTCACCTGGCGCAGGGTGGAACTGTTCCTGCCGAAGTGTTCTGCCAGAACATCGTCGCCTGCCGGCAGGGCCGCTTCGGCCAGGTCCTTCCGGGCGATCGACTGCCCGTCGATCCGATGACCTACGCCTATCACTTCGATGCAGGTCTGTACGCGGGATTCCTGCGGCGCCTGGCCGAAGGGATGGGAGTGAGGCGCATCGAGGGCAAGATCGTGCATGTCAGCCAACATGCCGAAAGCGGATTCATCGAGTCGGTGAAACTTGCCGATGGCCGTGTCGTCGCCGGTGACTTTTTCATCGATTGCTCGGGGTTCCGCGGCCTGCTCATCGAGCAGACGCTCCGGGCCGGTTATGAAGACTGGAGCCACTGGCTGCCCTGCGACCGCGCGGTTGCGATGCCATGCGAGCGGGTCGAGGCGACCACGCCATACACGCGATCGACTGCGCGAGAGTCCGGATGGCAGTGGCGCATCCCGCTGCAGCACCGCACCGGCAACGGCTATGTCTACTGCAGTCGGTTCATCAGCGACGATGAGGCCGCGGCCAGGCTGCAGTCGCGGCTCGACGGTGCGCCCCTCGGTGCGCCGCGCCCGTTGCGTTTCGTCGCCGGTCGTCGCAAGGAAGTGTGGAAGAAGAATGTCGTGGCCGTCGGTCTGTCGAGCGGCTTCCTCGAACCGCTCGAATCCACCAGCATCCACCTGATCCAGTCGATGGTGGCGCGTCTGTTGTTCATGTTCCCGAGCGACGGATTCGACGCGGCAACCACGGCGAAATTCAACGCACTCGCCCGGAACGAGCTCGAGGAAATCCGCGACCTGCTGGTCCTGCACTACACCGCGACAGAACGCGAAGACACGCCGTTCTGGCGGCACTGCCGCGCGCTGCCAAAATCCGAGTCGTTGCAGCAGCGCTGGGACATGTACGAACAGAACGGCAACATCATCATCGAGGCCGGGGTGCTCTTCAAAGAGCCGAGCTGGTTCGCGATACTCCAGGGCCAGGGCCTGCGGCCGCGAAGCTACCATCCCTTCGCCGACATTCCTTCGGACGAAGAGCTCGCGCGCCGTTTCGGGCTGATGCGCGAGGCGGTCGCCAGGCGCGTGGCCACGTTTCCCTTGCATGACGACTACATTCGCGAGCATTGCGCGGCGCCGAGCATGATGGGCATGGAGAAGATGGCGTGATCGCGCCGGCGCGCTCGGTGCAGGTATCCGGTCGCGACGTATTCGTATTCGACCAGCTCGTGACGGTCGAGGAATCCGCGCGTTACCACAGCGCGATCACCCAGGCCTCCTTCACCCGCACCGAGAGCGCCCGCGCCGATTCGGAGTTCAGGCACTGGGTATGCGAGATGCCGCTCGAGAACCTGCCGCGCACCACGCTCTGGCAGGCCACCGAGCGCGCCATCGTGGCGGTGCGGCCGGCGCAAAGGTTTCTTCCCTATCGTGTGTACACCAACTTCGCGTCATTCGGCGATGCGCTGCTCACGCACATCGATGCCGCCGGCACCGCGCCGGAATTGACCGCGTTGTGGTTTCTCTGCGAGAAGTGGGACTGCGAGTGGGGTGGCGAGACGCTGTTCTACGACGAGTCGGGCGATGCGCAGATCGCCGTCAGTCCGCGACCCGCGCGCCTGGTGCTGTTCGATGGCGCGATCCGCCACGCGGGCAAGCCTCCGAACCGCAACTGCCCGGTGGCGCGTTACACGTTCGCGATCAAGCTGCGCGCCGCCTGACTAGCAGGCTGTTGAAAAACAGCCTGCTAGTGCCGGGCCATGGATGGCCCGGCGCAATCATGCACTGCAAGTGCTTGATTGCGGGAGCGCGCGAAAGCCACGACTTTCGTAAGCGACGTTGAAAAAGTGCAGGACAACACTTTTTCAACAACCTGCTAGTCGCGGAAATTCTTGAACTGCAGCGGCCGATCGACCTCGGCCTTCTTGAGCAGTGCGATCGCCGCCTGCAGCTCGTCGCGCTGTTTGCCGGTGACGCGAAGCTGATCCCCCTGGATCTGTGCCTGCACCTTGAGCTTCGATTCTTTGAGGATTTTCTGCAGCTTCTTGCCGGTGTCCTGGTCGATGCCATGGCGCAGCACCACGTCCTGCCGGGCCTCGGCGAGGTTGGTCACCGGATCCTTCTTCTCCATGCAGCGCGCCTCGATGCCGCGTTTACCCAGCCTTTGCGTCAGGATGTCGATCATCTGCTTGAGCTGGAATTCCGCCGGCGCCTTCAGGCTCACGATGAGCTCCTTCTCCTTGAGCGTGAACGTCGCGCCGGTGTCCTTGAAGTCGAAGCGCTGCGCGAGCTCGCGGTTCGCCTGGTCCACCGCATTGGTGAGCTCATGGGAATCGAGTTCGGATACTGCGTCGAAGGAAGGCATGGGAAAGGTCTCAGGCGCGGAGCGCTTTTTCGAGCCGGGACACGACCTCGGGGCCGGCCTTGCTGTGCAGGAATTCGAGGATCACGGGCACGAATCGTTTGGCATCCTCGGTCGTGAGCCCCAGTTTGCCGAAGCCGCCGACAATCGTGCTGATCAGGGCCGCATTGCCGCCCATTGCGCCGGCGATGCCACCCAGCAATCCACCGAGCCCGCCGCCGCCCGAGGAGGGCGCCTTGGTGACGAGATCGGACAAGCCGGGCACGGCGGCCGACAACCGGGAGAATTCCCCTTCGCCGAGCTTGTCCCTGGCCGCCTTGAACAGCACGGCCGCGCCACCTTCGGCCTGCCTGGCGTCCACGCCGAGGCTGCCGGTCAGCATGTCGATGAGTTCT
This sequence comes from Steroidobacteraceae bacterium, assembly GCA_035761265.1. Taxonomy (GTDB): domain Bacteria; phylum Pseudomonadota; class Gammaproteobacteria; order Steroidobacterales; family Steroidobacteraceae; genus CADEED01. The sequence continues at coordinate 26,673 of DASTRL010000131.1, forward strand.
TTCATTCTTACCTCGTCAATAGGCCGGCGCGGGAAATCCGTCCGCGCCCTTGCGCCACGGCACCCACACCAGCGCGACCTCGCCCACGGCGATGTCCGCCTTGCGAGCGGGCACTTCCGCCGACGTGAGCGCCATGGTGGAAGGATCCAGCGTCGCCTCGAGTCGCGCCACTTCGGCTTCCACGTCCCGCTGCGTGTCGGCGAGGCGCTGTCGCAGCACCTCCAGGCCTTCTTCCGCGCGGGTCACGTCCTCGGACTCGCGCCCGATGCGCGTGGCGGAGCGCGCCGCCGTCCCGATGCGTCCGATATTGGTCGTCGAGATGGCCTTGCGTCCCAGCAGCGCACCGAGGATCGAGCTGCCGATGTTCACCGCCGTCTGCATCTTCTGCTGCGAGAGTTGCGACTGCTCGCGTGCACGCCGTTCCTCGGCGCGGCGGATCTGGTCGGCGAGCTGCAGTAGTTTGGCCTGCCACTTGCGGCGCAGCTCGGCCACCGCCGCATCGCGCTTCTCGCGCGCGGCGAGCGCCAGCCGAGCCCGGAAGTCGCCCGCGGATTCGCCCGGCTTCGAGCTGCACTTGAAGGCCTCGCAGAACATCACGCGCGCCCGCGCGGTCTCATAGAGCCGCGCCTGCAGACTCTTCGCCCAGGCCGCGTAGCTCGCGGCGCGCAGCGCGACGCCGGGGAGTTCGGCGAACTGCGCGGATGCAGCCGGCGCATTCGTGAGGCGCGATCTGAGTTGCGCATCCGCGGTCGCATCCTCCCAGGAGGCATTGCCGCCGTCGTCCAGCGGCGCGAGCCAGCCGGTGGTTTCCCAGGCGTCGAGCCCGAGCTTCGCGTCGACGAAATGCAGCTTGGCGAAGCCCGCGATCATGGGCTTGTAGAGGATGCCGCCGCTCCCCGCGGATGCCGGCAGGAAGTATTCGCTGATGCCGGCGCCCACGGCAGGACGAGCATCGGCAGATGAGGCGGCGCCTGGGGGCGTGGCATCGGGGATGCTCGCTCCCCGGGTCGCGGGCACCGACGCGGACTTGCGATCGGCCATGGCGCGCGCGATCTCAGGCCCGGTCAGCGGGCCGCGCAGGTACGAAAGCGCCCAGCGCGTCTTCATGAGCACCGGCGCATCCTCGTGCACGTTGCGCATCAGGAACACGCGCTGCGTGAGACTGGACATCAGGGCTTCGAGATTGGTCTCCTCGCCGCCGCCCTGCGCCGACTTCAGTCCTTCGATCAGCCGCAGCTTGTCGCGCTCGGTCTGCAGACGCCCGATGAACCAGGTGCCGCAATTCGCGAGCCCCTTGTAGTCGAGGTCGACGGGATTCTGCGTGGCGAGCACGCAGCCCAGGCCGAAGGCGCGCGCCTGCTTGAGCAGCGTGAGCATCGGGGGCTTGGAAGCCGGATTCGCGCTCGGCGGGAAATAGCCGAAGATCTCGTCCATGTAGAAGACGGCGCGCAGCGAGGAGGTGCCGGACTGCGCGCGCATCCAGGCGATCAGCTCGTTCAGCACCAGCGTGACCACGAACATGCGTTCGGCATCGTTCAGGTGCGCGATGGAAATGATGGCGATGCGTGGCCTGCCGTCGGCCGTGAACAGCAGGCGCTGCGCATCGAGTGGCTCGCCCTGCATCCAGGTGGCAAAGCCGGGCGAGGCGATGAGGTTGTTGAGCTGCATTGCGAGCTTCAACCGATCCTTCGCCGGAAAGAAAGTCTCCAGATCGAAGGCGCCGAGCTTGTCGAACGGCGGCTTTTGCACGGCCTGGATCAGCGCCGGCACGTCGAGCGCGATTCCCTGGCGCCACGCGCTCTCGACCAGGTTCGCGAGCAGGATGTGCTCGCGCGAGCCGATCGGGTCCGCCTCGATGTCCAACAAGCTCAGCAGGCCCGAGACCATCGAAGTCACCCGGTCGCGCAACGCGCCGGAATCGCCGAGCACCGCGGCGGCGGGCGGCGCGAAGGAGCGCAATACCGAGAGCGGCAGGCCCGTCTCGGCCCCGGGTGTATAGATGGCGACGTCGGCCGCGGCGCGCAGGCGGGAGATCCGCGATGGGTCCTGGCCCCATTCCGCGAGGCCCCTCTTCCAGGTCTCGGCGGCCTTCGCCGCCAGCTCGGCGGTGCTCACGCCCTTGCGCTGCGCCTCGCCGGCATCGATCCACGGCTCGAAATCCGCGGGTGCAAGGTTGGGGAAGGTCAGCAGCAGGTTGCCGAGATCGCCCTTCGGATCGATGCAGATCGCCGGCACGCCGTCGATGGCCGCTTCTTCCAACAGCGACAGGCACAGTCCGGTCTTCCCCGAGCCCGTCATGCCAACGCACACCGCGTGCGTCGTCAGGTCCTGCGAGTCGTACAGGACCAGGTCGTCCTTGAGCGCATTCGTCGCCGGGTCGTACTCCCGGCCCAGGTAGAACACGCCTAACTTCTCGAAATCTGCCGGCATCGGATCCTCGCAGCTACTTCTTGCGGCGTGCCGCCTTCGCCTTTGCCTTCCTGCGCGGCGCGGCTTTCGCGGTGGCGGCCGCGGCCGCCCGGGGCGCGCTCCGGGGCTTGCGGCGCAGCGCCGTCACCTCGATCTCGATCTTCATGCGTGGATCGGCCAGCCCCACCACCATCATGGTGGCCGCGGGCCTGACTTCGCCGAAGGCCCGGCCCATCGCGGGCCAGCAGCGCTCGAAGTCCGCCGCACTGGTCATGAGGTAGTGCACGCGCACCACGTCCGCGAAGCCGGAATCCGCCTGCTTCAACGCTGCCTCGATGTTCTTGAGGGCTTGCTCGCACTGCGCCACCGCGTCGTCCTGGATGGTCATCGTGGCGTAGTCGAAGCCGGTGGTGCCGGAGACGAAGATCCAGTCCCCGTCCACCACGGCGCGCGAGTAGCCGATGCTCTTTTCGAAGGTGGAACCCGAGGAAATCAGTCGTCGTGGCATCGTTCGCTCCGTGGTATGGGCCCGACGATTCTGCCATGTCACCGCGTTACTAGTTCATTGAAGCGCGCGGAAATCATCGCGGGTGCGCAGGGGGTCGAACTCCGGATCCAGCCGCAACAGCGCCCGCGTAAGCGGCGGAAATGCGCCGCGCATCGTCAAAGCCTCCCGCAGCTGCCTGACCGCCTCCGCGGCGTCACCGGCAGCCAGTGCGACCTGCATGCCTGCCAGGCGGCAGTCGGCGATCGATGATTCGCGCCGCGGGGTCCCAGCGGGCTCCATGCAGCGTTGCAGCAGTCGCTCGCCAGCCTGCCGTGATCCCAGGCGTGCGTGAACCACAGCCGTTTCGGCCATGATTGCCGGATTGTCGGGCTGCCTTGCAATCTCCGACTCGAGGTCCGCCAGAGCTCCTGCGTACGAGGCACGTGCCGCCGCGGGATCTGCGGCCAAGCGCTGCGCGTCGGCCAACCAGCGCCGCACGAACCCGCGGCGCATGCCGAGCTCGTTGGCGTGTTCGAGTGCACGCTCCAGCAAACCGGCCGCGTCCGCGGGTTTCCGGTCGAGCATCAGCTGCCGGCTCATGACCCTCAGCGATCGCCAGTCGTCCGGCGCCGGCGTGAGTCCTTGCAGTTGATGCCGGGCCCGATCGAGCTCGCCGCGCGCTTGGTAGATGGTGGCGAGCAGCGCGCGCGTGCCCGGGTCGCCCGGCAACAACGTGAGCGCGCGTTCGCAGGTCTGCATTGCCAGATCGAGCTCGCGTCCGGTCGCATATGACTGGCACACCATGGCCTGGACATACGGATTCAACGGATCGAGTTGCAGGGCGCGCCGCGCGTACTCGAGGCTGAGGTCGAACTGACCGAGCTCGCGTGTCACCAGGAAGAGGCCGCCCGCAGCTTCACCTCTTTGTGGAGCACGGCGTTCCAAGTCACGATAGAGACGCTCGGCACCGTCAAGGTCACCTGCAACTACGAACATGAAATACGCACGCGCAGACTGCGTCTCCCAGAGATCCGGTGCCAGCCGCGAAGCCTCGTCGAGTGCGCGCGCCGCCGCCTCACGACGCGCGGGCGAGCGGTCGTAGGCCAGTGAATAGAGATTCGCATGGCGTCGCGACAGCTGAGCCCAGGCGATCGCGAACCCGGGGTCGGCGCGCACGGCTTCCTCATACGCAGAGATGGCCGCCTGGATCTCCGACTCCGTGCGGCTGATTCGTTCGGCCGATGCGCGAGCCCGCAGGTAAGCGTCGTAGGCCTCGGCACTCTCGGTCGGTGGCCGCGCCAGGAGGCGCCGTTCCTCACCCGTGAGTCGCGCTTGCAAGGCCGCGGCCACCGACTGCGCCACTTCGCTCTCGATGGCGAAGATATCCGCGGCCGATCGCTCGTAGGACTGGGCCCAGAGATTGCGGTCGGCTGCCGCGTCGACCAGCGTCACGCGGACACGGATCGTGTCTCCGGCCCGTTGCACGTTTCCCTGGAGTAGATAGGAGACGCCAAGCTCGCGGCCGATCTGCGGGCCGGGGACCTCGCCATGCGCGTAGCGCAGCGTCGAGGTGCGCGGCACGACGCGCAGGTCCGCGACGCGGGTCAGGAGCGTCAGCACCTCGTCCTGGATGCCGAGCGCGAGGTAGGCGTTGTCGCTCGCCTCGCTGTGGCTCTCGAATGGGAGCACGGCAATGGATCTGTCGATGGCTGGTGACTCGGCGCGCCGCCACGACCAGATTGCGGCGACGATGCCTCCCACCAACAGCAGCCCCAGTGCGATCGGTGCGATCCGCGCCGGGCGCGGCCACCGTTTTCGGGGCAACGCGGCAACTTTCCGCACCGGCGCTACGAAGCGATAACCACGGCCCGGCTCGGTCACCAGGAACCGGTGTTCGCCGGGCGCTTCGCCCAGCGCCTTGCGCAGCGCGCCGACGCTCTGGGTGAGATTGTTCTCCTCCACCACGTTGTTCGGCCAGACCGCCGCCATCAGCCGGTTCTTGTCGAGCAGCTCGCCCGGATGGCGCACGAACATCAGCAGTAGCTCGAAGGCGCGGGACGACAATGGCACGCGCCCGCCGTCCGCGCCCAGCAATACACGCTGTGCCGGGTCGATGCGAAAGCCGCCGGTCTCGTAACTTTGTTGGCTATCGGCCTCGTTCATGTCCGCATTCAGAAGGTTTCAGAAGGATTCATCGCGCTTTCGCAGACGTGAGTCCCGGTGGCGCACGACGCTGCCGTCGCCCATTCCCGGGCACAACGAGTTGAAACCAATGAACACATCCCTGTCTACCGCCGCTTCCGGTCGCGGCCTATCCATCTACCTTCCACTCGCGATGCTCATGCTCGTGTTTGCCATCGTGGGGTTCTGGGATGACTACTTTCGCGACTTCTTCTTCGGCGGATTGCACCGCCGCTGGCTGTTGCATCTTCACGTGGCCACGGCGATGGGCTGGCTCTGCCTCGTGGGATTGCAGGCGTATCTCGCGATGAGCCGTCGTGTTGCATTGCACGTGGCGGTCGGCCGCTGGGGCATGGCCTTCGGCGTCGCGGTGGTGCTGATCGGGCTTGGCTTCGCATTGCAGGGGGTCGCCGAGCGGGCCGCCGCGCAAGGGCCCGCGTCGGTGGAGCGGCTCTTCACCGCCCCGCTCGTCGATATGGGGATGTTTTCGATTTTCCTGGGTGGCGCATGGATCGCCCGGCGCAGGCCCGAATTTCACAAGCGGTTCATCCTGCTCGCCACCACGGCCCTGGTCATCGCCGGTGTCGGACGCATGCCTTGGTTCAAGGGCACCGCCTCGGTGGCCGCGGCAGATGTCATTCCCTACCTGCTGGTCTGGCTTTCGCCGGTGCTGATCGCGATGTCCGTCGACTGGGTGCGAAAGCGACAGATTCACGTTGTATACATATTCGGAACAGGGCTGCTGGTGCTGCAGAGATACCGGGAAGTCCTGCGGCAGAGCGATGCCTGGAGAGACTTCATGCACTGGCTCGCGGGCGTCATCACATGAAGCCTTGACGCGCGGGAATCCCGTTGGCGATACTCGCTGCCCTCATGATCAACAACGGCATCCGCAAGGCTTGGTGGTGGCGCCTCCCGTAAGGAGAGGGGCTATGCCTTTGCACGTCTGAACTGATCAGAGCGAGTTTTCAAGGAACCCATCTCCGGTAACGCCAGAGATGGGTTTTTTGTTGTCTGCAAGATTTGTTGTTCATGGAGCAAACGCGGTGAAACCGCCCTTTGACATCGCCGGCGATCTCGACACCCCGGTGTCGGCCTTCGCCAAGCTGGGTTCGTTCAACCCGCGCTTTTTGCTGGAGAGCGTGGAGGGCGGCGAACGCCTCGCGCGGTATTCGTTCATCGGCTTCGGCAATTGCCTCGAGGTGAAGCTCGACCATGCCGGTCTCAAGGTGGGCCACACCACGCAACCGCGTCCTGAAGGCCGTGATGAGCTGTTGGCCGCGTTGCGCCTGGCGCTCAAGGCGGCGCCCAAGCCGCGGCCCGAGATGTCGGGCGTGCCGCTGGCCGGAGGTCTCGTCGGCTACGCCTCGTACGACGTGGTGCGCTATTTCGAACGCCTGCCTTCCCGCGCGCGCGCCGAGAACCCGGTGCCGGACATGCACTACGTCGCGCCTGAATCCATGCTGGTGTTCGACCACCTGACGCGCGGAATCGCGCTGCTGCACGCCGGCGAGGAATCCGAGCGCCAGTCGCTCAGGCGAGAAGTGATCGCCGCGCTGCGCGGCGGGATTCCTGACAGCTCCAGGCGGGACGGCGGCGGCGAGCGTTATTCACCGGCCGTCGGCTCGCTGACGCGCGACGACTACATCGCCGGCGTGAAGCGTACCCAGGAATACATCGCCGCCGGCGACGTCTATCAGCTGGTGCTGGCGTCGCGCTTCGCGGGCCGCCATTCGCTGGACCCCTTCGAAGCCTATCGCGCGCTGCGCCTCATCAATCCTTCTCCCTACATGTATTACTGCAAGCTCGGCGATCTCACCGTGGTGGGTTCCTCGCCCGAGGCGCTCGTGAAAGTGAACGTGGGTGGCCGCGCCGAACTGCGTCCGCTCGCCGGCACGCGGCCGCGCGCCGAGGACACGGCCACCGATGAGGCGCGCGAACGCGAGCTGCTCGCGGACGTGAAGGAAAATGCCGAGCACGTGATGCTCGTCGACCTCGCGCGCAACGATCTCGGCCGCGTGGCGCGGGCCGGCAGCGTGCACGTGGATCCTTACCGCGTCATCGAGCGCTACAGCCACGTGATGCACATCGTCAGCGGCGTGAAGGGGCAGATCGCGGCGAACCGCGACGCCTTCGACCTGTTTGCGGCGACGTTTCCCGCCGGCACGCTGGTCGGCGCGCCCAAGGTTCGCGCAATGCAGATCATCGACGAGCTCGAGCCGGTGCGCCGGGGGTTGTACGGCGGCACGGTGGGATACTTCGGCGCGCGCGGCGACATGGACCAGGCCATCACCATCCGCACGCTGGTGTTCCGCGGCGATGAATACAGTTACCAGGCCGGCGCCGGCATCGTGGCGGACAGCGTGCCCGCCGCCGAATACGACGAGGTGGTCGCCAAGTCCGGCGCCATGGCGCGCGCGCTCAAGCTCGCGGCGGAGGGGCTATGAGCGGCGTGAAGCTCCTGCTGATCGACAACTACGATTCCTTCACCTACAACCTGGTGCAGGCCTTCATGGTGCTGGGAGCGGAGGTCGACGTGCGGCGCAATGACGCGATCACGGTCGATGAGGCCAGGCGGCTCGCTCCGACGCATCTATGCATCTCGCCCGGGCCGGGAACACCGTACGATGCGGGCGTCTCCATGGACATGATCCGCGCCTTCGCGGGCGAAGTGCCGGTGTTCGGTGTCTGCCTCGGGCATCAATCCATCGTCGAGGTGTTCGGCGGCAAGGTAGTCAGGGCCGGGCGCCTCATGCACGGCAAGACCTCGCAGGTCTCGCACGACGGCAAGGGCCTGTTCGCCGGGCTGCCGGCCAATGCGGAGGTGGGCCGCTATCACTCGTTGATCGCCAAGCCCGAGTCGCTGCCAGCGGATCTCGAGGTCACGGCGCGCACGCCCGAAGGCGAGATCATGGGCGTGCGACACCGATCGCTGAAAGTGGAGGGCGTGCAGTTCCATCCCGAGAGCGTGCTCACGCCGGACGGCCCGGCGCTGATCGGCAATTTCCTGCGCATGAGCGGGGGCCGGCAATGATCCGCGACACGCTCGAACACCTCCTGTCCGGCAAATCGTTGAGCGAAGACGAGGCGGCGGAACTGCTGCGCGCGCTGACCGCGGGCGACATGCCGCCACCCATGGCCGGTGCACTGCTGGCCTCGCTGCGCTCGAAAGGAGTCACGCCCGAGGAAGTGCGCGGCTTCGCGCGCGCCATGCGCTCGCTCGCACGCCAGCCACAGATCGCGGGCGCGCCCGGGGCCATCGACATCGTGGGCACGGGCGGCGATGCCTCGGGCAGTTTCAACCTGTCCACGGGCGCGGCGCTGCTCACCGCCGCCTGCGGTGTCGACGTGGTGAAGCATGGCAACCGTTCGGTTTCCAGCAAGTCGGGCAGCGCGGATGTGCTCGAGCAGCTCGGGCTCAAACTACCTTTGGACGAGGCCGCGGCGGGCGCCTGCCTCGCGGCTACACGCTTCACCTTCCTGTTCGCGCCTCACTACCACCCGGCCATGAAGGCCATCGCGCCGATCCGCCAGGCCATGGGCGTACGCACGGTGTTCAACATCCTCGGGCCATTGACGAATCCGGCGGCGCCGAAATTCCAGCTCACCGGCGCCTACAACCTGCCGACGGCGCAGCTCATGGCCGACGCGCTCAGCGGCCTGCCCATCGAGCGGGCCTTCGTGGTCCACGGCGCCGAGGGCTGGGATGAGCCCACGCCGCTCGGGCCGTTCACCGTGCTCGACGTGCGCCCGGGCAAGGTACATGCCGAGATCCGCAGCCCGTCGGACTACGGGCTGGACCTGTGCGGTGCCGGTGATCTTGCCGGCGGCGATGCGACCTCGAATGCGCGCGCCTTGCGCGCCGTGCTGCGCGGTGAAGCACGCGGCGCGCATCGCGACGCGTTGTTGCTGGGCACGGCACTGGCGCTGGAAATCGTGGGGCGCGTGCAGGAGCCCCGCGAAGGCGTGCGCATCGCCAGCGAAGCCATCGACAGCGGCGCCGCGGCCCGCACGCTCGACGCCATCACGACCTTTGGTTCACGGGGCGCGGCATGAGCGGTGCCGACTTTCTCGGCAACATGGCCGCGGCTTCGCGTGCCCGCTCGCTCGCCGCCCAGGGACAGGCGCCCGCGCGCGAGCTGCGCGCGCGCATATCCGATCTGCCCGCAGCGCCGAAACTGGCGCTCGGTGACTTCGATCTCATCGCCGAGGTGAAGCTGCGATCGCCGGCCGTGGGTCTGCTCAAGGCCGCCGCGGAAGAAGATGTCGGTGCGCGCGTCGCCACCTATGCACGGGCGGGCGCGGCGGCCGTGTCCATCCTCACCGAACCCAGCCGCTTCGACGGCAGGCTCGAAGACCTGGTTGCCGGCGCACGCTCGCTCGCGCCGCTCGGCGTGCCGGCCATGCGCAAGGACTTCCTGGTGGACGGCTACCAGGTGCTCGAAGGCCGCGTCGCCGGCGCCGGCGGCGTGCTCGCCATACTGCGCATGCTGCCGCGGCCGGACCTGGAAAAGCTCATCGACACCGCGCTCGAGCTCGACATGTTCGTGCTGCTCGAAGCCTTCGACATGCCCGACATCGAGCTGGCGCATGCGCTCGTCGACGCGCGCCATTCGCGGCGCGACTTGCTGCTCGTGGGCGTGAACTCACGCGACCTCACCAGCTTGCAGGTCGTGCCCGGCCGGCTCGACCGGCTGGCCGCCTCGCTGCCCACGGCGGTGAAGCGCGTGGCCGAGAGTGGCGTGGCCAGCGCCGCGGATGCGGCGCGGGTCGCATCGGCCGGCTACGACCTGGCGCTCGTGGGCAGCGCGCTCATGTCCGCCGCCGACCCGGCGGTGCTTGCGCGCGCCATGCTGGCCGAAGGTCGCGCCGCCGTGGCCGGGCGCGCGCCGCGCGCGGAGGCGGCAGTTTGAGCGCGCCGTACATGTCGTCGGCGGCCGGCACACTCTTCATCAAGCTCTGCGGGATGACCACGCCCGCGGCGGTTGAAGCCGCGCTCGCCTGCCAGGTGGATGCCATCGGCTTCGTGTTCGCTCCCTCGGTGCGAAACGTCACGACCCAGCGGGCCCGCGAGCTGGCTGCACCGGCACGTCACCGCATCGCCTGCGTGGCGGTGATGCGCCACCCGACACGCGAGCAGGCGAGCGCCATCCTGCAGGAATTCGCTCCCGACATCCTGCAGACCGACATCGACGACCTCGCCGCCCTCGATCTGCCGCGCACGCTGGGCGTGCTGCCGGTGGTGCGTCCGGGAGCGAGCGACGGCTGCGCGCTGCCGCGACGCGTGTTGTTCGAAGGCCCGGTGAGCGGCAGCGGCCAGACTACCGACTGGGAACAGGCTGCGGCGCTGGCGCGCCGCGCCGAAGTCATCCTTGCGGGCGGGCTGAATCCCGGCAACGTGGCCGAGGCCATCCGCCGCGTGCAGCCGTTCGGCGTCGATGTCTCGAGCGGCGTCGAGCAGAGCCCCGGCATCAAGGATCCACACAAGATCGAGCAGTTCGTGGCCGCCGCGCGCGCGGCGGCACTGGAGACCGCATGAGTTCCGCAATTCCATCCCTGGCGAACATCGACCGGGCAAAGCTGCTGGCCGATGAGCTCGCCGGAAAATTTCCCGACTCCCGCGGCCGCTTCGGGCCGTTCGGCGGGCGCTACATTCCCGAGACGCTGGTCGCCGCCTTCGAGAAACTCGAAGCGGCGCTGAAGCAGCACCTGCATGCGCAGGACTTCCAGCAGGAACTCGCGGCTGAGTTGAAAAGCTGGGTCGGCCGTCCCACCGCGCTGACCCATGCGCCCAGCCTCTCGAAGGCCTGGGGAGCCGAAGTCTGGCTCAAGCGCGAGGACCTGGCGCACACGGGCGCGCACAAGATCAACAATGCGCTCGGCCAGGCGTTGCTCGCCAAGCGGCTCGGGGTCACGCGCATCGTCGCCGAGACAGGCGCGGGCCAGCACGGCGTGGCCACGGCCGCGGCCTGCGCACGTGTTGGCCTGCCTTGCACGGTGTACATGGGCGCCGTGGACATGGAACGCCAGGCGCCGAACGTCGGCCGCATGAAACTGCTGGGCACCACCGTCGTGCCCGTGACCAGCGGCGACCAGACGCTGCGCGCGGCCATCGACGAGGCCTTCCGCGACTGGGTCGCAAACCCCACCGACACCTTCTACATCATCGGCTCGGCGGTGGGCCCGCATCCGTTCCCGTACCTGGTGCGCGAGCTGCAATCGGTGATCGGCAAGGAGGCGCGCGCACAGATTCTGGAACGCACCGGCAAACTACCGGACGCGGTGATCGCCTGCGTGGGCGGCGGCTCGAATGCCATCGGCATGTTCCACCCGTTCATCGGCGACGCCTCGGTGGAGATCATCGGCATCGAGGCCGGCGGCACGGGTCGCGGCCTGGGCCAGAACGCCGCGACGCTGGCCTACGGCCGCCCCGGTGTACTGCATGGCGCGTACTCGCTGCTGCTGCAGGACGAGAACGGCCAGATCCAGGAAACGCATTCGGTGTCTGCGGGCCTCGACTACCCCGGCGTCGGACCCGAGCACTCGCTGCTGCTGTGGGCGGGGCGCGTGCACTACGAGGGCGCGACCGACGACGAATCGCTGGCAGCGCTCACCGAGTGCTGCCGCAGCGAAGGCATCCTGCCGGCCATCGAGTCGGCGCATGCGCTGGCCGGCGCGCGGCGCTGGGCGCAGAAGAATCCCGGCAAGAAGATCCTGATCGGCCTTTCCGGCCGCGGCGACAAGGACATGCCGACGCTGCAACGTACGGTTCTGGCGGGCAATCCATGAGTCCGGGCGAAAGAATCAGCGCGGCGATTCGCGAAGCCCGTGGCGGCACCGCCATCGTCGCCTTCGTGACGGCCGGCTTTCCCAGCCGCGAGAAGTTTCGCGAACACCTGAAGCAGATCGGCGACGAGGCAGACGTCGTGGAGATCGGCGTGCCCTTCACCGATCCCATGGCCGATGGCATGACCATCCAGCGCTCCAGCCGCGAGGCGTTGCGCCAGGGTGTCACGCTGCGCTGGGTGCTGGAGGAGCTTGCCGCCATGCGCGCCGCCGGCAATGCGCCGCGCGCGCCGCTGCTGCTCATGAGCTACCTGAATCCGCTGCTGTCCTTCGGCCTCGCGGAGCTCGCCGCGACGGCGGCCCGCGCTGGCGTCTGCGGCTTCATCGTGCCGGACCTGCCCTACGACGAGAGCGGCGATCTTCGGGCCGCACTCGCCCCGCAGGGCGTCGCGCTCATCCAGATGGTCACGCCGGTGACACAGCCCGCGCGCCTGGCGCGGCTCTGTGAGGCCAGCCAGGGCTTCGTGTACGCCGTCACGATGACCGGCGTGACCGGGCGCACGGCCGCCGTGCCGCAGGAGGTGCAGTCCTACCTCGACGCCGTGCGCGCCGCCGCCAAACTACCGGTGTGCGCGGGGTTCGGCATCCGCAGCCGCGCGCAGGTCGAGCAGCTGCGCGGCCACGTGGCCGGCGTCATCGTCGGATCGGCGCTTGTCGAAGTCATGGAAAACGGACAGGATGCGGCCCAATTCCTGAGATCCCTGCGCCCGGAATAGGGCGCATTCCCACGCTTGCAACACAAACTGCCCGGATACGCCATGCTCGCCGTGCTGATCGGCGGGCTGTCGATGGTGAGTCCGTTCTCCATCGACACCTTCTTTCCCGCCTTCCACGCCATGGAGAAGGCGTTGCACGTCGACGCCTGGAAGCTGCAGCAGGTGCTCACGGCCTACATGCTGCCGTTCGCGTTCGCCTCGCTGGTGCACGGCCCGCTGTCGGACGCCGTGGGGCGTCGCCCGGTCATGATCTGGGGCATGGGCCTGTACACCCTGGGCTCGGTGGCGTGCACGCTGGCACCTAACTACCCCGCGCTGATCGGGGCGCGGGTGCTGCAGGGTGTCACGGCGGGCGTCGGCGTGGTCATCGGCCGCGCCATCGTGCGCGACCTGTACGAGGGCGCCCGCGCGCAGCGGCTGATGAGCCTGACCACGATGATCTTCAGCATCGCGCCGGCGGTGGCGCCCATCATCGGCGGCTGGGCGCACGTGGCCTTCGGCTGGCGGGCGGTGTTCGCCGTCATGGTGACCTGCGGGCTCATCTTCACGTTCTCCGCGTGGTGGAAGCTGCCCGAAACGCTGCCGCCCACGGCGCGCATCCCGTTCAATGGACGCAACCTGGTGGCCACGTCGGCGACCGTGCTGCGTCACCCGGAATTCATCATGCTGGCCATGGCGGCGGCGCTCAACTTCAATTCCATCGCCTGCTTCATCGGCTCGGCTCCGGCCATCGTCGAGACGCACTGGCACATGGGCGAGACTTCGTACTGGATGCTGTTCCTGCCGGTGATCAGCGGCATCCTGGTGGGCGCCACGGTGGCCGGCTACACCGCCGGCCGCTTCGATCTCGTGTTCCAGGTGCGGGTCGGCTTCGGCATCACCTTCTCGGCGGCGCTGGTGCGCGTGCTGCTGCACCTGGTGCTGGGCGAACTCCCGGTTCCGCTACAGCAGGCACTGCTGTTCCTGGGCGCCATCGGTGCGCAATTCGCCTTCCCCATCCTCACGTTGCGCATGCTCGACCTGTTTCCGGCGGCGCGCGGCACGGCCGCGGCCACCCAGTCGTTCGTCGCG
>DASTRL010000132.1:0-22136 GCA_035761265.1 Steroidobacteraceae bacterium
CATCAAGGATCAGAAGGCGGCGCCGGGTTCAGAGGCGGCCATTCGCAAGGTGGTTTCCGGCCTCGCCTCCGGCAACCCCGACTACGATGTCTTCGATGCCAGGATGGCACAGTTCACGCGCCAGAGCCTTCCTGGGCTGCAGCAATTCGTCGGTTCACAGGGCGCGCTGAAAACCCTGACCTTCAGGAAAGTCACCGACCAGGGCGCCGACGAATACGACGCGGAATTCGAGAAGGCGTCGTTCCGGGTGATCGTGGGGCTGGACGAGCAGGGAAAAGTCGCGGGGATGAATTTCTTCCCGCGTTAACCCGCCTGCACGCTCTGCAGGAACTCCTCGTGCGTCGGCAGATGCGCCACCATGCCGGCGATCGCGGCGCGCGCGGTCTTCAGGGAATCCGCGATGTGCGCGTAGTCCAGATTCTCGACGCGCGGATTCCACACCGAAGGCTGGATGCCCATGCCCTCGAATACCGACTGCCAGCTCGAGGCGCGGAACAGCTCGTCGACGCCTTCGCGCAGCGCGCCGTTGGCGCGGAACAACTCGATGCGCTCGCGCAGCGTGTCCGGCAGTGGAATCTTGCGGCACCACTGCCAGAAAGGCGTGTCGTCGCGCGCCGTGGCGGCGTAGTGCAGCACGATGAAATCGCGCACTTCCTCGAAGTCCGCGATCATGCGGCGGTTGTATTCGCGCACCAGCGCCGCGTCGCAGTCGCGATCCGGGAAATACCGCAGGAAGAACTCGATGCCGCGCGCGATCAGGTGGATGGACGTCGCCTCCAGCGGCTCGATGAATCCGGACGACAGGCCCACGGCCAGGCAGTTGTGCTTCCAGAACCTGCGCCGGTGGCCGGTGGTGTACGGAATCACGCGCGGCTCCTCGATGCAGGCGGCATCCAGGGTGCGCAGCAGTGTGGCCCTGGCCGCGGCATCGCTGCAGAAGCGGCTCGAGTACACGTAGCCCTGGCCGACCCGACTTTGCAGCGGGATGCGCCAGCTCCAGCCGGCCGCCTGCGCGGTGGCACGCGTGTACGGCAAGAGCGGCCCTCTGTTCCCGGTCTTGCACGCGACGGCGCGGTCGCAGGGCAGGTAGTTGGACCAGTCGACGCTGTCGACGCCCAGGGTCTTGCCGATGAGCAACGCGCGGAAACCGGAGCAGTCGATGAAGAAGTCGCCGGCCAACGAATCGCCGTTCGCGAGCTGCAGTGAGCCGATGAACCCGTCCTCGCGCTGCGTCACCTCGACGACCTTGCCTTCGATGCGGCGCACGCCGCGCGCCTCGGCGTAGCGGCGCAGGTATTGCGTGACCCGCAGCGCATCGACGTGCAACGCGTAGTTGGCGCCGCCGATCGGCGTGTTGCGCGCCTTGGCGGGATGGAAGAAGCGGTTCTGCTCGGCCATGACGTTGCACGGCGAGAATTCCGCGAGTGAGCTCGCATCGCCATGCGCCCGCGCCTTCAGCCAGCACTGGTAGAAGTCCTGGTTGCCGATGGGCTTGCCGATGACGCCGAACGGATGGAAGTACGAATCGCTGCGCTCGTGCCAGCCGACGAACTTGATGCCGAGCTTGTAGGTCGCATCCGTGGCCTGCACGAACTCGGCCTCGTCGATGCCGAGGCGGTGGAGGAGCGTGACGAACGGCGGTACGGTCGACTCGCCGACGCCGATGGTGCCGAGCTCCTCGGACTCCACCAGCTCGATCTCGCAGATCTCGCGCTTCAGGTGCTGGCTCAGCATCGCCGCCGACATCCATCCCGACGTGCCACCACCAACGATGACGATTTTCGAAAGGGGCTTCACTACCAGTTCCGGTTTTCCACCATGACCCCAGGGGCCTCCTGGGAGTGGGCCGTATTGTAGTTCCAGTAGGCGGAACTGCTGGCCTGAATGGCCCGCCGCAGCAGGTCGATGGCCTTATGTCGCGGGAAACTCACGCGCCAGGCCAGCACCAGGCTGCGCTTGGGCACCGGGCTCGCGAACGCCCGCGTGGTGAGCAGATTAGGGGCATAGAGCGGCGCCTCCGCCGCCGTCTGCGGCAGGATGGCCACGCCCAGGCGCGAGGCCACCATGTGCCGCAGCGTTTCCAGTGTCGCGCCCTGCGTGAAGGTGCGCACGCCCGCGCCGCTCTCGCGCGCCGGATCGAGGTGTGGGAACGCGGCGAGGATCTGCTCGCGCAGGCTGTCGCCCTCGCCGAGCAGCAGCAGCTCCTCGGCGCGCAGGTCGGCGGCTTCGATCTTGATCTTGTGGGCCAGGCGGTGATCCGGCGACAGCAACAGCATGAACGGCTCGTCGAACAGCGGCTGCACCACCACGTCGGCCTCGGCGAACGGCGCGGTGACCAGGATGGCGTCGAGGTCACCGCCGCGCAGCTTGGCGGCGAGATCGGCGACCCCGCCCTCCTCCACGTACAGCGACAGCTTGCTGGAGGTCTCCTGCAGCAGCGGGATGAACTGCGGCAGTAGATAGGGACCGATCGTGGGCAGCGTGCCGAGGGCGATCGGCCCTTCGAGCTGGTCCTTGTCCGCGTCGGCGACGTCCTTGATGGCTGCCGCCTGCTCCAGCACCTTGGCGGCCATCGCGACCACCTTCGCGCCGAGCGGCGTCGGCAGGATCTTCTGCTTGCCGCGCTCGAAGAGGACGCCGAGCTCTTCCTCGAGCTTCTTCACGGCGATGCTCAAGGTCGGCTGGCTGACATGGCAGCGCTCGGCGGCGCGGCCGAAGTGCTGTTCCTGCGCCAGGGCGACGATGTAGCGGAGCTCGGTGAGGGTCATGGGGGCGGATGTTCACGCGTTCCGGCCACGGCGTCCAACGCCGGCTGCGCGAATTCAGCGCTTGCCGAGCAAACCGCTCAGTTCCTGCCAATCGGGTCGACCTTCCTTGAGCGCGATGGCCTTCGCGCCTTCCCGCTCGAACGTCGTCGGCAGAAACGCCGGTGTCGCCCGCCCCTGGAATCCGACCAGGCTGCGTATCGACCGGTTGCCGATGCCCTGGTGACAGGCCGGGCAGGATTTGAACGGCGGATCGCGCTCTCGACGAGATGGGTCGGATGCAAGTGCCCGCTGCCGTCGATGAGGTTCATGGTGCGGACCAGTGCCCAGGTGGTGCCCTGGGGAAAGTCTTCTGCTGCCCGGTTGAGTTCCGGTTCAGCCGTGTCCGGCTTCCGGAATTGCAGAGTGGCAAGCCAATCCTGCGTGGCTCTGCGTCCGTTTGGCAGATGCACGAGCACGAAGAAGGTCGAGCGGCCCTTCTGTTCGATGGTATGAATCGGGGCGGCGGGCTCGATCCCGGAGGTGCCCAGCAGGCTCCAGTCGCCGTTCGCCGCACGCAGCGCAGTGGCAATCCCGTCCAGGCCTGGTGCTGAATTCAGTTCGTCGAGATTGTCGGGCAGCGCGGCAATTTCGGCATTGCTGAGCAATACCCTGTGCATCGCGGCGGCAATCCGCTGCCTGAGTACCGCGCGACGCCCGGCATCGACCGTGATCTGGAATTCGCCACGCGCCCAATCGAACAGCTGCCACAAGTCCCGCTGCAGCAGCGCCTTTCGCAGCGGATCCGCCGGTATCCGGGAAGCATCGAGCGCCGCGAATTCCTCGAGTGCCTTCAGCGCGCCGGAATGCGCGGGTTCCTCGAGTAGATAGGTTGTATTGCCGAAGAAGAGTATGTCGAGCTCCGCCGGCCCGAACCGGCTGCCATCCGCAGCAGTGCGCACGAACAGTGCCTCGCGCAGCTTCGTCTCGACCTCGTTTGCCGATGGCTGATCGGCTGCGACGGCACCCGCCGCCGCATGCATCAATGTCAGGCACGCGACAGCAACGCGGTGCAGGGCGCGCACTTGCGTTACGGCCTTCTTGGAGGTTGTCGACCGCTGCAATCGAGAAGTCTCCTGCCGGCGTTTCACTTCCGCCCACAGCCGAAGTCGGGACAAGCCGGCAAATCCAGCCGTTTTGGCGGAGTTCGGCCGCTTGGATATTTCTTGCATCTTTTGTGTATCCAGGAGAATGGACATGCAAGTTTCGAGGTGGGGCAATAGTCTGGCAATCCGGCTGCCGGCCGCCGGGGCGCGACTCAAGGCAGCGGGGTGATCCCTTCGCTGTGCACGATCCACTGCCCGTCCGCCGGGAATCCCGGATTCAATTCGTGCACGCTCTGCCCACCGGCCACCATCAGCCCGACCGCCAGCAACAGCGCGCCGTTCGATGGGAAATAGGTCTCTGCCGCTCGGCGATAGCCGGGCCCGTCCGCGGAGCCGGCGGCGTGCGGCGCCGCGTCCGATTCCAGGTGCACGCGCGGCGTCATGCCCGAGGTGCCGAACTGGAAGTTCTGCGCGCCGGTCAGCAGGAAATTCACCGCCATCTCGGGCTCGTCCAGCCGGGTCGCCGTCATGGCCAGCATCGGCCAGTCCCAGCCCCAGGTCTGGCGCAGGTCCCAGTCGCTGACCACCGCATGCAGCGTGCGGCGCATGGTCTCGCGGTCCGCGCCCCAGCCGGGCAGCAGGCCATAGGCCGCGACGAACGATGGATGATCGCGATTGGGACAATCCGGCGAGGTATTGCCCTTCGAGCACTGCGCTGAACGTGCACGCTCCCACAGGTCCGGCTGCGACTCGGCGGCGAGATAGACGCCGTCCTTCTGCGGCAGCTTCGAGAGCCGGAACAGGAAGTCGTCCCACTTCGAATCCTTGGGCATGCCGAGCCGCTCGCGCCAGGCCTGCGCCGTGGCGACGCCGAAGCGGAAATACTCGAGCTCGAAGGTGGGGTTGTACGTGGTCTGCGGATCGAAGTTCTCCTGCGCGGGAATCATCGGCGGTCCGAGGACGTAGCGCTGCTCCTTCCTGTCGAAATACGACCAGCTCACCAGCAGCTCCGCGGTTGCGAACACCAGATCCTTGTACTTCTCGAGCGTGGCGCGTTCCCGGCGCGCGTTGTAGAGGGTCTCCGCCAGGTAGATAGGATGCGGCTGCTGCCACATGATCCAGGGATTCACGGTACTGGGGCTCTCGCGACCTTCCGGGCCGACCATCTTCGGCCACCAGGCGCCCTTGACGCCCATGTCTTTCGCGCGCTGGCGGGCTTCCTCGAGGTGCGCGAGGTACCAGGGCATGCTGCGCTCGAGCAGCTCGGGCCGGCCCCACACCGCGAAGTGCGCCGCGTGCCAGGCGTGCATCTCGAGGTGGAACTTGCCGTTCCAGCTGTTGGAGAACAGCCCCTCTTCCTGCGGTGGATAGACGCCGGCGGAATTCACCGCCGTGAGGTACTGCGACAGCACGATGCGGCGCTCGAGCTCGCGGGCCTTTGGATGCCGGCTGCCGGTGAAGTCCACCACGCCACCGTTCATCCAGAAGTGCTCCCACCATTGCGCGCCCGCGGCGCGCGCGGCCTCGGCGTCGGGCAGCGCGGTGGCCGCGGGCTTTTCGCTGAACTCGACCAACAGCGTGAGCTGCGTGGAGCCTGGCGACTTCATGCGAAACGTGTGTGCGGCCGGCGTCTCGATGCGCAGATCGTGGTCCGCGCCGACCTGCACGGAGTAGCGGGTGTCATCGAGGGTGCGCGCCAGCGTGAGTGCGCGCGCGGCGCGTGCGACCTGCTGCGTGGAATGCGCCGCCGGATGATCCCAGTCCTGCGGATCCGGATTGAGCTGGTGCGAGACGCCGGGGAATTTCAGGTCGACGCCGAGCCGGCCTTCGGCGAGCAGCGGAGACTTCAGGCGCACGACGACGATGTCTCGTACGGGATGAACCGAGGTCTCCACTTCGACGGGCTGGCCATCGAAGGTGAAGTGGCTCGTGAGGCGCCCGCTCCACAGGTCGAGCGACTGGCTCGTCGCGGAAAGGTCGGTGAACTTCGCGGGCGCGCCGTCGGGATTCTCGAGGCGCAATGCGAGTCGGCCCAGCGAGAACTTGTGCGGGTTTTCGCGCAGCCACTGGATCTCGGGCTTCTTCGCTTCGTCCCAGCTCGACAGCGCCGGATACCAGCGCAGCTTGCCGCGCACCTGGAAGGGCTCGAGCGCCTGGGACAACTTGAACCTGCCGGGGAAGCTGTGCCAGGCCCACTGCGCCTCGGTGAGCAGCGGCGCGAGCGACGAGTACTGCTCGGGAAAGGTCTGCAGACCGGTGATATCGGCGGTGAACGCGAAGTTGCCATTGCCCACCATGAGCGGCGCGGAGGCATCGATGCGCGTGAGGGTCGGGTTGTGCCGCGTGACCAGCGCATGGCGATCGATGGGCGCGGCCCACGCGCCGACAGACATCCACAGCGCGGCCATCGAGGCGAGAGTTCGCAGGGAGTGCATCGCGGCGGAGTATGCAGCAGCGGAAAATTTCATGCGCGCGGATGATCGCGCTTGATTGGATTTGATGTATGGTTGCCCCGTCAGGCGCCGGGCTGGAAAGGGGGACAGTCCCTCTTTCCTAGCAAAGGGGGACTGTCCCCCTTTTCGCGGCACCCACAACCGGGGGACATAAAGATGAGTGAGTTGACCTTCGATCGGCGCGCCATGCTCAAGGGCGCCGGCGCCGCAGCCGTGGGCATGTCGGGCATCGTTCAGGCGGCCGCCGCGCGCCGCCGGTATTGCAACGTCGGCGTGGGCTCGCGCTCGCGCATGTACCTCACGGCCATCACCAGGACCTTCGCCAAGGACAACGAGCTGGTCGGCATCTGCGACGTGAACCCGGGCCGACTCGACACCGCGCTGCGCTTCGTTGCGCCCAATCTCAAGACGACCGGCGGCAAGCCGCCGAAGAAATACCTGGCCGCCGATTTCGACAAGATGATCAAGGAGACGAAGCCCGACTGCGTCATCGTCACCTGCCCCGACGGCTTCCACCACGAGTACATCGTGCGCGCGCTCGACGCCGGCTGCGACGTGCTCACCGAAAAGCCCCTGACGACCACCGCCGAGAAGGCGCAACAGATCGTCGACGCCTGCAAGCGCAACAACAAGCACCTGCGCGTGCTGTTCAACTACCGCTACTCGCCGCCGCGCACCCAGGTCAAGGACCTGCTGATGAACAACACCATCGGCGACATCATGTCGGTGGATTTCCACTGGCTGTTGAACACGCTGCACGGCGCCGACTATTTCCGGCGCTGGCACAGCAACAAGGACATCTCCGGCGGCCTGATGATCCACAAGGCCACGCATCACTTCGACCTCGTGAACTGGTGGCTGGGCTCCGAGCCCGAGCAGGTCCAGGCCTACGGCAAGCGCGAGTTCTACACGCCGAAGATGGCGCAGCGCATGGGCCTCGCGAGCCATCACGAGCGCTGCCGCACCTGCCCGGAGAAGGACAAGTGCACCTTCTTCCTCGACATCGAATCCGACCCCAATTTCCGCGAGCTGTATCTCGCCAACGAGCAGTACGACGGCTATTTCCGCGACCGCTGCGTGTGGCGTCCGGACATCAGCATCGAGGACACGATGAACGTCATCGTGAAGTACAAGACCGGCGCCACGCTGTCCTACTCGCTGAATGCGTTCAACGCCTGGGAGGGCTACATGATCGCGTTCAACGGCACCAAGGGACGGCTGGAGCACAGCATCGTCGAAGGCGGCGCCACCTCGGCCGGTGCGGCTAACTACCAGAACGAGGAGAAGGACGTGGTGACGACGCGCGTGATTCCCATGCGCGGCAGGGCGCAGGTCATCGAGCCGTGGACCGGCGCCGGCGGCCACGGCGGCGGCGACGACGTGATGCTGGCCGAGGTCTTCGGCACCTCGGAGCCGGACAAGTACCTGCGCCGCGCCGACGAGCGCGCCGGGCTGTACTCCTGCCTGATCGGCGCCTCGGCCAACAAGAGCTTCGTGAGCGGCAACGCGGTCAGGATCGCGGACCTGGTTTCCGGCCTCACCCCGCCCGTGGTGGCGCCGATGCCGACGCGCGACCAGCCGGTGCCCATGCCGGCCAAAGTGCAGATGCAGGGCTGAGCCTGCAGTACAGTCGCCGCCGCCATCCGCACCAGGTGGATGGCGACGGCGGCGGGTAGTTTGTCTAGAGTGCCCACATGGCACTCGACACGTTCGTTCTCTATCTCGCCGCCTGGACCCTGGTGGCGCTCTCCCCCGGCCCGGCAGTCCTGTTCGTGATGTCGCAGGCGGCGCGCCACGGCAGGCGTGGCGCACTGGCCGGCACCGCGGGCATCCTCTCCGGGCACCTGGTCTGTTTCAGCGCCGTGGCCCTGGGCCTCGCGGCGCTGCTGGCCAGGTTCAACGGCGCGATCACCGCCATCCGCGTGGTCGGCGCGCTGTATCTCATGTACCTGGGCGCGAAGATGCTGCTGGCCGGCCCACGCACCGGTGTGCAGATCGCGGCCAGGTCCGCTTCCGCGCCGGCGCACCACGGCATCGCGCTGCAGGGCCTGCTGGTGCAGCTCACCAACCCGAAGAACCTGCTGTTCGTGCTGGCGCTGCTGCCGCAGTTCATCCACCCGGGCCATCCGCTGCTGCTGCAGCTCGCCATCATGCTGGCCGTCACGATGATCATCGACGGCGTCGTGCTGATGGCCTATGCGCACCTGGCGGCCCGCGGCGCGCGTGCGCTCCGCAGCTCGCGCGTGGTGCGCTGGCTGGAGCGCGTATTCGGCGCGGCCTTGATCTTCTTCGGCATCCGGCTGCTGGCGTCGCCGAAATGAACGCGCGGGCTGCTACCCTGCCGTCGATGAAGATCCACAACGTAGTCTTCGACGCCGGCGGCGTGCTGCTGGAATGGAACCCGCCGGCGGTGGTCGCGCGGCTTTATCCCGATCCGGCGATCCAGGCACAGATCCGCCAATACATCTTCGAGCATCCGGATTGGCACGAGTTCGACCGGGGCACGTTGACCGAGGAGTCCGCGCCGGCGCATTTCGCGAAGCTCTCCGGCCGCACGCACGAGGAAGTGCGCACGCTGCTGCGCGCCACCGCCGAATCGCTGCGGCCCATCGACGGCACCATCCGCCTGCTCGAGGACCTGGCCGGGATCGGCGTGAACCTCTACCTGCTGTCCAACATGCCCGAGAGCACCTTCAACATCCTGGTCAGCCGCCATGCGTTCTTCGCGCACTTCCGGCAACTGGTGATCTCCGGGAAGATCCTGCTGCTGAAGCCCGAGCCTGCGATCTACAGGCACCTGGTCGAGACCACCGGCATCGTGCCGGCGGAGAGCGTGTTCATCGACGACCTGCTGCGCAACGTCGTCGCCGCGCGCGAGTCCGGGATGCACGCCATCCAGTTCACGGGCCCGGACCAATGCCGCGGCGAATTGCGCTCCTATCTACCGCACCTGCCCTGATCGCGAGGAAGACATGACCGCCACGCGCCGAAGGTTCATGCAACACTCACTGGCCGCGGCATTGGCCACCGCCGCCGCCGACACGCTCGCGCAGGCTCCGCAGAATCCGCCGCCCGCGATGTCGCCGAATGCTCCCCGGCCCTGGATGCAGGGCGGCGAGCTGGTGAGCAAGATGACCTGGCTCAATCCCCCGGCGAGCGTGACCTATGGCGAGGGCAGCATCACCGCCAGGTCGAAGCCGCGCACCGATTTCTGGCGCAAGACCTTCTACGGCTACGTCACCGACAACGGCCACTTCTGCGGCATGCCGCTGTTCGGTGAATTCACCTTCCAGGCGCGCGTCAACGGCAAATATGCGGCGTTGTACGATCAGGCCGGCCTCATGGTGCGGCTGGACGAGAAGCACTGGATGAAGTGCGGCTCGGAGTTCGTCGACGGCAAGCGCTGGGCGAGCGTGGTGGTCACCCACGAGTTCTCCGATTGGTCGACCCAGGAAGATCTGTCGCAGAGCGAGGCCGTGTACTGGCGAGTGGCCCGCAAGAAGGACTCCATCGAGGCGCAATTCTCGAAGGACGGATCGAACTTCACCACGATCCGGCAGGGCTACTTCCCGCCCTTCGTGGAGGTGCGGGTCGGCATCATGTGCGCGGCGCCGGAGGGCGCCGGATTCGACGCCGTGTTCGACGAGTTGCGCCTCGACAAGAGCTGAAATCACGGTTTTTTCCGCTATTTGAAAACTGATTGCGCTAACACTCGCGGCCGCCGCGCGATGTGCGCCGACGCTCACGATCCGCGGCGCGCCAACTTCAGTTTTCAGGGGTTTCGCCGTTACCGGTCTACCGTGAACAGCGTTCCAAAGCCCGCGCAGATCCCCGCCGACGAGCAGCGCGCCAGCGACAGCGCCGAGCGCCGCAACCTCGCCGACGCGCTCGCGCACGAACGCAATGTCCTGCGCACGATGATCGACCTGATCCCCGCGTTCATCTACTGCAAGGACGCCCAGAGCCGCTTCACGGCCTGCAACAAGCTGGTCGCCAATCGCATGGGCGTCTCGCCCGAAGAGTTGCTTGGCAAGACCGACTTCGATTTCTTCCCACGCGAAATGGCCGCGAAGTTCTTTGCCGACGAACAGGCGTTGCTCGCATCCGGCCAGCCGCTGATCGACATCGAGGAGCTGGCCTTCGACAAGCTCTCCGGTACGAACCGCGTGATCCTCACCTCCAAGGTGCCGCTGCATGACGCGGCCGGCAACTTGACGGGCCTGGTCGGCACCGGCTTCGACATCACCGAACGCAAGGCCGCCGAAGAACGCATGGCCTCGAGCGAACGACTCGAATCCATCGGCCGCCTCGCCGCAGGAGTGGCGCACGAGATCAACACGCCGATCCAGTACCTCAACGACAGCGTGAAATTCATCCGCGAGGGCGTCGAAGAGCTGCTCGCGCACATCGACAGGCTGCACGCGGCACTACCGGCGAAGCCCACCCACGAAAAGGACGACGCCGAGGAAGACGTCGAGTACCTCCGCGAAGAACTGCCGCCGGCCTTGACCCGCGTGGCGGACGGGCTGTCGCGCATCGCGGAGATCGTGCGGTCGATGAAGCATTTCTCGCACGCCGACCAGCGCGAGATGACCGCGGTGGATCTCAACGCCGCGATCGCCAGCACGCTGGTGATCGCGCGCAGCGAATACAAGGACGTCGCGGACGTCGAGACCTGCTACGGCGACATCCCGCAGGTCACCTGCCACGGCGGGCAGATCAACCAGGTGGTTCTGAACCTCGTGGTGAACTCCGCCCATGCCATCGCCGACCAGGTCCGTAGTTCCGGCGGGCGCGGCAGGATCAGCGTGCGCACCGTGGCCGAGGACGGATTCGTGCGCATCTCGATCAGCGACACCGGCTGCGGCATACCCGAAACGATCCGCGCGCGCATCTTCGATCCGTTCTTCACGACCAAGGAAGTGGGCCGCGGCACCGGTCAGGGGCTGTCGATTGCGCGCAACGTGATCGTCAAAGGCCACGGCGGCCGGCTCGACTTCGAGACCGAAATCGGCAAAGGCACCACGTTCCACGTGCGGCTGCCGATTCAATAGCCGTATCTGTTCTCATTCGGGAGTTTCTCCATTTGTATTCGCGGCCTCGGGGCGCTGAGGACATGGCAGAATCCTCGCGCGCCGGGGTACTTGTGCAGGTCGTTGGGGGTATGGATTTCATTCCGGGCGGCGAGCTGTCGCGCCGCATTCGCGAAGGCGACGTTTCCGCTGAAAGCGAGCTCATTCGCCAGTTCGAGCCCGGCCTGCGGGTGCTTTTGCGGCGCCGCACCGGTGGCGATCAGGGCCTTCTGCAGGACCTGGTCCAGGAAACCCTGTTGGTTGTCATCCAGCGCCTACGCGGCATAGGGATCGACGACCCGCAGAAACTGGCGGCATTTGCTGCGCAAACTGCGCGAAACCTCGCGATCGCGTCACTGCGGAAGACCGAACGACAGAGAACCGATGTGGACAGCGAAGCCACGGAGCGTAAAGCAGACACTTCCCGCGGGGTCGAGACCGAGGCGGGGGACCTGGAGGCCGCTCTGGCCGTCAGGGCTTTGCTGCGCGAATTGCCGCACGCGAGGGACCGCCTGATGCTCAAGCGTTTTTATCTGGAAGAACTCGACAAGGACTCCATCTGCCGGGAAATGCAGCTCACCGAGGCTGCGTTCAACCAGGCCTTGAGCCGTGCGCGTCGCCGATTCCGCCAGATCCTGGAAGAGCGTGGGTTCGCCAAGCGCGACCTGCTCAGCCTGGGGCTATGAACCAGCTACTCATCGAACAATATGTCGCAGGCAGGATGGGCGAGGCCGAAGCCGAAGCCTTCGAAGTCCGCTGCCTGGAAGACCCGGACCTGGCCCGGCAGGTGGAGCTGGAGCAGCGGCTGAAGTCGGGCTTTGCCCTGGTGGCGCGCGGCTCGACCGCCGAATTCGTGCGCTCGGAGAAGTCATTGCATCGCCATGTCGCGGTGGCGGCGAGCGTGCTGTTCGCGTGCGCCGCGCTCTTCCTCTGGCAGCGCCAGCAAGTGGGGAATGCGCCCATTCTCGCCGCCGTCACCTCGGAGGCGGAGCGCAATGCCGCCTCGATGCGCCTGGCGCTGGTGCGCGGCAACGACGGCACTCCGCGGGTTCCGGACGGCAGGGTGCGTCTGGAGATCGTCGGCCTCTTCGATCCGGGATTTCAGTACAGCGTGGTGCTCGACCGCATCCGCAACAATGAGCTGGACAATGTCGCCACGCTGTTCAACGAGCATCCGGCCTCGCCGGTCACGCTGGAAGTGATGCTCGACAGCGACCGTCTTTCGCCGGGCACCTACTCGCTGCGGGTGCGCAAGCAGGCTTCCGCCGAAGAAGACCTCGAGTTCAATTTCGTGAAGCGCTGAGGCGATCAGCGCCCGAGAACTTCGCAGATCGTGCGGATCAGGATGTCCGGCGAGCAGGGCTTGGCCAGCACCGCGTCGAACAACTCGCGCGACCCGCTGACGGCGCTCGGTTGCGCGGTCTGCGCGATCACCGGGATGTGCCGCAACGTGGGCTCGTCGCGCAGCGCGCGCGTCGCGGCCAGACCGTCCATGTTCGGCATGAACATGTCCATGACGATGACCGACGGCCGCAGCGTGAGGGCCGCGTCCAGGGCCTCCTGGCCGTCGCGCGCTTCGATGACCTGGAATCCCGCCGACTGCAGCACCATGGACATGACGTCGCGCGCGTCGTCGTAGTCTTCGGCCACCAGCACCTTTGGCTGCGTCATCAGTGCACCGGCGGATCGTCGCGCAAGGCCTGGCCCAGGACTTCGCTCGGCGCGCGCGGCTCCTCGGCGATGGCGAATTCCAGGCGGATTTTCGTGCCCCGCTCGAGGCCCGCGCTTTCGGCGGCGGCGGTGCCGCCGTGCAGCGCCATGATCTCGCGCACGATGGTGAGACCGAGGCCGAGACCTCCCGGCCGGCGAGTCATGCCCATCTCGCCCTGGCGGAACCGGTCGAACATGTGCGGCAGGAATTCCGGCGCCACGCCCGCACCGTCGTCGGCCACCTCGATGACGGCGCGTGCGCCATCGCGCATCACCTTGAGCGTGACGTGCCCGCCCTTCCTGGAAAACTTGATTGCGTTGGACAGCACGTTCCACAGCACCTGCTGCAGGCGATCCGGATCTCCCCAGACGCGCGGATGCTCGAGCTGCAGGATCTGCAGCGTCACGCCCTTGTCGAGCGCAGGCGGTTTGCAGGTATCCATGGCCGTGGCGCACAGCGAGCCGAGATCGACGAGCTTCGAATCGATCGACAGCCTGCCGGCCGCGGCGCGCGACACGTCGAGCAGATCGTCGACCAGGCGGCTCTGCAGCGCGGTGTTGCGCTCGATGACTTCGAGCGCACGCGTCAATACGGCGGCAGATGCGTTCTTCGTCTGGCGCAATTGCCACAACCAGTTGTTGATGACGTGCAGCGGCGTGCGCAGTTCGTGCGACAGCATGGCGAGGAAATCGTCCTTGAGGCGGCTCGCCTCCTCGGCACTGGCGCGCGCCTGTCGCTCCTGGCGCAAGGCGGTCTTGAGGTCGGAATCGAGCTGCACGTTGCGCAGTGCCAGCGCCGCCGCATCGGCGAGACTCTGCAGCACTCCGATCTCATCCGCGGTGGCGGCATGCGCCGTGGCCCAGTACGCGCCGATCGCACCGATCGGATCCTCGCGCCGCACCGGCACCATGGCGAGACTCTTCACGAAGGTGGGGCGATAGACATCCTGCGGAATGCGCTCGTCGGTGAATATGTCCGGCACGACGGTGAACGTCCTGTGCAGCATGGCCCAGCCGGAGATGCAGGTATCTATCGGGAAACGCCGGCCCTTCCACAGTGGCGCGATGGCATCTTCCTCGGCGTAGAAGCAGTGATTTCCCTCACGCAACACGAAAGTCACGCCATCGGCGGCGGTCAACGCGCGCGCGGCCTTGCGCACTATGTCGAAAACCGTGGCTTCGTCTCGCGCCGATGCCAGTCCCGCGACGGCGTCGAGCAGCGGATCGCGAACTAGTTCCATATCGCAGGGCTGGCCATGTCGCGGCGTAGGATGCCGATGTTGCGGCATCACGGCAATTGTCGAGTTCACAGGAGCGAACTAATCTCGCACCATGAAAGTTCGACCACAGGGGTTCGCGGTGCTGCTGGTTTGCGCCTTGCTGCCTGCTTGCGGTGGCGATGGCAGCGCGGGCCAGGGCACGCCGGATCCGGTGCCACCGCCATCGGCGCCCGCCAGGATCCCGCTGAGCGCGACGAACTACCCGAACGCCGTCACTCTGGCGATGGCGACCTCCGGCACGGCATTCACCTGGGTCAAGTCCGCCATCGCGATCGTGGATCGCATGCTCGACGTGCCGGTCTTCTTCCCACCGCTGCTCAACTGTCCCGACGGCGGCGTGATGAGCATCGAGCTCACCGACAAGAACGCCGACCGCAGTCTGGATCCAGGCGATACCATCCACTACCGCTGGGATGGCTGCAGGGCGCAGCACAGCACGACCACGGGTGTGCTGCGGGTCGAGCTCACCGAGGCCACGCCGACTGCAGGCGGACGCGACTACCGGCTCACGGTGACGCTCGACGATCTGAAGCTCGAGCGCGACGATCCGAACCAGCCGGCCATTCCCGCCGTGACGATCAACTTCGTCGCGCAGGTGCACTACATCCGCGATGTCATCACCGACCAGATCTCGATCGCGAATGCGGTGTTCGACTCGGGCCAGGTCGCAGGCGACACCGGCACTTCGACGCAGGCCATCGAATACCGCCAGAACCACGCCACGCAGACCTACCAATATTCCGTCAGCGGCAAGGCCTCGAGCGGCGCGCTCGGCGGTGAGGTCGAATTCACGACGCCGCTGGCGTTCAGCGGCGTCATCGGCGAATACCCCTCCTCCGGCAACCTCTCGGTCACCGGCGGCGCAAATTCCAGCGCGCGCCTCGCCGAGGAAGGAGCCGCGGCCTCGGATCCCGCCGCCGTGTTGCTCTCCGTGGACAGCAACGGCGATGGCGTGGCCGATGACTCCAGGCCGCAGTACGGCTGGAGTTCGATCGTGCCGGTGCAGTTGTTCGCGGACTTCGCCGACTCGTTCGCCATCGCCGTACCGCTGCCCTGACAATTCGACGCGGTCTTCAGGCCAGCCGCCGCCCTTCGGCCCGGTCCTGCTGGCCGCGGTGGCCGGCGCAAGGCGGGGACCGCATGCGCTGACAGTCCTGCGCGACTTCTTCCGATGCAGCGCCAGCCGCGGCCGCCCATAACATCGCGGCTCACTCGATCCAGAAGGAGACTTCGCATGACAACCGCATCCGGCCACACCTCGGCGATTCGCGCCAAGAAAGTCATCGGCACCACCGTGAAGAACACGGCGGGCCAGAAGATCGGCCAGGTCGAAGACATCGTGCTCGACAAGACGTCGAACAACATCATCTACGCCGTGGTCGGCTTCGGCGGCTTTCTCGGCATGAACGAGAAGTACCACCCGGTGCCGTGGTCCGCGCTGGACTACGATGAGATGGAGAACAGCTATGTCGTGCCGTTCACCAAGGAACAGCTGCAGGCCGCACCCGCGGATTCGCTCGAACAACTGACGCGCGCCGACGGCGCCGCCGCGTACGCGACGCGCGCCAACGAGTACTACAACGTCCGTCATTGAAGCTGGGCGGCGGCCGTCCATCGGGGCGGCCGCCCTCAGATCGACGGCTGCGAAATCTCCCGCAGCACATCGCCCGCGCTCCTCGCCTTGGCCTGGCTGAGATCGCCGAGCGATACCACGCCCACCAGGTGGCGCGCCCCGTTCAGAGGCTGCGTCCGGCCAGCGGCTGGACCGCGCGGCCGCGCCTGCGCAGCGCGGGGATCAGCATGGGTACGCGCCGGCGATACTCGGCGTACTCCGGATGCGCGACGATCAGGTCGTGCTCCTCGAGCGGAATGGCGAAGAGTATGTAGAGCGTGCACATCCCGGCGAACACCAGGTGCGTCACGGTCATGGTCGGTGTCGCCCAGACGATGGTGAACCAGCCGATGTACAGCGGATGACGCATCTGCCGGTACAGCCAGGGCGTGCGGAAAGGCACCGGCGTGTACGGGCGCCGCACTAGATAGAGCCACACCTGCCTCAGGCCGAACAGGTCGAAGTGGTTGATGAGGAAGGTCACGTACAGGAGCAGCAGCCAGCCGAAGGCGTACAGCCCGTACAGAAGCCGGATGCCGGTGGGAGACGTCACCTTCCAGATTTCGCCGCCGATGGGCTGCCACAACCAGAACAGCAGGATCAGCGCCAATGAAGAGAACAGCACGTAGGTGGCGCGCTCCGCCGCCCCGGGGATGATGCGCGTCCACCACTGCTTGAAGACCGGACGCGCCATGACGCTGTGCTGCACGGCAAACAGCGCCAGCAGGCCCAGATCGATGGCGAGCGCCGCGCCCAGCGGCGCGGCGCGCGCGGAGTCCAGGGTCTTCGGCACCAGGAAGTCGCCGATGAAACCAACCGCGTACAGGAAGGTACAGAAGAACACGGCGTAACAGGTGATGCCGTAGAGGAAGATCGCCGCCCGCTTCATTGACTACTCCTCGATTTCCCAGTCTGCGAAGTCGCGACGGCGCGGCCGCTTGTGCCGCCCGTCCCGATGTGACAAAAGCCTAGCGGCGCCGGTCCGGGCGATCCCGGGCAAACGCCGGGATTTCACCGGGATTCCATGCAGTCACTGATCACATTCGGAAACTTCCGATTCGAACGCGCGAGCGCGCGCCTCTGGCAGCGGGATGCCGAGGTGAAGCTCACCCGCAAGGCGGCGCTGGTGCTCGGCGCGCTGCTGGAGCGTCCGGGCGAGCCGGTCTCCAAGCAGGCGCTGTTCGCCAGCGTGTGGCGCGGCACGGTCGTCGGTGACGATGCGCTGGTCACCTGCATCCAGGAATTGCGCAAGGCACTGGGCGATGATTCGCGCCAGCCCATCTACATCGAGACCCGCCACCGGCTGGGCTACCGGTTCGCGGCGCCGATTGCCGACGCGTCGCCTCCGGCAAGTCCGGCAATCGCGTGGTCCCGCTCCGCGGCCGAGATCGATCCCACGGCCATCGCGGTGCTGCCGTTCGCCGACATGAGCCCCGCGCGCGACCAGGACCATCTGTGCGAGGGACTCGCCGAAGAGCTGATCGATGCCCTGACCCATGTCGACGGCCTGCGCGTGGCCGCGCGCAGCTCGTCGTTCCAGTTCCGCGGCAACCACGACCTGCGCGAAGTGGGGCGCAGACTCGGTGTCGGGAGTCTGCTCGAGGGCAGCGTCCGCAAGTCGGGCGATCGACTGCGCGTGACCGTGCAGCTCATCGATGTCGCGACGGGCTATCACAAGTGGTCGGAGAAGTTCGAGCGGTCGGCCGCGGACGTGTTCGCGGTGGAAGACGAAATCGCCGCAACCGTCGCGGGACTGTTGCGCGGCGGCGCCCTCGATGCGCGCGAGCGTCGCGCCCTGCGCCGCCAGCCGACCGCCATCGAGACCTACGAGTGCTTCCTGCGCGGCCGGCAGCGCATGCACACCATGCAGCAGCCGCACATGGACGAGGCGAAACTGCAGTTCGAGCGGGCCATCGCGCTCGACGCGCGGTACGCGCCTGCCTGGGCCGGCCTCGCGATGCTGCACGCCCTGTTGTACGAATGGTGGGGCTCGCACGATGCGGACCTCGAGGTGGCCGACCGTGCCAGCCGCATCGCGATGGAGCTGGCCCCGGAGCTGGCGGACGCGCATCTCGCGCGCGCCTACACGCTCTCCAATCTGCGGCGCTACGCGGAGGCCTGCACGCATTTCGAGGCGGCGATCCGCATCAACCCCAACCTGTTCGACGCCTGGTACTACTACGGCCGCGCGGCGTTCGCCGCCGGCGACATCGAGAAGTCCATCGAGCTGTGGCATCGCGGCGGCGAGGTGCGCCTCGACGATTTCGAGTGCCCGCGCTTCGAGGCGCAGTCCATGTGCAAGCTCGGCCGCAGCGAGGCAGCGCACGCCGTGGACATGGAGGCCATTCGCCGCGCCGAGCGCCAGCTCGAGCTCAATCCGCACAATGCCCGCGCACTGTCGCTCGGAGCCGGATCGCTCAGGGCGGTTGGCCAGAGTCGGCGCGCGCTCGAGTGGGTGCGCGAGGCGGAGCGCCTATGCCCCGACGACATGGCGGTGATCATCAACAGCGCGCTGACGCATCTGCACCTCGGGCTCAAGGATGAGGCGCTCGACCGACTCGAACGCATGTTCAACAAGGGGTGGGGCAAGAAGGACTGGGTCGAGAACGATCCGGACTACGATCCGCTGCGCGAGGAGCCGCGCTTCAAGGCGATGATGCAGAAACTCAGGTAGGCCGGCGCGCCTGCGTCGCGGGCGCATGCAGCCTGCCTCTGTCTTCAAAGATAGACGAGCTTTCCGCGCGCCGAGTAGTGCTCGTTCAGCGCGTTCAGCCGCGTCATGTCCTGCGGCAGGATCTCGAAGTCGAACAGGTGGAGGTTCTCGCGCTGGTGCGTCACGTGGTTGGCCTTGGGCAGCGGCACCACGCCGAGCTGCAGGTTCCAGCGCAGCAGCAGTTGCGCCGCGGTCTTGCCGTAGCGGGCCGCCATGGAGGCCACCTTGTCATCGTTGAGACGCCGCGCGCGCGTGAGCGGGCTCCAAGCCTGGATGACGATGTCGTTGTCGCGGCAGAAATCCAGCATGCGCGGGCTGTGACCGAAGGGCGACCACTCGATCTGGTTGACCGCGGGCATCTCACCGCTGCGATACACCAGTTCCTCGATGCAGTCGATCGAGTAGCTGCTGACGCCGATGTCGCGCGTGAGCCCCGCGCGCTTGGCGCGGCGCAGACCCTGCCAGGCCTTCTCGCCCACGCCAAGCTGCGGTGGCTCGCGGATCAGCGCGAGATCGACGTGGTCGAGCTTCAGCTGCGCCAGGCTCCTGCCCAGCGCCTCGTACGCATCCTCGTCCGGCGCGACCTTGGTGATCACGAAAACCGCGTCGCGCTCGAAGCCGCAGGCACGGATCGCATCTCCGATGCCGCGTTGCGTGTGGTAGTCAGGGCAGGTGTCGATCATGCGGAAGCCCAGCTCCAGCGCATTGCAGATGCTCGGTACCGTGTGCATCGTGAGCTGCCAGGTGCCGAGGCCGAGGAGCGGCATGCGATGACCGGAAGCCAGGATGCGCGCCGACTCCGGCGCCAGCAGCGCCGGCTCGTCGGCGGACCATCCACGGGTACGAAGCGCCTGCTGAGCCACTGCGTTCATGGCGACAAAGCTACGAGGCAATGCGCCGCGGGGCCATAGGCCCTTGGTCGAGCGCGCCTGTGGGTCGCCTCCTATACGCGCCCTCAGTCGGAGATCGCGATCTGCCTGCGGCCCTGGCCCGGCTTCAGCGGCACGGTGATCTCCAGCACGCCGTCGCGCATGTTTGCCTTGGCCTGCTCCACGTTCGCACCCTCGGGCAAGGGGACGTTGCGATAGAAGCTGCCGTAGCTGCGCTCGGAAAGCTGGTAACCGCGCTCCCGATCATTTTCGTCACGCGTTTCCTGCCGTTCGCCGGAAATCGCGATGCCATCCTCGCTGGCTTCGATCTGGATCGCATCCCGCGGGACGCCCGGCAGCTCGGCGGTGATGGTCAGGGCATTGTCCTGCTGGCGCACGTCGATGCGCGGCGACCAGATTTCCGCGGCGCTGCTGCGGGCACCCGCGCCTTCGGCGAAGCGGCTCGGAAACGTGAAGCGGCTGCCGAAGAACGACTCGATCAGCTGATCCATCTCGCGCGACAGCCGCATCATGGTGTCGAACGGGTTGCCGCCCCAGAACGCCGATGCCGGAGATTGGGTCGGGGATTGCATGCCGCGACGCATTCCGACCGAACGCCCGCGACTGGATTGCTGCGATGCGCCGCTGCCACGGTCGGCATCCTGGGATTCGGGCAGCCGCGCCTGGGGCGACTGGCGCTCCTGCGCGCGCCGGCCGCCATTGGGAGAGTTGGTTTCCATACGTCCTCCTCGTGTCAAGGAGGACATGCTGGACCAGGTCCGCTGCGGCGTGCAGCGAGAGCATTTCGCCAATGGCGCTAGGAAGACGCCGATAGGGTGCCGGCGGCATCCTTGCCGCCGGCGCCCGCATCTAACTACTTATCAGTCGCGGCCGGGGCCGCCGTGATCGTCCTTGTGACTGTCGGCCAACAATCCCGCCGCGAACCAGGCGGCCGGCGCGGCCGGATTCCCGGCGGTGGTGCGGATCAGCAGGATGGGCCGGTTGTCGCCGGTGTCGCCGCAGTCGAGCGGCGGGGTGGCGCCCGAGGCGTCCGTGAGCTTGCCGCGTACGTCGAAGTCGCCGTCCGCGTCGAGGTCCACGGGCTCGGAATTGAACGGCACGAGATTCAGCGCGCCGGTCACCGCGGGCGGCACGGGCGCGGCGCGGCAGAACAGCGACAGCACGATCTGGCGCGGGCCGGCGCGCGTTCCCAGCGTATCGCCACCGGCGAGCAGCACACCTTCACCGTGGGCGCGCACGTCGCCGTTCTTGCGGATGGTCGCGTCGAAATTGCGGATCAGCCATGGGATTCCACCGGGCGCGACGCCCGCCACGGTGTTGAGCGCGGGCGCACTGGCCGCACTGCGGAACGGCTGCACGCCCACGCCGCCATCGAATCTGAACAGGGTGTTGCTGAATTGCGGCCCGTGGGCGATGGCGGTCCCCGCCGCTGCCAGCCCCGCGACGGCCAGGAAATGTTTGACCTTCATTGGCATGAACTCCTCGAGTTTGTTGTTGAGTTCGGACGTGCGTGAGTGTCATAACCGGCCAATCCGGTTCCGCAGGACTCGCATTCCGGCATGCGCGCGCCGCCCGGGGCGGGAACCCCTTCGCTTCGGTCGCGCGGCCGATTGAACTGCGCATGAAAACGTGCAATATCGTCGCGTGCTCGGGCGCCGCATCGCCGGTTTCATCCTCATCGCAACTCTGGCGAGTGGCCGCGTCGTTGCCGATGGGCAGGACCTCGCGGCCTACAGCGCGCGCATCAACGAGGTTGCGCGCGAGCTGGTCGAGAACATCCGCCCGGTGCTCGATCCCCACGCCCAGGAAGTACTCGACGACATCGTCTTCGAGGCGCCGCAGACCTGGGTGACCAATGCCGACGCGCATCGCGGCTTCGGCAGCCGGCGCATCGTGGTGTTCAATGCCGGCTTCCTCGCGGTGACCGACTGGCTGTCGCTGGCGATGATCGCGGACTGGGCCGGACACCAGGGTTGTTTGAAGGAATATTCCGAATACCTCACCCAGCTCGTCGGCCACAACTCGCGCCGCACGTGGAAAGGCAAGGAACGCCGGCACGTCCAGGATTTCGCGCAGTACGCGGCCACCATCCGCGGCCAGTGCCAGGGGGCGCTCGACAATTCGCTCGGCACGCGGCGCCAACAGGAGCTGCGCGAGCAGATCCTGCACTCCGTGATCGCAACCGTGCTGTTGCACGAGATCGCCCACCACGTGCTCGATCATCTCGTCGGATACGGCAACAACAATTTCATGCAGCGCCGGATCCGCGAAGTGGATGCGGACCGCTGGGCGATCATCACGGCCGTGAAGGCCAACTATGAGCTGCGCACCGCCGTGCCGCTGTTCCTGTTCCTGGCGGCCACGGGCGGGGGCACGCTCGAGGACGAGATTCGCAGCAGCCATCCTTCGGGGCTGCGGCGCGTGCGTGACCTGCTGGTGCAGACCAGGGCCCTGCTCGATGCGAAGGATCCGGTCAACGCGCACATTCTCGATGTTTCGATCGACGACCTGAACCGATCCCTGCGCTGATACGTTTTCCGCGCGCGGCGTTGTAGT
>DASTRL010000133.1:0-3051 GCA_035761265.1 Steroidobacteraceae bacterium
CAACCCAAGCGAACCAAGTACCGCAAGGTGCACAAGGGCCGTAACGAAGGCCTCAGTTACAACGCCAACGTGGTCAGCTTCGGCGAGTTCGGCCTGAAGGCGATCACGCACGGCCAGCTCACCGCGCGCCAGATCGAAGCCGCGCGCCGCTGCATCACGCGCTACGTCAAGCGCGGCGGCAAGCTGTGGATCCGCGTGTTCCCGGACAAGCCGATCACCAAGAAGCCCATCGAGGTGCGTATGGGCGCCGGCAAGGGCAACGTGGAATTCTGGGTGGCGCCGGTGCAGCCGGGCCGCATGCTGTACGAGATCGAGGGCATCAGCGAAACCGACGCGCGCGAGGCGTTCCGCCTGGCCGCCGCCAAGCTCTCGGTGAAGACCCAGTTCGTGACCCGGGCGGTGGTGTGATGGATACCAAAGAACTCCGTACCAAGTCGACCGCCGAGCTGAGCGAGCACCTGCTCGACCTGCGCAAGGAGCAGTTCAACCTGCGCATGCAGAAGGGCTCCGGCCAGCTCACCCAGGTCCACCAGCTGCGCCGCGTGCGGCGCGAGATCGCCCGCGCCAAGACGGTGCTGGGCGAGAAGAAGTGAGGAGCGCGCCATGAGCGAAACCCAGAACAACGCGCGCACCATCGAAGGCCGCGTGATCAGCAACAAGATGCACAAGACCGTGACCGTGCTGGTCGAGCGGCAGGTGCAGCACGATCTGTACGGCAAGATCATCCGCCGTTCGACCAAGCTGCACGCCCACGACGAGAACGGCGAATGCCGCGAGGGCGACCTCGTGCGCGTGACCGAATGCCGTCCGCTGTCGAAGACCAAGCACTTCCGCGTGGTCGAGATCGTGGCGCGGGCCGCGCAGCAGTAAGGCGCCGAGGAGCGAATTGCCATGATCCAGATGCAGACCATGCTGGCCGCGGCGGACAACAGCGGCGCGCGTGAACTGATGTGCATCAAGGTGCTGGGCGGCTCCAAGCGCCGCTACGCCGGCATCGGCGACATCATCAAGGTCACCGTGAAGGACGCGATTCCGCGCGGCAAGGTGAAGAAGGGCGAGGTGTACAGCGCGGTCGTCGTGCGCACCACCAAGGGCGTGCGCCGCCCGGACGGCTCGCTGATCCGCTTCGACGGCAACGCGGCCGTGCTGCTGAACAACAAGCTCGAACCGATCGGCACCCGCATCTTCGGGCCGGTCACCCGCGAGCTGCGCAGCGAACGATTCATGAAGATCGTTTCGCTGGCGCCCGAGGTGCTCTGAGCGAGGAGAGCGAAGATGAATCGTATCCATAAGGGTGATCAGGTCGTCGTGATCACCGGCAAGAACAAGGGCCAGCGCGGCGAAGTGCTGCGCGTGACGGGCGACCGGGTGTTCGTGCAGAACATCAATCTGGTCAAGCGCCACACCAAGCCGAACCCGCAGGCCAACCAGCCTGGCGGCATCGTCGAGCGCGAGGCCTCCATCCATATTTCCAACGTGATGCTGTTCAACCCGGCTTCGAACAAGGGCGAGCGCGTGGGCTACAAGACGCTCGATGACGGGCGCAAGGTGCGCACGTTCCGCTCTTCGGGCGAAGTGGTGGACGCGTAAGGACGCAGCCATGACGCGCCTCGAAAAGATCTACAAAGAGCAGGTCGTGCCGAAGCTGGTGCAGCGGTTCGGCTACAAGAACGTGATGCAGGTTCCGCGCATCACCAAGATCACGCTGAACATGGGCGTGGGCGAAGCGGTCGGCAACAAGAAGGTGCTGGAGAACGCCGTGGCCGATATGGCCAAGATCGCCGGCCAGAAGCCGGTGACCACCAAGGCGCGCATCTCCGTGGCGTCCTTCAAGATCCGCGACGGCTGGCCCATCGGCTGCAAGGTGACCCTGCGCCGCGACCACATGTACGAGTTCCTCGACCGTCTGGTCAACGTCGCGCTGCCGCGCGTGCGCGACTTCCGCGGCGTGTCCGGCCGCGCGTTCGACGGTCGCGGCAACTACAACATGGGCATCAAGGAACAGATCATCTTCCCCGAGATCGACTTCGACCAGATCGACGCGCTGCGCGGCATGGACATCGCCATCGCCACCACCGCGAAGACGGACGAGGAATCCAAGGCGCTGCTGGAAGCGTTCGGCTTCCCGTTCCGCAACTGATCACTGAGCAGGATACCGGCATGGCCAAGACGTCCATGATCGAGCGCGACAAGAAGCGCGCCAAACTCGTCAAGAAGTACGCCGCCAAGCGCGCCGCACTGAAGGCGATCGTGCTGAACCCCGGCTCCTCCTACGAGGAGAAGATGGAAGCGCAGACCAAGCTGCAGAAGCTGCCGCGCGACGCCAGCCCGATCCGCCAGCGCACGCGCTGCGCGCTGACCGGCCGTCCGCGCGCGGTCTACAAGAAGTTCGGCCTGGCGCGTAACAAGCTGCGCGAGGCGACCATGCGCGGCGACGTGCCGGGTCTGCGCAAGGCCAGCTGGTAATCCGGCGGATATCGGTGCTTAAGGCATTCACCA
This sequence comes from Steroidobacteraceae bacterium, assembly GCA_035761265.1. Classification (GTDB taxonomy): domain Bacteria; phylum Pseudomonadota; class Gammaproteobacteria; order Steroidobacterales; family Steroidobacteraceae; genus CADEED01. The sequence continues at coordinate 2,500 of DASTRL010000133.1, forward strand.
GGAATCACATACATGAGCATGACTGATCCCATCGCCGACATGTTCACGCGCATCCGCAACGCCCAGGCCATGGGCAAGCGCAGCGTGACCATGCCGGGCTCCAAGTTGAAGCTCGCCATCGCCGACCTGCTGAAGGCGGAGGGCTACATCCTCGACGCGCAGAAGCGCGAGGCCGACGGCAAGTCCCAGCTGGAGATCAAGCTGAAGTATTTCGAGGGCAAGCCGGCGATCGAACGCATCGAGCGCGTCAGCCGTTCCGGCCTGCGCGTCTACCGCGGCAAGACCGGGCTGCCCAAGGTGCTCGGCGGCCTCGGCATCTCGATCATCTCGACTTCGTCCGGCCTGATGACCGACGCGCAGGCGCGCGCCAAGGGTCTCGGCGGCGAAGTGATCGGCGTGGTCGCGTAAGGAGATCGAACAATGTCGCGTGTTGCCAAGAAACCGATCGCGCTGCCGAAGGGCGTGGAGTGCCAGGTCGGCGCCGACGCGGTCACCGTGAAGGGCCCGAAGGGCACGCTGTCGATGCACGCGCTGCCGGGCGTGAAGGTCGCG
>DASTRL010000134.1:0-4129 GCA_035761265.1 Steroidobacteraceae bacterium
AGGGCTATCCGGGCCGCAAGCTCATCGTCTGGGCACACAACGCGCACGTCATGAACGCGTACTACGAAGCGCCAAACTGGAAGACCATCCGGCTGGATGCCGCGCCCAACACCATGAAGCCGCATGGGGTGTTCCTCAAGAGCTGGCTCGGGCGCGAGGTCTACACCATCGGCTGCACCACGTACGAGGGCGAGGATGGATGGAGGGGCCTGGGCAACACGCCCATTCCGGCCGCGAGCGAGGCGAGCATCGAAGGCCAGCTGAAGAAGATTGGCCACGCCTACGCCTTCCTGGACCTGCAACGCGCCCGCGGCCCGATGCGCCACGCGCAGGTGATGCGCGTGCCGAAGTTCGATGAGGTCAGCGTCGCCGATCCCACCCAGCCCTACGACGGTTTGCTCTTCATCGCGCGCATGGAACGCGGCAAGCAGATTGGCATCGGCCAGGGGTGAAGACTCGATCAACGACTCTGGCGACGTTTCCTTCTCGCGCTATAAACACCCACCGGCTCGCGGATCAGCAACGTGTGCGGGATATCGAGCTTCTCGTGCAGTGCGCGAATCATCGGCAGCGTCAACGGCCGTTTGCGCGCCAGAACCTCCGAGGCGCGATTCTTTCCGCCCAACACATCCGCCACGTCCTTCTGGCGGAGGCCACGCTCGTCCATTCGAAACAAGATGGCATCGATGGGGTCCGGCTTGGCGAAGACAAATCTCTCGGTCTCGTAGTCCTCGACCAGCTTGGCGAGCAACTCGAGACGCAGTCCATCGCGCGACTCTGGCGCCGGATCGCGGCGTGCGAGACGCGCAATCTCCTCGAGCGCCGCTTTGTGCTGTGCCCTGGTCTTGATGATGCGAATGACCATGCTCATCTCCTGCGTGCTCGCACTTTGTTCCGCCGGTCGTAGCTGGCGTGCGTGCCTGCCCAGATGATAGGACATAGCGTCCGACGATTCGCATGCCGCCCCCTTGGGTAAAGGAGCAACTATGAACCCCGAGTTCCCAACACGGGAACTCGATTTTTACGCGGGTACGATTGGAAATGCAGCTGGCGCGATTCGGCGACCGCCGGCACTCCAAAGGCAAATTGTGAAACAAGGTGTTTCACGCTTGCCGCGCGCGGCGGCATTCGGTGATTGAACGGATCCAGTCGCCATCGGGCTCGCCCGTACTTGAGTCGACGATCGTCCAGGAATAAGTTCCTGGCCATGAACACCTCTAACACTCGCCCCCTGGCCGCATTGCTCATCTCCACGTTCATGTCAGCCTTGTCCACACCCTCCCTCGCCGCGGACACTTTCTCCGTCACACTGGACGCTCCGCAGCACGGCAAATTCGAGATCCACCCCGCGCTGCCTGCGGACAGCCGCTTCCCCGCGGGCACCATGGTCACGGTCACCACTCACGCCGACCCGGGCTACGCCTTCGACTCCGGCTACTACTCCGCCCCGGGCCGCTGGGGCACGATGTACTACGAGTCGATGACGCCCACCTTCAAGGTCAAGGTGGACAAGGACCTGCACATCGGCGCCTCCTTCATCGAGGCGCGCGAGGTGGCACACGTGAACGTGCGCCAGGACATCGTCTACGCGAAGCCGGGCGTGAAGACGCTCAAGTACGACGTGTTCACGCCCAAGGGCGCGAAGAACCTGCCCATCGTGGTCATCATCCACGGCGGCGGCTGGCAGACCAACGACGAGAACATCATGCGCGCCCTGGCGCGCGAGCTGACGCGCGGCGGCAAGCTGGTGGCGGTGTCCATCGACTACCGCTGGGCGGGCAAGGACGACGGCGACGCCACCGCCAACTCCATGGCGGACCTCATGGACGACGTGTACGGCGCGGTGGCGCACGTCATGGAGCACGCGCGCGAGTACGGCGGCGATCCCATGCGCATCGGCCTCACGGGCGACAGCGCAGGCGGGCATCTCTCGGCGGCGGCCTCGCTGCTGGTGGACAAGATCGGTGACGGCGGCTTCGGCCGTACGCCCGGCGTGTTCGAGTTCAAGCCTAGCTACCTGCCGAAGGGCAAGTCCGCGGCGGACGTCAAGAAGGAAATGCTGGTGGCGATCAGGGCCGCGGCGCCGAGCTACGGCGTATTCGACGCCCCGAATCTCAAGCACTACTCGGACGATCCCAAGGCGGACGACAGCTGGACCGCGGCGATCGCGCCGCAGCGGCACATCCCCAAGGCCTCCGAGCGCGCGGTGCCGCAGTACCTCACGCGCGGCACCCAGGACATGCTCATCACGGACGAGATGTGCCGCTCGTTCATGAACGCGCTGGAGGACGCGGGCCAGCGCGTGGAGTACGTGCAGGTGGGCGGTGCCAATCACGCCTTCTTCGACTGGAAGCCGGACGAGGCAACCAAGGCCACGTTCCGGAAGTACGGCGTGTATTACGCGGCGGAGATGAAGGCGTTCTTCCTGTCGGTGTTCGACGGCACGCCGTAGCCGTACAACTTCCCCAGGCTCGCGTTCAGCGCTACCGCCATCGCGGCCTCGCCGTTCACCAGGTCCTGCCACGCGATCTCGATTCCCTTGCGGCGGCCCTTCTTCGTGAGCCTCAACCCATCGGGGTCGATGGTGAGCGCGTAGAGCTGCTGGCCGACGCGCAGCTCGCGCTTCAGCGACTTTTCCAGCTTGGTCATGGCCGTCTCCGGTCGATCGGTCTCTTTGGCGACCCTGCCCGCGCATGAACGCGCCGGCAAGCCAGATTTCTCCGGCATCAATTTCGGAAAGTACCTAACGGCAATCGGCGGAATCGACCTCTTCCGACAGCCTGCGTTGACCCTCCCCGGCTGCGCCGCCCCGCGCATGCGCCCGAAACTTGCCGGCGAGACTCGTCAACGAGGAGAGAACATGAACAAATCAATCGGTTTGATCGCGCTTCCACTCGCATTCGCGATCAGTGCGTTCGCCAATGACCAGGACTCGACCACGCAATCCGGCATGCAATCGGAGGCGGTCGAGAAGCTGAAGTCTTCGCTCGCGACCACCAGCGGCTTCGAGGTGGTAGACGTGCGCGCGGGCGACGATGGCGTCTCCTGCATCACCTACACCGTCGACAACGCGCAGGGCGGTTCGAGCCGCGCCCACGCGGTGGTGGATGGCGACAAGGTGTTGCGCGAATCGATGGGTAATACGCGCTTCGCGAAGGCGTGGAACGACAAGTGCGTGGCGTCTAGATAGAGGCGCGGCGGATTCCCTGGCGGTGAATTGCGCCCGCCGGCTGGGGCCGTCGGGCGTTGCTACACGCGCGTGCGCGGCTGCCGGCCTTCCCATTCAGATGGGGAGGCCATCATTTCGTCGCATTCGCAGTAGCTTTGCTGGATGCGGAGCCTGTCGCCTCACGACATGCTTCAACAGTGTATGAACCGCGATTCACCGCCTATTTCGAAAGCGTCGTCCTGCGCCGCCGGCCATATCTCCGGAAGGAGTGGTGCACCTATGTGATACAAAACGCGATACGAAGTGAGCCTCAGGAGCACAATCGATTTCGATTCTGGGCGGCGATACCGGAGCTGGAGGGGCGCTACTTGAGGGTGGTAACGCTTGAAGATAAGGTGACCGTGCACAATGCATTTCCGGATCGCAGGTTCCGCCCATGAAGCTCAACTACTTTGTCGATACGGACTCGCTCTACATCGAGCTGGCTGACCAACCCAGTGTCGAAAGCCGCGAGGTTTCCGAGGGCATCGTGCTCGACTACGACTCGAGCGGGCACCTGGTCGGGATCGACATCGATAACGCGAGTGTGAAAGTCGACCTGAAGACCCTGAAGCTGGCCAACCTGCCTGCCAAGGTCGAAACAGTGGCAGCATGAAAAAGGCCCCGGCAACTTTCGCCGCCGGGGCCCCATTTCTTCTTGCTCTTGCGGAACTCAGGTCTTCGACGCGTCGTAGATGCTCTGGATCGCGCCATCGAGCATCTTGTTGAAATCCGCGTCGCTCTGCTGCGCGGTCAAGCCTTCCGACAGCGCGCGCGAGAAGCTCGCGATCATGCCGTTCTGGCGCGCCAGGCGCTTGTTGGCCTCTTCGCGGCTGTAGCCGCCGGAGAGCGCGACCACCTTCAGCACGCGCGGATGCTTGATGAGCTCCGCGTAGTAGTTGTCGACGTCGGGGATCGTGA
>DASTRL010000135.1:0-6209 GCA_035761265.1 Steroidobacteraceae bacterium
CAGGCCATCCCGGTCTTCGAAGGAGCCGGCGGCGCGTTCTCCGGCTTCATCGGCTCCTGCATCGACGTCACGGAAGCCAAGCAACTGCAGGCCGAACGCGAGGAGACGCTCAAGGCCGAGCGCTCGGCGCGCGAAGAGGCCGAGCGGGTCGGCCGGCTGAAGGACGAGTTCCTGGCGACGGTGTCGCACGAATTGCGCACGCCGCTCAATGCCATCCTCGGATGGTCGACGCTGCTGCGGCGTATCGATCCGGGCAGCCCCGACCACGGTCGCGGGCTCGAGACCATCGAGCGCAACGCGCGCGTGCAGGCGCAGATCATCGGCGACCTGCTCGACATGAGCCGCATCATTTCCGGAAAAGTGCAGCTCGATATCCAACCCATCGATCTCGGGGAAGTGATCAACGCCGCGATCGACTCGGTCAGGCCGTCGATCGAGGCGCGCAAGCTGCGGCTGCGCGTGGCGCTGGACGCGCGCGCCGGCCGGCTGCGCGGCGATCCCGGCCGATTGCAGCAGGTGATCTGGAACCTGCTGACCAACGCCGTGAAGTTCACGCCGCCGGGTGGTCACATCGACGTGGTGCTCGAGCGCGTGAATTCGCACGTCGAAGTTTCCGTAGAGGATTCCGGCATCGGCATCAAGCCGGAGTTCCTGGCGTTCGTCTTCGACCGTTTCCGCCAGGCGGACTCGTCCACCACGCGTCGTCACGGCGGCCTCGGGCTCGGCCTTTCGATCGTGAAACATCTGGTGGAATTGCACGGCGGCTCGGTGCGCGTGAAGAGCCCCGGGGAAGGCCAGGGCGCCACGTTCATCGTCGCTCTGCCGATCTCCGTGCTGCGCACCGAGGAGGTCAGCCGCGAGGAGCGACCGTCGTTCAGCGACGTCGACGTCGCGAGCCTCGAGTTGCCGAGCCTCGCGGGCGTGCGCGCCGTGGTGGTGGATGACGAGCCGGATGCGCGCATCCTCATCTGCCGGCTGATCGAGGAACACGGCGGGCAATGCCAGGTCGCCGCGACGGCGGCCGAAGCGCTGGCGCTGGTCGCCGCGGGCGACGTGAACATCCTCATCAGCGACATCGGCATGCCGGATGTGGATGGCTACGAATTGATACGCAAGATCCGCGCGATGCACGGCGAGGCCTGCCGCCACATCCCGGCCATTGCATTGACCGCCTATGCGCGCGCCGACGATCGCCAGCGCGCGCTGCTGGCCGGGTACCAGATGCACGTCGCGAAGCCGGTCGAGCCGCGCGAGCTCATCGCCGGCATCGCCAGCCTGCTGAACATCGGAGCGCGCGCCGCCGACTGACGGCATGACCGCGGGTCCGGTCCCGGCAACTCCGGGGTCTAGTTAGCCGTCGCCATCTGCCAACAGTGATCCGCACCGGGCCTCCGCCGGGAGAATTTACCAGCCTTGGGGGAAATTCTTACCAGAGCGGCGGATTTTCCAGCACGGATCTGCCCGCCGCGCCCGCCCGGGGCCGCGCGCGGCGTGCTGCGCCGGCCAGCGCCATTCCATTCTTCATTTGGCGACAGGTCACCCGCGCCTGCAGATTTCGCCTGCCGCACCCCGCGTTCATTGCGCATCCCGACACTTGGGGCATCGCCGGAAGCTTCGCGCTTCGCCACGGCCTCACTTCGCTGCAATGGACTGACAAATGCAAAAACTCTCTCACGCCCTGTGGGCGCTGCCACTGATGTTGTTAGGATCGTTGGCGCAGGCGCAGACCGCCGGTACCCTGAATCTCTCCGTGAACAAGACTTCGGCGACCGGCAGCGCAACGCCCGTGCTGACGTGGTCGACGTCGCCGGTCGCCTCGAGCTGCGCGGCGAGCGGCGGATGGAGCGGCAGCAAGTTCGCCTCGGGCAGCGAGACCATGGCGAAGATCACCACGACCACGACGTACTCGATGACCTGCACGTGGCGCAACGGGACGGCCGTCATCCGCTGGACTGCACCCACGCGCAACACGGACGGCTCGGCGCTGACCGACCTGGCAGGATTCAATGTCGTCTATGGCGTTTCCCCCACGGCGTTGACGCATTCGCAGGCCGTGAGTGATGCCAAGGCCACGAGCACGACGGTTTCCGGTCTCAGCGCCGGCACGTGGTACTTCGCCGTGCGCGCCGTGAACAAGGCCGGCGTCGAATCTGCCGACAGCAGCACGACACAGAAGGCCGTCGACGGCGCCTATGCCACCAAGAGCGTCACGGTCAGCATCTCCGGGAGCACCACGACGCCGACGCTGAAGACCACGGCCACCGCCGTCTACGACGTGCTCAGTCGCTACGGCCGGCTCACGCTGGGGCGCCAAGTGGGCACCATCGCCATCGGCAAGCCCTGCCAGAGCAGCTACAGGGTGGGAACCAACTACTACCGCGTCACCACGAGCGACGTGAAGCTGACGCGCACGCCGCGTTCCAGCAGCCTGGTCGCGCGCTGCGCACTGAGCTAGGAACCCCGATCTCCTACTGCGACTGCGAGGGACGACCGGCCTTCAGGGCCGGTCGTCGCCTTGGCCGACAGTGAAATCGCCGCTGCGCTGCCACAATGGCCGGGCATGCGGTTCCCACCGACCGAGACCTTCCTTCCCGACAAGCTCTCGCTGCCGGCACTGCGCGATGCGGCCGCTCGTTGCCACGGCTGCCCGCTGTACCTCAACGCGACGCAGACGGTCTTCGGCGAGGGTGCCGCGCATGCCGCGCTCTTGATCGTGGGCGAGCAGCCCGGCGATCGCGAAGACCGCGAGGGCCGGCCGTTCGTGGGCCCGGCGGGACGCTTGCTGGACGAAGCGCTCGATCAGGCAGGCATCGATCGTCGCCAGGTGTACGTGACCAACGCCGTCAAACACTTCAACTTCGAGCCGCGGGGAAAATTCCGGCTGCACAAACGTCCACCGGTCGGCTCCATCAAGGCCTGCATGCCATGGCTCGAGGCCGAGCTTGAAGTCGTGCGGCCGCGCGTGATCGTGGTGCTCGGCGCGACCGCGGCCCAGGCGCTGTTCGGCGCGCGCTTCCGCATCACGCGCGAGCGCGGCAAGGTGCTCGAGCACCGCGTGGGACGGGTGGTCGCGTCGTTGCATCCCTCGGCCATCCTGCGCGCACCCGATGAGGCGGGGCGGGCCAAAGGTCGTGCGACGTTGGTTGCGGACCTGAAACTGGCCGCACGCACGTCGCGACGCGCACCTGTCACCGCCTGACGACAGCGGCGCGCGCCGCAGTTTCCAGCATCGCGCGGCCCAGCCATCCGCTCGCATGGCTAACCTTCAGCCCGGCCAAGTGCCGGCACGGCGGCGGTCGCATCAAGGAGCGGTGCGGCTGCCGCCCTCTGCCCGCGGCGGGCGGCTGGCGACGGCGTAAGATTGGCCCAGTCCCGGGGGCCATGATGAAAACAACATTCCTCGCCGCGCTCGCCACTGCCTCTTGCGTTTCGCTGTCACTCGCGGCCACCGCGGCCGGCAGTCCCGGCCAGCGCCCCGCGGATCGCAAGGCGCGCGAGATCCTCGAGAAGGCGATCTCGATTCCGACGCAGCTCGGCAACGACAAGGTTCCCGAGCTCGCCGAATACCTGGCGTCGCAGTTCCGCGCGGGCGGATTCCCGGCCGAGGACGTCAGGGTCACGCGCTTCGATTTTCCGGACGACAAGACCGCCACGCTCACGGTGCGCTACCGGGGCGACGGCAGCGGCGGCAAGCCCATCGTGCTCATGGCGCACATGGACGTCGTGACCGCGAACCGCGCGGACTGGCAGCGCGATCCGTACACCATGGTCGAACAGGGCGGATACTTTTTCGGCCGTGGCAGCTACGACAACAAGGCCGGCCTCGTCGGCATCACCTCGGCGGTATTGCGGCTCAAGGCGGAGGGTTTCAGACCCAGGCGCGATCTCATCGTGTATTTCAGCGGCGACGAGGAGACCTCACAGCGCACCACCGTGGCGATGCTGCGCGATCATCGCGATCTCGTGGATGCGGAGTTCGCGCTCAATTCCGATGCCGGCGGTGGCGCGCTCGACGACGACAACGGCAAACCGCTGTACTACAGCCTGCAGGCCGCCGAGAAGACCTACGCGGATTTCACCTTCACGGTGCACAACCCAGGCGGGCACAGCTCCCTGCCGCGCAGCGACAACGCCATCTACGAGCTCGCCGCCGCGCTCGGCCGGGTGCAGGCCTGGCAATTCCCCGTGATGACCAACGACATCACGCTCGCGAGCCTGCGCGCCGCGGGCCGGACCACGCCTGGCGCGCTCGGCGCGGCCATGAGGCAATTCGCCAGCGATCCGCGGGACGCCGCGGCGGCCGCGGTGATCTCGGCGGATCCCGCTTACGTCGGCTGGTTGCGCACCACCTGTGTCGCCACGCGCCTCGCGGGGGGTCACGCCAACAACGCGCTGCCGCAGTCCGCCACCGCGAACGTCAACTGCCGGATCTTTCCGGGCGTACAGCCGGACGCGGTGCGCGACCGGCTGCAGCAGCTCGCGGGCAAGGGCGTCGACGTGAAGTACGCGCTCGAGGTCATGTCGAGCGATGCCTCGCCGCTGCGGGCCGACGTGGTCGATGCGGTGACGCGCACCGTACACGCCCTGCATCCGGGCGTGCCCGTGGTGCCGAATCAGGCCGCGGGCGCCACCGACGGCCTGGTGTTCCGCGCGAACGGCATCCCGACCTACGGGGTCGATGGCCTGTTCATGCGTCACGCGGACGATTTCTCGCATGGACTCGACGAGCGCATCCTGATCGAATCGTTCTACGACAGCCTCGAGCACTGGTACCTGCTGCTCGAGGACCTCGCCGGCCAGCGCCGCGCTCGTTAGACATGTCCGCGCCCGCACCCCTCGGCACACTGGAAGTCGCGCTCGCGAACGCGGCGCGCCTGCTGGCGCGCGATGCGGTGGCGGCGGCCGAGCAGGCCGGCGAAATCCTCAAGGTGCATCCCGAACAGCCCGATGCGCTCGCGCTGTCGGGGCTCGCGCTCGGCGCCCTGGGGCGCGGCGAGGAGTCCATCGCCGCATTGCGCAGGGCCGTGCACTTCAAGCCGGCGCTGCCCGACGCGTGGCGCGCGCTCGGCGATCATTACAGCGCGCTCGACATGCGCGAAGCCGCCGACGAAGCCTTCGCGCAATACCTGCGCTACTCGACGCACGATCCGCGGCTCATGAATGCGGCGCTGGCGCTCGCCGAGAATCGCATTCCGGATGCCGAGGCCATGCTGCGCGAGCACCTGAAGCGTCATCCCACCGACGTGGTCGCGATCCGCATGCTGGCCGAAGTCGCCGCGCGCATCGGCCGAACGCAGGACGCCGAGACCCTGCTCAAGCGCTGCGTGGAGCTGGCGCCGGGTTTCGCGATGGCGCGCCAGAACTACGCCATGGTGCTGCACCGGCAGAACAAGTGGGCGGAATCGCTGCGCGAGGTGGAACTCCTGCTCGCCGATCAACCCGGCAATCCCGGACTGCGCAACCTCAAGGCCGCGGTGCTGGGACGCATCGGCGAATACGAAGCATCGATCGACTTGTATCGCGCGGTGCTGCGTGACTATCCGAACCAGCCCAAGGTGTGGATGAGTCTCGGTCATGCATTGAAAACCGCGAATCACCATGCCGAGGCCATCGAGGCGTACCGGCGCTGCATCGAGCTCGCGCCCGGGCTGGGCGAAGTCTGGTGGAGCCTGGCGAATCTCAAGACATATCGGTTCACGCCACCGGACATCGCCACCATGCAGGCGCAGCTCGAGCGCGACGATCTCACCAACGACGACCGGCTGCATTTCCGGTTCGCGCTCGGCAAGGCCTGCGAAGACGCGCAGGACTTCGCGACCGCCTTCGAGCACTACGCGCGCGGCAATGCGCTGCGTCGCAAGCTCATCCGCTACGACGCCGAGGAGAACGCCGCGCATGTCGCGCGCAGCCGACGCCTCTTCACGCGCGAATTCTTCGAGGAGCGGCGCGAGGCGGGCTGTCCCGCGGCCGATCCGATCTTCATCGTCGGGCTGCCGCGCTCCGGCTCGACGCTGGTGGAGCAGATCCTCGCCAGCCATTCGCAGGTGGAAGGCACGCAGGAGCTGCCGGACATCACGATGATCGCGCGCCTGATCGGCGGCCTCACCTCGCGCCCGGAGGGCAATGCCTATCCGCGCGCATTGGAGAAATTCTCCCGCGACGAGCTGCGCGCGCTGGGCGAGCGCTACCTGGAGCGCACCCGCATCCAG
>DASTRL010000136.1:0-6117 GCA_035761265.1 Steroidobacteraceae bacterium
CGGCTGCTTCGTTTCATGGCCGGGAATGCTGCCTGCCCCGCCGCCGGGCGTGTGGGCGCACCGACGAGTGGTTTTCCACGACCGATGAGTGGCCACAAACCGTGACCCGGGTCACACGGAAGCCGTACATAATCGCGGGGCTTTGCTAGGGGGAGCGGACGCCGGCCGCAGCGTCCTTGCAAAGCTGCTGCACCGCAACCATATTGCACACGCGTCTCGTAGGGAGTCAGACCATGGGTTGGATACTGCTCGCAGTCGTCGTCATCGCCGTCTGGTTCGTCGTCTCGCTGTACAACCGGCTGATCGGCGCGCGGAACAACTACAAGAATGCGTTCGCGCAGATCGACGTCCAGCTCACGCGCCGCTATGACCTGATCCCGAATCTCGTGGAGACGGCCAAGGGCTACATGAAGCACGAGCGCGAGACGCTCGAAGCGGTGATCCAGGCGCGCAATTCGGCGCTCAGTGGCCTCAAGGCCGCGGCGGCGAATCCGGGTGACGCGGCCGCGATGAACGCACTGACCGGCGCCGAGAACCAGCTGGGCGCCTCGCTGGGCCGGCTGTTCGCGCTGGCCGAGGCATACCCGGATCTCAAGGCGAACCAGAACATGATGCAGCTCTCCGAAGAGCTGACTTCCACCGAGAACAAGGTGGCCTTCGCGCGGCAGGCCTACAACGACGCGGTGATGAGCTACAACAATCAACGTGAGATGTTCCCCGGCAGCATCATCGCCGGCATGTTCAATTTCACGCCGGCGCAATTGCTGGAAATCGCCAAGCCTGAGGCGCGCGAAGCGCCGAAAGTCTCCTTCACCTGAGCATCGGAGACCCGCGGCGTGGACTTCTACGCCCGCCAGGAAGCCGCGCGTCGCACGACGCGGTGGCTGTTGCTGGCGTTCCTGGTGTCGGTGGTGCTGGTGGTGCTCGCGGTGGATGCCGTCGTGGTCTTCATCCTCGGCGCCGCGGATCCCCAGACCTCGCCGGCTGGCGCGGTGGCGTTCACGACCATCGTGCTGGTGGCCATCATCTGCGGCGCGAGCTTGTTCAAGACACTGAGCCTGCGCGCCGGTGGCGGGGTCGTGGCGCGCACTCTCGGCGGCACGCGCGTCGAACGCAGCACGCGTGATCCGGCGCTGCGCCGGCTGCGCAACGTCGTCGAGGAGATGGCCATCGCCTCGGGTGTCACCATGCCCGAGGTGTACGTGCTCGAGAACGAGGATGGCATCAATGCCTTCGCGGCGGGCAATTCTCCCGCTGACGCTGCCATCACGGTGACGCGCGGCGCCGCCACGCTACTCAGGCGCGACGAGCTGCAGGGCGTGGTGGCGCACGAATTCAGCCACATCCTCAATGGCGACATGCGGCTGAACCTCAGGTTGTTGGGGTGGACCTTCGGGCTGCTGGCCGTAGCCATCGTCGCGCGCATCGTCCTGCAGACTTCGCCGCGCGGCGGCGGTCGCGGTCGCCGCGACGGCGCCGGTGCGCTGATCATCGCGGCGCTCGCGGCGATGATCCTGGGCTACATCGGCGTGTTCTTCGGGCGGCTGCTGCAGGCCGCGGTGGCGCGCCATCGCGAACGGCTCGCGGATGCCTCCGCGGTGCAGTTCACGCGCGATCCGGGCGGCCTCACCGGTGCACTGCTCAAGATCGCCGGCATCGGTGCCGGATCGCGGCTGATCACCCCGGCGGCCGAGCAGGTGGCGCACATGTTGTTTGCTCCCGGTCTGTCGCGCTTCTTCGCCACGCATCCGCCGATCGAGGAGCGTCTCAAGGCATTGAACCCATCTTTCAAGGACAGCGAGCTTGCGGCGCTCGCCGCGGCCGCGGCGCGCGATGCGCAACGCCAGCGGCAGGAGGATGCCGCTCAGCCATCGTCGGAAGCGCATACGGGCGGGCCGATCGCGAGCGGCCGCGTGCCGACGGCGGCCTTCGCCAGCGAGGCCGCGATCATCGCCGGACAGGCCGGCACCATCGCCAATGAGCAGGTGCGATACGCCGAGCGGGTTCGCGCGGGCATTCCCGAAGTCCTGCGTGACTTCGTCGACTCGGCGGACCATGCGCGCGTGCTCATGCTCGCGGTGCTCACCAGCGCGGCGCCCGAGGTGCAGGCGTCGCAGCGTCGCATCCTCGAAGCGGCCTACGGCGCCGAGCTTGCCGCGCAGGTCGCCGCGCAACAGGAAGTGGCGAACTCACTCCCACCCCTGATGCGGCTGCCGGCCGTGCAGCAGTTGTTCCCGGCGCTGCGGCGACTGTCGCTGTCCGAGCGCCAGAAGTTGCGCGACGTCGTGGGCCGGCTGGCACTGGCCGATGCGCGCATGGACGTGTTCGAGTGCTGTCTGACGCTGCTCCTGGCCGCGAACCTGTACGACGAACTAGAGGCCGGCGCACCGCACGGCAGCGCCACGCTGCTGCAGGAAATGGATGCGATCCACGTGTTGTTCTGCGTGCTCGCCGCGCACGGCACGAGCGACCGCGCGGTCGCGGTTCGCGCCTATGAGGCCGGCGTTTCCGTGGTCTTGCCGCAGAACCGCCCGGCGTTTCGCGACGTCGAGAACTGGCCGGCCGCATTGCGCGATGCGCTGGCGCGCCTGGTCCATCTGCGTCCATTCGCGAAGAAGGTGCTCATCGAAGGCATGGTCCGCAGCATCGCGCACGATCGCAGACTCTCGGTCGAAGAGGGCGAGCTGCTACGCACGGTGTGCGCGGTGCTGCATTGCCCGCTGCCGCCGATCCTGGGCCGATCGGAGCCGGACGGGATCGTGGCGAGCAGTTAGACCGACGCGCGCGATTCCTGGCGCGCTTCTGCCGGTGCCTGGGCGGCGAGGAAGGATCCGATCGCCGCGGCGAATGGCTCGATGTCCACCAGGAACGCATCGTGGCCCTCGAGCGACGCCAGTGGAACGAATGTCGTCGCGGTGCCGGCCGCCGTGAATGCGTCCGCGATGGCATTCTGTTCGTTGATGGTGAACAGGATGTCCGATTCCACACCGATGATCAGCGCACTCGCCGCGGCCGCGCGTTGCAGGGCCGCGGCCGGACTGCCGCCGTGCGCGGAGAGATCGAAGCGGTCCATGGCGCGCGACAGATAGAGGTAGCAGTTCGGATCGAACACCGACACGAACTTGTCGGCCTGCGCATTGAGATAGTCCTGCACGGCGAATTCCGCCGCGAAATGCGCGCGACCGGGCGACAGCGCCTCATAGCGGCGGTCGGATGCGGGCCGGCGGCCGAAACGATGCTTCCATTCGGCGGCCGACCGGTAGGTGATCGTGCCGAGCTTGCGCGCCAGCCGCATGCCCGTGTTCGGCCGGACATCGCCCGAGTACTGGCCGTCCTGCCAATCGGGATCCGTCAGGATGGCGTCGCGTTGCAGCGAGCGCAGCGCGATCGCAAAGGGCGAAGCCGCGGCGCTGCCGGAGATGCTGATCACGCGACGCGCGACGCCGGCGAACTGCGCGGCGAACGCCAGCACGACCATGCCGCCAAGCGACGCGCCCACCACGGCCGAGAGCTTCTCGATGCCGAGCGCGCGCACGACTTCGTAGCCACCGCGCGCGATGTCCTCAACCGACAGGTCGGGAAATTCCAGCCGGTAGGCGAGACCGGTCGCAGGATCGATGGAAGCCGGGCCGGATGATCCGAAGCAGCTGCCGAGCGAATTGATGCAGATGACGTAGTAGCGATCGGTGTCGATGGCCTTGCCGGGCCCCACCATCTTCTCCCACCAGCCCGGCGCCGGATCCTCGGGCGACGAGGCGGCGTGGGCCGACGGTGACAGACCGGTGAACAACAGCAATGCGTTGTCACGGGCGTCGTTGAGCTCGCCCCAGGTCTCGTAGGCGACCCTGCCCTCGGAAAGCGTGCCACCGCGCCAGAACGGAAACGGATCGGGCAGCGCCACGAACTTTGTCGCCGGGCCCAGGGTCACCTCGGCAAGCTCGGAAGCGGCAGCCGCGCGAAATGCATGTACGAACTGGCGCGGCGATCCGCTCACGGCTCGGGATCGCCGCCGTCGTTGATGCCTTCGAACAACGGCGTGGACAGGTAGCGTTCGCCCGTGTCTGGCAGCATGGCCAGTGTCACCGAACCGGGGCCGGCTTCGCGCGCCACCTTCAGGGCGGCGGCAAAGGTCGCGCCGCTGGAGATGCCGCAGAAGATGCCCTCGCTCTTGGCGAGCGCGCGAGAACTTTCGATCGCCTCGGCATCCGTCACCGGCACGATGCGATCCGGCACGTTCTTGTCGAGCACGCCGGGCAGGAAATCCGGCGTCCAGCCCTGGATCTTGTGAGGCGCGAACGGTTTGCCGGCGAGCAGCTGCGCGGCTTCCGGTTCGGTGGCGATGATCTTCACGTCGGGACGCGCCAGCTTGATCATCTGGCCGGCGCCCGTGAGTGTGCCGCCCGTGCCCCAGCCGCTGACGAAATGATCGAGGCGCTTGCCGACGAAGTCCTGCAGGATTTCCGGGCCCGTGGTGCTGCGGTGATAGGCCGGGTTCGCCTGGTTTTCGAATTGGCTCGCCAGGAACCAGCCGTGCTTCTTCGCGAGCTCGGCGGCCTTGCGCACCATGCCCAGGCCGCGTTCGGCGGCGGGCGTGAGGATGACCTTGGCGCCGAGCATGCGCATGATCTTGCGGCGCTCGATGGAGAAGGTCTCCGCCATCGTCGCCACGAACGGATATCCCTTCGCGGCGCAAACCATGGCGAGCGCGATGCCGGTATTGCCGGAGGTGGCTTCGACCACGGTCTGGCCGGGCTTCAGCACACCGCTGCGCTCGGCATCTTCGATGATGGCGATCGCGAGTCGGTCCTTGACCGACGAGAGCGGATTGAAGAACTCGCACTTCACGTACATCGTCGTGCCGGCCGGCGCGAGCCGGTTGATCCTGACGATGGGAGTGCGACCGATGGTGCCTAATATGTTGTCGTAGATCATGGTCCGAGGACTCTAGGCGCGTCGTTTTGAGTTCACGAGGCCGGCCTTGGCATACCCATATAACGGTTGGTTATGCTGCCGTCGAACGATGAGCGAAAGATTGCAAAAGCTGCTCGCGGGTGCGGGCCACGGTTCGCGACGCGGCATCGAGGAATGGATTCGCGCCGGGCGCATCACGGTCAACGGCCGGATCGCGACGTTGGGCGAGCGCGCAACTTCCACGGACGAGATCTGTCTCGACGGTCGACCGTTGGACCTCGGTGGGGCCGAATCCACGGAAGTGCTGCTGTATCACAAGCCCGTGGGCGAGGTGACCTCGCGCCATGATCCGCAGGGGCGCCCGACGGTATTCGAGAATCTGCCCTCGCCCGGCAGCGGTCGCTGGATCGTCGTCGGACGGCTGGACGTCAACACTTCGGGACTTCTGCTGTTCACCAACGATGGCGAGCTGGCGCATCGGCTCATGCACCCTTCGAGCGAAGTGGAACGCGAATACCTGGTTCGACTGCGCGGCAACCCCACGGATGCCGTGCTGGAACGACTGCGAGACGGCGTGATGCTCGAGGATGGCCTGGCCCACTTCGACCGCATCGAGCCCGAGTCCACCGAGGGGAGCCATAGCTGGTATCGGGTCTGCCTGCACGAGGGTCGCAATCGCGAGGTGCGACGGCTGTTTGAGCACGAGGGGTTTGCCGTCAGCCGATTGACTCGTATACGGTACGGTACGGTCACTTTACCGCGCGACTTGCGCGCAGGCGCACACATTCGCATCACGCCTTCAGCGGTCGAGCAACTGCGAAACCTCGCCTCCCCGGCGCCGGGCGGAAGCCAGCCGGGGTGATGGGTTCGCCAACGCGGGCGAGTCGACCTGAGGGGGACGGTTGGTGTCGCGCTGCTTTGGGAAGCAAAGCCTGAGGTCGGAAACCGGCCCAGAGAGCCTCTGGATGGGGAATTCCGCGTCCTCGGCAGCCTTATATATGATGAGTCACCGCAAATGTCCCAGCCGGGCCTCCAGGCGCGGCTCCCGACGCGGCGTCAGTCCACAGCAAAAGTCGCGCCAATCCCGTTGACACTCCGGGGGGTCGCCACGAGAATACGCGGCTCGTTTTTTCCGGGAGGGGTACCCAAGCGGCCAACGGGAGCAGACTGTAAATCTGCCGGCTTACGCCTTCGAAGGTTCGAATC
>DASTRL010000137.1:0-8915 GCA_035761265.1 Steroidobacteraceae bacterium
CTGGTTGCCGTTGAAGAACGGCGGGTCTTCGTCGGTGAGGTTGCGCACGTCGAGCGACAGGCTCATGTCCTCGATGGTGCCGCCGAGCTCGAGCTTGTACGCCAGGTGCAGGTCGAACGTGTTGGTGGGATCCACGCGATCGCCGCCGCCATTGGGGTTGCCATTGGCGTCGCGAGTCAGCGGCTCGATCGTGCTACCGCCCCAGTTGTGGTAGGCGCCGATGTAGTTCCAGTAGAGGTCCGTCGAGAGCTTGCCGAAATCGAAGCCCACGTTGGTCCGGGCCTTGGTCTGGATCGACGAGAACACGCCGTTGAATCCGGAAGTGGTCAACACCGAGAACTCCGGATTCGTGCCGAAGTGCTGATCGAACGCGGTGAAGTAGGTGCCGCTGGTGCCGACGCGCGCGTGCACCTTCTCGCCGATGTCGAATGCGTAGCCGATCTGCGCATCGATACCCGCAATCGACAGGTTCAACCAGTTACGCGCGCTCTGGTCGATGAGGTAGTAGACGTTTGCGGGGATCGTGCCACCGATGGTAGCGCCGTTGGCCACGTTGGCGAACTCCAGGATCTGCGCCTGCGTACAACCCGTGGGTGTGGGGCAGAGCGTGAGCAGAGGCGAGCCGGACGCGGTGATCGACGCCGGCGACGGCGAATTGACGCCGCCGGTGAAGTCGTTGTGGAAGTAGGTCACCGAAGCCCGGAAGCCCTCGAGCGCCGCCGGCAGCAGGTCGATGCCGAACGAATAGCTCTTGCCGAACTGCGGCCCCATCTGCGAGAAGCCGCCGCCGAGCTGGCGCCGCATCGCCGAGTTGTTCTGCCCGATGGTGCAGGTGGTCGCGGCCGAGGTGCACGGCGTGTTGGTGTTCGCCACCACTGCGCCCGGGACATTGACCACTTCCGGATACAAGGCCACCGGAACGTTGAGCGTACCGGTGCTGGTGACGCTTCCCGAAGCATAGAGGTAGCCCTGCGACGCGTCGCCGATGACGGCGATCGGCGGCGCCACGAACGACTTGGCGTAGTTGGCGCGAACCCGGAAGCCCTCGGTGATGTTCCAGTTGAGGCCGTAGCGTGGATTGGTCGTGTCACCCACGTCCGAGAAATCGTCGTAGCGCACCGACAGGCTCAGATCCAGCTTGTTGAGCGCCGGGATGTCCCAGTCCGGCGAGACCAGTGGAATGGCCGCCTCGGCGAATGCGGAGACGATGTTGCGGTCGAAGTTGTACACGCGGTAACCGGAGCCCGTCGTGGTCGGGCCGGTGTTGTTGCCACCGCTCAGCTTGAACTGCTGCTCCTGCCACATGTGCTCGCCACCGAAGGCGAACTTGAACGGGCCCGCGGGCATGTCGAACAGGTCGCCCTGCATCACCAGGCGGAACTGGTTGAACGTGTTGTAGTTGTTGTTCTGCGTGTTGTTCGTGTAGAGCGAATTCAGCACCAGCGGATTGGTGCGGTTCGCCGCTCCCGCATTCCAGACATCGAGGGCGTTGCTCGCGGTCAGCGGCAATTGCAGCACCACCACGTTCTGTCCGGGAATGCTCGAGGCCGTCGTGCTGCCGGTCGCCTGCGTGGTGCCGTTGAGCGCCAGCATCGCGCAGGGCGCGCAGAATTGCTTGAAACCGTCGAGCGAGGATCGGTTCCAGCCGATCGAGTCCGCCGCCGTCAGCGTCCAGCTGTCGGTGAGGCGATAGTCGAGCACGACGTTCGCATACACCACGTCCTGCTGCGACTCCGTGAAGCCGTACTTGCCGTCATCGCGCACGGCCAGCCAGTTCACGAGTTCGGTGGTGGCGGCCGGCGCGCCCGCGGGAGCCGTGAAGAACGGATTCTGCTGGCCGGCGGCGCCTGCACCCGTGGTGAAGGCGGTGGCGTTGTTGAGCTGGCCGGGTCCCGAATCGGCATGAGTCTGGTTGCGGTTGTAGTTCAGCGATGCGGACAACGAGAGCTTGTCGGAGAAGTCGTTGACCACGCGGATGATGCCGTTGGCGCGGTACTGCGACGGGATGAACGAGTTGTAGACCGAGGTGTTGCACACGCCGTTGGTGGCGGCATTGTTCGGCACCGGCGTGGTGGCGGTCGGCGAGAGGAATACCTGGCCGCCGCCGGGCGCCGTGCCCGCGCTGACGGCGGTCACGCGCATGGTCGCCGGTTCGCAGGTGAAGCCATTGGTGTTCGAGCCACCGACATCCCGATAGTCGCCGCGGCTCGCCCAGTCGCGATCCTTCACGAAGAGCTGCGAGGCATGGCTGTATTGCGCCGCGACGTACACGCCGCCGGTATCCCAGGTGGTGCCCCAGATGCCGTTCAGGTCCCAGGTGTCGTAACTGTCGGCATTGCCGTACGAAGAGTTGATCGCCAGGCCATCGTAGGTGCGGCGCGTGACGAAGTTGACGACGCCGGCCACGGCGTCGGAGCCGTATACCGCCGAGGCGCCGTCCGCCAGCACGTCGACGCGCTGCATCGCGGCGGTGGGGATGATGTTCGGATCGGTCTGATTGAACTGCGCGCCGCCGCCCGGCATGCGCATGCCGTCGATGACCACCAGCGTGGTGTTCGAGGACGAACCGCCGAGCTGGTGGATCTGCGGGCTGTAGAACGACCAGAGGTTCTCGCCCTGCGCGAGCGACCCGTTGGTGCTCAGTGCCGGTATCGTGTTGACCAGCGTCGAGAGATTGGTGGCCGCGGTCTTCTCGAGCTCGTCGACGCCGACGGACATGACGTTCGAGCCGATCGGCGTGACGCCCTTGATGCTGGTGCCGGTGACGATGATGGTCTCATCGATGGTTTCGGCCTCCCGCTGTGGTGGATTTCCGGTGGTTTGTGCGCTCTGGTCCTGCGCGATGGCCGCGCCGCTCGACAGGCACGCGGCAGTGAACACTGCGAGCGCAGTGCCGCTCGGTCGATTCGAAGTCATTTTCCTCTCCCCTGAGTGGACTGTAGTTAGAAATTGCGCACGCATTGTCCCAGTTGCGTGCGTGACCCGGCATCACGATACCGGAAGTCCCGATAACGGAACTCGTATGCATATATGCCTATCCGAAAACTAAGTTGCCTTAGTGAAACCCGTGATAGCGCTATCACGGACAAAAGCGCGCTACGATGCGCGCAAAGAAGATCGACGCGAGAAGGGGAGATGCGACACGACCAATCGCCCGGCGCGCCCGCGCCCGGGCGCCGAATGCGGCGGGAGTACGTTTTCGTCTGCGAGTTCCCCCTTCAGACGGAAATGGGAGGATGTCAATCCGCGTTGACATCCTCCCCTCTCCCGCCGTATCCACTGCAAACTACCGCCGAGGTACTTCCATCTTGAAAGGAACGAGCATGAAGCGATTCGCACGCGCCGCACTCTGGGCCATCCTCACGGGCTGCTGCGCGGCGACGGCCGCGGACGGTGACTCGATCCGCCTCACGGTCGATGCCGCGAAACCGGGCGCGAGGATCGATCGCAACATCTTCGGCCAGTTCGCCGAACACCTGGGTCGCGGCATCTACGAGGGCGTATGGGTCGGAACCGACTCGAAGATCCCGAACACGCGCGGCATCCGCAACGACGTGGTCGCGGCGCTCAAGGCCATCAAGGTCCCGAACGTGCGCTGGCCGGGCGGCTGCTTCGCCGACGAGTACCACTGGCGCAACGGCATCGGGCCGCGCGACCAACGACCAGCCACGCTGAATCCGAACTGGGGCGGAGTCATCGAACCGAACACTTTCGGCACGCACGAGTTCATGGACTTCGTGCAGCAGATCGGCGCGGATGCCTACATCTCGATCAACGTCGGCTCCGGCACGCCCGCGGAGGCGGCGGACTGGCTCGAGTACCTGACCACTGCGCAGCCGACGGCGCTCGAGCAGCAGCGCGCCGCCAACGGGCATCCGGCCCCGTATCCCGTCGCCATGCTCGGCATCGGCAATGAGAGCTGGGGATGCGGCGGCTCGATGACGCCCGACGAATACGTGAACCACCTGAAGGTCTACGCGCGATACGCACGCAACTACAACAGCGCGCAGCCGATGCGGCGCATCGCCGTGGGGCCGGATGGCGCGGATACCGGCTACACCGAAGCGGTGATGAAGGCGTGGAAGAACAAGACCTGGGCGTGGGACATCGAAGGCCTCTCGCTGCATTCGTACACCGTCGTCAAGTGGCCGCCGTCGTTCAAGGCAACGGGCTTCGGCGAGAGCGAATACGCCACGATGCTCAAGGCCACGCTCAACATGGAGACGCTGGTCAGCACGCATTCGGCGGTCATGGATCGCTACGATCCGGAGAAGAAGATCGCGTTGGTCGTCGATGAGTGGGGCGCCTGGCTCGCGCCGACGCCCGGCAGTCCCGAGGGGTTCCTCGAGCAGCAGAACAGCCAGCGCGATGCGCTGATCGCCGCGCTGAACCTCAACATCTTCGCGCGCCATGCTGCGCGCGTGCGCGCCGCCAACATCGCCCAGATGATCAACGTGCTGCAGGCGATGATCTTCACCGACAAGGACAAGCTTTTGCTGACGCCCACCTACCACGTGTTCCACATGTACGTGCCGTTCCAGGACGCCACGTTCGTGCCGGTGGATTTCGCCGCGGGTTCCTACCGCTCGGGCGACATCGAGCTGCCGCGGGTGGATGCGATCGCGGCGCGCGATGCGGCGGGCAAGCTGTGGTTGTCGCTGACCAACCTCGATGCGAATCGCCCGGCGGATCTCGACGTCGCGGTACCGGACCGACGCATCACGCGCGCCGCCGGACAGACGCTGGCGGCGCCCAGGATCGACAGCGTCAACACCTTCGAGGCGCCGAACACCGTGGCGCCGAGGCCGGTGTCGATTCGTGCCACGGGCAAGGGGCTCGCGATCAGGCTGGCGCCGGCTTCCATCACGGTGATCGGGCTGGAATGAGCCGCGCCGCGCCACAGATCCGCACGCATCGCAAGTTGCTGCGAGTCCATGGGACGCTGGCGCAGGAGATCGGCGCCGACATCGTCTCCGGGGTCTTGAATCCCGGCGAGGTCCTGGACAACGAAGTGGAGGCCAGCAGCCGGCTGGGCGTCTCGCGCAACACGTACCGCGAAGCCATGCGGATACTGGCCGCCAAGGGCCTCATCAGCAGCCGGACCCGCACGGGCACGCGCGTGTGCGATGTCGCTGAATGGAACCTGCTCGATCCGGACGTGCTGTCGTGGATGTTCTCGCGCGTCCCCAGGCCCGAATTGATCCACGGCGTGTTCGAGCTGCGCTCCGTGGTGGAGCCCGCGGCGGCGGCGTTGTCTGCACGGCGCCGGAAGCAGCGTCACCTCGACCAGATGCGCACGGCGCTCGACGCGATGTCGCGGCACACACTGCAGACGCCGGAAGGACGCGAAGCCGACGGCTCGTTCCACGCGGCCCTGCTGCAAAGCACCGGGAATCCTTTCATCATTTCGCTCACCAAGGGGGTCACCGCCGCGGTCGATGCGCTCACGCACTTCAAGCTGCGGCTCACGAAGGTGGTGCGCGACCCGGTGCCCGACCACGAGCTCGTCTACGATGCGATTGCCGCCAAGGATCCGGAGGCGGCGCGTGACGCCATGCTGAAGCTGATCCGCCTGGCGATCCTGGACATGCCGAAGGACCAGCGTCCGGCCCTGTGAGGTTTGCTAGTGCGCGCGATCCCAGTCCGCGAACGTCCGTCGGGATTCGGCGAGCCGCCGCAGCAGCGGCGCGACGCGCCAATAGTCACCGCCGCCGGTGGCCGCGAGCGCCTCGATCTGTGCGACCACCCGCTCCAGCCCGAGCGCATCCGCATGGAACATGGGTCCGCCCCGCCAGCGCGGGAATCCATATCCGGAGGTCCAGATCACGTCGATGTCGGCGGCACGATAGGCGAGGCCTTCGTCGAGGATCTGCGCGCCGATGTTGACCAGCGAGAGCACGCAGCGCTGCTCGATCTCGGCATCGCTCACCGCGCGCGCAGTGATGCCGTACTGGTTGGCCAGCGCCTGCACGAGCCGCGGAAGTTCCGGATTGGGCAGCGGCGAGCGATCGCCGGGGTTGTAGCGGTAGATTCCCTCGCCGGACTTCTGGCCCAGGTGGCCGAGCGCGGTCAGTGCGTCGGAGACCACGTGGTAAGGCGGGTTGCGCGTCTCACGCTTCAGCAGTTCGGCGCGCACGCGCGTGCCCACGTCGATGCCGGCCATGTCGTTGACCCGATTCGGGCCCATCGCGAAGCCGAAGTTTTCCATGACGGCATCGATGCGTTCCGGCGCGACGCCCTGCAGCAGCATCAATTCCGCTTCGCGGAAGTAGCCGTCGAGCATCATGCGATTGCCGACGAAGCCGAAGCCGTCGCCGACCACCACGCCGACCTTGCGAAGCTTCTTGGCGAGCGCCAGGCCCGCGAGAATGGTGGCTTCCGAAGTCTCGGCGCCGCGGACGATTTCGAGCAGGCGCATCACATTCGCGGGACTGAAGAAATGCAGTCCGATCACGCGGCCCGGGTTGCGGGTGGACGACGCGAGCGCGCTCACCGACAGGCTCGAGGTGTTGGAGGCGATGATGGCGTCCGGGCGCAGCAGCGCGTCGAGTTGCGTGAGCACCGAGCGCTTCAGGTCGAAGTCCTCGAACACCGCCTCGATGACCAGGTCGGCGTCGCGCGCCGCGTCGAAGGACAGCGATTCGGCGATCAGCGCCTGGCGGGCCTGCGCGGTGGCCTGATCGATGCGGCCGCGTTGCACCGCGCTGGCGTAATTGCCGCGGATGTTGCCGAGTCCGCGATCGAGCGCGGCGCGCTCCTTCTCGATGAGCGCGACGTGAATGCCGGAATCGGCCAACGCCATGGCGATGCCGCTACCCATGGTGCCGGCGCCCACGACGGCGGCGCGACGGATATCCGCCGCGGCCCGGCCCGCGTCGAGGCCGGGAATCCGCCCGCACTCACGCTCGGCGAAGAACACGTGCCGCAGCGCGCGGGACTCCAGCGTCTCGAGCGAATCGGCGGAGAGCCGCGCTTCGAGCTCGAGCGCCTCGTCGAAGGGCAGCCGGCTCGCGGCGCGGATGGCTTCGAACACCAGCTCCTGCGTGTGACGACCCTTGAGGCCGCGCGCGTGGCGGGCGAGCGCACGCGCTTCGCCGGATTCATCGAGCGCAGGCTGGGGCGCAGGCCGCGAACGGGTCGGGCGCGGCGCGGCACCCTGATCCACGAGCCGGCGCGCGTAACGCAGGCCGTCCTCGATGACGTCGTCGCCGAGGATTTCGTCCAGCAATCCCATCTCCAGCGCGCGCGCGGCCGGGACGGGCGCGCCGCCGAGCAGCAGATCGAGTGCATTGTCGATGCCGACGAGCCGCGGCAGGCGCTGCGTGCCGCCGGCCCCGGGCAGGATGCCGAGGGTGATTTCCGGCATCCCGAGTCGCGTGCCGGGAGTGGCGCATCGATAGTGGCAGGCCATGGCGATCTCGAGGCCGCCGCCCAGCGGCGTGCCATGCATGGCCGCGATCACGGGCTTGGGGCAGGACTCGAGCGTCCGCAGCACCTCCGCATAGGGCGGCGGCGCAATGGTGGAACCGAGCTCGGTCAGATCGGCGCCGGACATGAAGGTGCGGCCACGGCACGCGATGAGCAGCGCATCGATGCCCGGATCGGCCGCGGCCTGCTGCACCGCCCGCAGGAGTCCCGCGCGAACTCCCGCGTCGATGGCATTGACCGGGGGGCGATCGACCAGCGCGACGGCGATGCGGTCGCGCCTTTCGTACGAAACGCTCAACCCAGATCCTGCAGCTTCCGCAACGCTGTCAACAGCGCCGCGAGTTCGGCGGGCTTGAACAGCGCCTTGATGCGCGCCTCGTGCTCGGCGATGCGCGCCTTCACCTTGCGCAGCCGCGCGATCCCGGCGGGCGTCAGGTACAGCTCCTGGCGGCGACGGTCCACGTCCGAACGCTTGCGGATGACGAGCCCGCGCTCTTCGAGCCGGTCGGTGATCGACATCATGGTGGCGCGATCCATGCCGAGCGCGGCGGCCACGGAAACCTGCGCGACGCCGGGATTTGCGCTGATCAGCCACAGCGTGGCAGTCTGTTTCTGCGTGAGCTCGAAGTCGGCGACGGTCGCCATGAAATCGCGGTGCATCGCACCCTGGGCGCGGCGCAGCCGATACCCGAGCAGGCCATCGAGCTCTTCGAACATGAGTTCCGACCCTTCAAATGCATCGGCGGATTCATCGGGTCTGGTGTTCGAACGGCGTGCCATCGATCGCTCTCGACTGACAGGGAAGTGGTGCGTGAATCTACCCGCTTGCAAAGTCGCGAGCAATGCAAATAGTATGTAGTACATACAAACATTCCTTGGGGGGAGTCATGGAAATGTTTGACGAAATGCCGAATGTGAAGAAGAGCTGGACCAACGCCCGTACGCGCTGGCCTGTGGTTTTCGGGTTCCTGCTCTACATCGGCGTTCCCGCCGGCGCGCAGCAACCCGCCACCACGGCGCAGGCAACCGAGGGCGAAACTCTGGAAGCCATCGTGGTGACGGCGCGGCGCCGCCAGGAGTCGCTGCAGGACACGCCGGTGGCAGTCACCGCGATCTCGGGGGCCGCACTCGAGCGCCAGCAGGTGGTCGGCACCACGGATCTCGACAAGATCGCGCCCAACATCCAGTTCCACAGCTACGGCACGCTGACCGGCAACAACTCCGCCGCGCAGGTGTTCATCCGCGGCATCGGCCAGACCGATGCGACACCTGCGGTGGATCCGGGCGTCGGCATCTACATCGACGATGTCTACATGGGCCGCTCGGTGGGCGGCGCCATGGACTTCCGCGACATCTCGAGCGTGCAGATCCTGCGCGGCCCGCAGGGCACGCTGTTCGGACGCAATACCATCGGCGGCGCGGTACTGCTGACCACCAACGCACCGGGCGAGGACGCCGGAAATTCGGTGCGACTCGGTGTCGGTGAC
>DASTRL010000138.1:0-15082 GCA_035761265.1 Steroidobacteraceae bacterium
TCGACATGTCGAGCATGCCGGACGTGGCGCCCACGCTGATGATGCTGGCGCCGTTCCTCGCGCGGGACACGCGGATCACCGGCCTCGCGACCCTGCGCGTCAAGGAATGCGACCGCATCGCCGCGCCCACGCGCGAGTTGCGCAAGCTGGGCATCGAAGTCGAGGAGGGCCTCGACTTCATGGTGATCCAGCCGCTGCGCGCGAAACCGTCACCCAAAGTCGCGGAAATCGAGACCTATCACGACCATCGCATCGCCATGTCGTTCGGCGTGCTCGGATCGCGTCTTCCGGGCCTCAGAATCCTGGATCCGGGCTGCGTCGCGAAGACCTACCCGAACTACTGGCGCGACTGGCAGCGCGCGCGAGCCGTTCCGCGGGGACTCTGATAACGTCCGCGCATGCGCCTGCGCGGTATCGGCCCCGAAGTCCTGCTGCTGTGTTTCCTGCTCGTCGGGGCCGCGGCCTTCGTGCTCGGCCGCCGCACGGCCCGCGGCCGCCGGCTGCGGCGCGACCTCGACTACTTCACCGGGCTCGATCATCTGGTCAACGACCGCTACGACCGGGCCACGGAGGTCTTCACGCGCCTGGCCACGACCTCGCAGGAGGCCGACATCCAGTTCGCGCTCGGCAGCCTGATGCGCAAGCGCGGCGAGGTCGACCGCGCCATCGCCATCCACAGCGAGCTCGAGGGCAATCGCGAGACCAACATCCGCGAGCAGGCCACCTACGCACTGGGCCTCGACTACATGAGCGCCGGATTGCTGGATCGCGCCGAAGAAAAGCTGCGCAATCTGATGGGCTCGCCGCGGTATCGCGCCGCCGTGCTGGAGCGGCTCGCCTGGGTGTACGAGCAGCAGCGCGACTGGCGCGCGGCGCTCGACATCTGGCGCGAGCTGCCGCCCGAGCTGCAACGCGAGCGCGCCATCGTGGCCGCCCACTATTGCTGCGAGCTCGGCGAGGCGGCGCTGGCCGCGCGGGATTTCGCGGCGGCACGCGCGCACCTGGCGGCGGCGCGCGTGCACGCGCCCGACGCGGCGCGGGTGCGCATGCTCGCGGCGCGCATCGCGGCGGCGTCGGGCGAGTCGGACAAGGCGCTCGATCTCTACACCTCCGCATTGGCGGAATCGCGCACCATCCAGGAGGCCTTCCTGGCCGAGGCGCACGAGGCGCTCGGCCGCGCGGCGGGCGAGCTCGACGCGCGCCTGCGTGCGCGGCAGCCGCCGGAGCTGGAGCCGCCGCCGGCAAGTGCGCGATTCCGTTGCGATCAATGCGGCGTGGCCAGCGTCACCTGGCATTGGCGCTGCCCGAGCTGCCGTTCCTGGGATTCGCTGCAGAGCCTGAATAATCGCGGCGTTTGACCAGATTGCCGACTGCGGCGGAGCCCCGCCAGGTTGTTAGTCTTCCTCGCGCCCGGCGCCGCCGGGTACAACCACGCAAGGAGGCACCATGAAAAAGCTCGTTCCCACGCTGCTGGCGTCGCTGCTCTTGGGGCAGTGGGTCCACGCCGAGCCCGTCAACATCAACACCGCCGACGCCACCACGCTCGCCAAGGCGCTGAATGGCGTCGGGCCGGCGAAGGCCAAGGCCATCGTGAGCTACCGCGACAAGAACGGACCGTTCAAGAGCGTCGACCAGCTCGCGATGGTGGAGGGCATCACGCAGAAGCTCATCGACAAGAATCGCGCGGACATCCGCCTGGGCGCGGAGAAGGGGGCGGAAAAGCCCGGCGCGGCGCCCGCACCCCCGGCCAAGCCGGCGAAGTCCACGTCGTAAGGACCGTCCTACGGCCGCGGAAGATGCGATTGCGCACACTCCGCGCATCTTCCCGGCCGTCCGCCTGGGGGCGATTCGGGAGAGCATGGTATGTTTTCGGCCCCTAACTGCCGGAGCCCCCATGCCCCCGAAGCATTCCCGCATCGACGTCGCCGTGTTTCCGGTCGCCGGCCGCGGCACGCGCTTCCTGCCGGCCACCAAGGCCAGCCCGAAGGAAATGCTGCCCATCGTCGACAAGCCGTTGATCCAGTATGCGGTGGAAGAGGCGTTGTCGGCGGGTGCGAGGCGCCTGGTGTTCATCACCGGGTCCTCCAAGCGGGCCATCGAAGATCATTTCGACACCGACGGCGAGCTCGAAAGCCTGCTGCTCAAGCAGGGCAAGAGTGACCTCCTGCAGACGCTGCGCAGCGTGTTGCCTTCGTATGCAGCCTGCATATACATCCGGCAGCCGGCGCCGCTCGGCCTCGGGCATGCGGTGCTCTGCGCCAAGCCGGCGGTCGGTGACGCGCCGTTTTTCGTGCACCTGGCCGACGACCTCATCGACGCCGAGGAAGCCTGCCTCAAGCAGATGGCGGATCGTTTCGAGGACGGCAGCATCGTCGCAACCGAGACCGTGCCGAAGGACCAGACCGACAAGTACGGCATCGTGAAGACGGGCGGGAAGAAGGGCGAACTGCACCGCGTCGAGCAGATCGTCGAGAAGCCCAAGCCGGACAAGGCACCGTCAAACCTGGCAGTGGTGGGGCGCTACCTGCTGACACCGCGCGTGTTCACGCACCTCGAGCAGATCGGCGAAGGCGCGGGCGGCGAGATCCAGCTCACCGATGGCATCGCGCGGCTCATGAAAGAGGAGCCGGTCTACGCGTACAACTTCAAGGGCAAGCGCTTCGACTGCGGCAGCAAGCTCGGGTACCTGCAGGCCAACGTGGAATTCGCGTTGGCGCACAAGGAGCTGAAGGGCACGTTCAAGTCGTACCTGAAGAAACTCGCGCAGGAGCTCTAGCCGCGGCGCGGATATCGGCGGCGATCAGCCGCCGCAGCTCTCGACGCCATTCGAGCCGGACTTCACCGGGAAGGACCGCACGTCGGTCAGCGTGCGCGTCAGCGAGCCATCGCTCGCATTCATGGTGTGTGTCCAGTCCATGACCTGCACCGTGTCG
Organism: Steroidobacteraceae bacterium; assembly: GCA_035761265.1. Classification (GTDB taxonomy): domain Bacteria; phylum Pseudomonadota; class Gammaproteobacteria; order Steroidobacterales; family Steroidobacteraceae; genus CADEED01. The sequence goes on from DASTRL010000138.1 coordinate 2,934, forward strand.
CAGGCGCCGGCGGCGCCGCGGATCATCTGGCCCATGCGGATGGTCTGCACGATCGAGTTGCCGTTCATGGCCGTCGAGCTGCTCTGCACCGCATAGTCCGAATTGTTGAACATCGTGAACTGCCACAGGTACTCGGCCAGCTTCTCCAGCTCTGCCGCGGTCAGCGGGCGCTGGTTCATGCTGCCGGCGGAGCCGTCGTCGGAGCGCAGATCGCTGCCCGAGCGGTCGAGGTAATCGCAGCGGAACACGCGATGGCGGAGCATCGCGCTGACGTCGGCGCGCGGCACGCGCACGATCTCGAACATGCGGTCATCGGACTTCACTTCGACGAGATCCGAATACTGGCCCTGCCAGGTCGCCTGGCGTTCCGACCAGTCGATGGCCTGCGCCATGTCATTGGTGCACACCTCGAAGACCGGCGTGATGGCCTGCGGGCCCGAGGCCAGATCCGTGTTGCGCAGATGGCGCGTGGAAATCGTGCCCGCCACGTTTGCAGGGCGCGTCTCGACCTCGAAGCCGGCCGGCGTGCGTGCATCGCCCTTGTAGAGTCGGCTCGCGAGATCCAGGTCGGCCGCGCTCATCGACGGCGCGTTGGCCGCAGGTGGCGTCACGGATACGGGCGCGGAACTGCCGGACGAGGAAGACGGGGCGGGCGAGCCGCCGGCACTGCCGCCGCCGCCGCCGCAGGCGGACACGAGCAGCGCGAGCGCGATCAGGGCCATGGCGTTCAGCAGGCTCGTCGCCCGGAACCGCCAGCCATCCATCGTCGTGACCTTCATCATTTTCATCCGGATGCCCTGCTTGTTATGGGGCCGGCGGCAGCACACGAGCACTTGCGAGAGAGGAGTACCGTCGGTCGGTGCACGAACCCATGAGCTGCCGCCAGCGATTCGTCGACGCGCGCTTCGCAGCACGCGTCCTGATCAGGTTTACGGCGGCATGCCGGACAAGTTGAGCCGCCGAATGTGACGCGCTTCGCGGGTTGCACGGTGATTATTTGAACCCCGTCTCTTATGTATCGTTGTCTGCCGTGAAACCGCTGCGCATTTCACGCTCTTCGAGCCGGACGCGATGGATGTTACGTCAAGCGCCCGCGAGGTCGAACTACGTGCGAACCTGTAGTTAGCGAGCGAAAAAAAACGCGCCCGTGGGCGCGTTCAGGATCATCGAGAGAGGAAAGGGGTCAGGCTTCGGCGGATATGACCTGTCCGGCGGCGGGGGCATGGTAGCCACCCTGGCGGGGCCCGTAGGAGCGCTGCGCCGGCGCGCCCGTGATCGCGCCGAGCAGGCCTTCGACACGCTTGATCTGCGCGCCGACGAGGATGCCGTTGCGGTCATTGAGGTCGCGGCAGCGGCGCGCGCGGCCGGCGCATTCGTCGTAGGCAGCGGCCAGCGAGCGGCGCGGATCGCACCAGGCCAGCAGCTTCGCGAGCCCGGCGAGGTCGGTGTCGTAGCCCAGCATGCCGCAGAGGCCGCGGCGTTCGTCCTCGAGCTTGAGCATGCGCGTCACGCTGTGCTGGCGCGCATCGGCCAGCGCCTCGAGCGCGTCGATGTCGCGCGCCTTGAGCGCCGCGTGTTCGCTTTCGAGCAGGTCTTCGAATTCGGTGAGCGCGGTGATTTCCTCGGCCAGCAGGCGCGCGAGGTGATCACGGGTCAGATTGGCATCCACGCTCGGTGTCCGGGGTGACGGGCTACTTGTGCGCCGGGATCGTGGCGAGCAGATCGCCTTCGAAGCGCAGCATCTTGTCCGCGACGCGTTGCGCGTCGACGTGGTAGCGGCCCTCGTCCAGCGCGCGACGCACCGCGTCGACGCGGTTCTCGTTGACCACCGGCAGCGCGCCGATGTGTTCTTCGAGCGCGGCCAGCGTGCGGGCGGTATCCGAGACGTCGATGTTCGAAGTCGAAACGGTGGTCTCGGCCTTGTGGCCATCGGTCGTGTCGCGCACGCGCGAGACGGGTGCGCCGCCTCCCACCTGCACCGGACGTCCGTCAATTCCACTGATCTTGTTCGCCATCTCTGCCACTACTCCTGAATCGTCTACGAGCGGTAACGGCTGATTTCCCGAATCCTTTAGGCCGACGACGATTATTTGGCGCAGATTCTGTTCAAGAGATGCAATTCACAAATCGCTCAAGGTGTTACGCGCACCACGCCGGCACTTTCGGCCACACCCTCGACCACCTTGAGCGAATCGAGGTTCTGCACCCGCACGCGCTGGCTTGCGGACGCATCGGCCAGCGCGCGGCCGGGCGCCCGGACCTCGAACCCCGCCGTGGAGGCGGTCAGGGTCACCGCCTGACCCCTATGTATAAGGAGTGCCACCGACAGGGCTTCGGCCGTCACGGGCGTACCCTGGGGCAACGGCCGGCGCGTGGGCCTGCCGGCCAGGTCCTCGACCCGGCCGACATACGGCGAGCTCAGCGAGTTGACCAGGCGCTTCTCGGCGATCACGTCCGACGACGTCAGAGTTTCGCCGCGCGCCACCGCGCGGCGCAGCACCAGCACGTCGAGCTCGCGCCGGATCTCGACCGGCACGTTCAATGTCCACACCGCACCGCTGCTGCAGCTCACGCGCACCAGCGCTCGCGCCTGGTTGCCGCGCGGCGGCTGCGCGTAGGTCTCGAGCGCGGATGCGCAGGCGGGCAGTCGCAGCCGCGCATCCGGCGCGATCGCCCTGAGCATGACGCCGCCGAGTTGCGTGCCGATCTGCCGTCGCAGCGCCCGTTCTGCGGCGGCCTGCACCGCGGCCAGCGACTGGAGTCCGCCGGCGGAAATCTCCGCCGGCACCTGCGTCCGGGCGGGCAGTGCCATCGCGGCCAGCAGCAGCGCGCAGCCGGAGGCGGTCAATGATTTGACTGTCATGCCCGGTAGTTAGCAATCGACGTGCCACTCTAAAGGAATAGAGCCGTGCGCCGTTACGCATCTTGCGATGCCTCGCGGCCTGCCGCGCGGAATCCGGCGGCCGCCGGGCGGCAATCCTCCGCCCCCGCGATGCGCGCCACGTCACATCGCCACAACCCCATGCGCCGATTGCGACCGCGCGGCGCGCGATTCCGCCGCGTGGCACGTCGCTTGCTTCGCTCCCGGTACGTCGGACTGCCGACGCGAGGAGTGACCATGCCCCTGAACATCAACGAGTACATCGGTGTGCACGCAGCCGCGCTCGACGTGCGCGCGCGCCGCACCGAGCTCATCGCGAACAATCTCGCGAACGCCGACACGCCGGGCTACAAGGCCCGCGACATCGACTTTCGCGAGGCCATGGCGCGCGCTGCAGGCGAGCAGCCCACGAGCGGTGTGCACCTGAGCACCACGCAGCCAGGCCACATCGGCGGCGCCGCCCCGGCGCAGGCGACGGGCAACCCGGATCTCAAGTACCGCACGCCGCTGGCGCCGGCGCTCGACGGCAACACCGTCGATGCGCAGCTCGAGCAGGCCGCGTTCGCCGAGAACGCCGTGCGCTACCAGGCCACGCTCACGTTCCTGAACAACAAGTTCCGCGGCCTGCTGACCGCGATCATGGGCAGTTGAGGTCACCGGCCATGTCGTCGTTCAAGGCATTCGAAATCGCAGGCTCCGGCATGTCGGCGCAGTCGGTGCGGCTCAACACCACGGCCAGCAACCTCGCCAACGCGGAAAGCGTCAGCTCCACGCCCGAGGGCGTGTACAAGGCGCGCCATCCGATCTTCGAGGCGGTGCGCGCGCAGCTCGCCGCCGGGCTGAATGGCCAGGCCGCCGACGCGAACGCCGCCGTACGCGTGCGCGGCATCTACGAATCGCAGGCGCCGGCCGCACAGCGCTACGAACCGGGCAATCCGCTGGCGGACCCCAACGGCTACGTGTATGCGCCGGCCGTCAACGTGGTGGAGGAGATGGTCAACATGATCTCCGCCTCGCGCTCGTACCAGAACAACGTCGAAGTGATGAACACGTCCAAGGACCTCATGATGGCCACGCTGCGGCTGGGCCAGGGATAGGAGAACTGACCCATGCTCGACATGGACATCGTCAACGCCGCCATGGTGCGCCAGCGCACCGGGCAGGACGCCGACGCGGCGCGTGCCGCCAACGCGGCCATCGCCAGGAAGACCGAGCTCAACCAGGAGGACTTCCTGACGCTCATGGTCACGCAGCTCAAGAACCAGGATCCGATGAAGCCGCTGGACCCGGCGCAGTACGTCGGGCAGCTCGCGCAGTTCAGCCAGGTCTCCGGCCTCGCCGACATGAACAAGCAGATCACGGCGCTCACCAATTCCCTGCGCGGCAACCAGGTCCTGGACGGCGCCGCCCTCATCGGCCGCACCGTGATCGCGCCGGGCAATTCGATCTATCTACCGGCGGCCGACGGCGACACGCCGCGCGGCCCGCAGGGCCTGGTCGACGTGCCGGCCGGCGCTTCCGCCGTCAAGCTCGTGGTCAAGGACTCGAGCGGCGCGACCGTGAAGACCGTGGCGCTCGACACCAGGAAGGGCGCGCAGGCCTTCACCTGGGATGGCACCACCGACAGCGGCGCGGCCGCTGTCGCCGGCGCATACAAGATCGAAGTCGTCGCGAAGGTCGGCGATGAGAACGTCTCACTCAAGACCAGCGTGGCCGCCAACGTGGGGAGCGTCTCGCTCGATCCCGCCACCGGTGCGCTGATGCTCGACACGGACTCGCTCGGCGAAGTCGCCATGAGCGACGTCGAACGCGTGCTCTGAAGAATTCCCAAGGAGAACCATCCATGCCGTTTCGTATCGCACTCTCGGGTCTCAATGCCGCGTCGGCCGACCTGAACGTCACCGCCAACAACATCGCCAACACGTCCACGAATGGCTTCAAGGGCTCGCGCACCGAGTTCGCCGACCTGTTCGCGGTCTCGCTGCAGGGCGTGTCGAGCAACTCCAGCGGCAACGGCGTGCGGGTCGCGGCCGTGGCGCAGCAGTTCTCGCAGGGCAACATCGAGTTCACCGACTCGAACCTCGACCTGGCCGTGAGCGGGCAGGGCATGTTCATCCTCTCGGACAACGGCGCGCTCGCCTACACGCGCGCCGGCGCCTACCAGATGAACCGCGACGGCTACGTCGTGAACTCGCAGGGGCAGCGCCTGCAGGTGTATCCACCGATCGCCGGCGGCGGCTTCAACACCGGCGGTCTCGGCGACCTGCGCCTGTTGACCACGGATTCGGCGCCGCAGGCCACCGCCAATGTCGAATACGTGCTCAACCTGCCGGCGAGCGCCACGCCGCCGCCGATCGCCGCGTTCGATCCCAACGATCCGAACTCCTTCAACCAGGCGACGTCGCTCACGCTGTTCGACTCGCTGGGCGCCACGCATACCGGCACGATGTACTTCACCAAGACCGTGAATCCCAATGAGTGGACCGCGCGCATGTACATCGACGGCCAGCCCGTCGGTCCCGGCGGCACGCCGACCACGCTGCAGTACACATCGTCGGGCCTGTTGCAGTCACCCGCGGGCGGGCAGCTCCCGTTCCCGGCCTTCCCCACGACCACCGGCTCCGCGCCGCTGCAGGTGACGGTCGACATCGCGCAGTCCACACAGTTCGGCGGCAACTTCGCCGTGAACTCGGTGACGCAGGACGGTTACACCACGGGCCGGCTCATCGGCATCGACATCAGCGACACGGGCGTGGTCAACGCGCGTTTCACCAATGGCAACTCGCAGCCGCTCGGCCAGATCGCGATCGCGAACTTCGCGAATCCGCAGGGCCTGCAGCAGCTCGGCAACACGCAGTGGGCCGAGACCTTCGCCTCGGGCCAGGCGCTGCGCGGCCAGGCCGGCAACTCCGGCTTCGGCCTGGTGCAGTCGGGTGCGCTCGAGGGCGCCAACGTCGACGTCACCGAGCAGCTGGTGCAGATGATCACCGCGCAGCGCAACTTCCAGGCCAACGCGCAGATGATCTCCACCGCCGATTCCATCACCCAGACCATCATCAACATGCGTTGATGCGGGTCCGGGAAGCAGGTAGCTAGTCATGGACAGAATGCTCTACGTGGCGATGACGGGCGCGAAGGAAACGCTGCGCGCGCAGACGGTCAACAACCACAATCTCGCCAACGTGAGCACCACCGGCTTTCGCGCCGACCTCGCGGCGTTCCAGAGCCGCGCGGTCGACGGCACGGGCTTTGCCTCGCGGGTCTACGCGACCAACGCCAGCATCGGCTGGGACAACACCTCCGGCGCGCTGCTGAGCACCGGCCGCGATCTCGACATCGCGGTCAATGGCCCGGGCTGGATCGCGGTGCAGGGACCGGACGGTCGCGAAGCCTATACGCGCGCCGGCGATCTCAAGGTCGATCCCACCGGCCAGCTCATGACGGCCACCGGCCGCCCCGTGCTCGGCGACGGTGGGCCGATCAACGTGCCGCCGTACACGTCCATCTTCTTCGCGCGCGATGGCTCGATCAGCATCGTGGCGCAGGGGCAGACGCCCGACACCACTTCCACCGTCGGTCGCATCAAGCTGGTGAATCCGCCCGAGGCGGACCTGCAGCGCGGCGACGACGGCCTGTTCCGCATGAAGGACGGCAGCGACGCACCGGCGGATGCCGCCGTGCAGGTCGGCTCCGGCGTGCTGGAGTCGAGCAACGTCAACACCGCCGAGGCCATGGTCAACATGATCGAGCTGGCGCGGCAATTCGAAATGCAGGTCAAGGCCATCCGCACCGCCGAAGAGGACGGCGCGGCCGCCAGCCAGCTGATGCGCATCTAGCGCCAGGAGAACATTCATGAATCCAGCATTGTGGGCAGCCAAGACCGGACTCGACGCGCAGCAGACGCGCCTCGCGGTCACGTCCAACAATCTCGCCAACGTCAGCACCAGCGGCTTCAAGAAGGGCCGGGCGGTGTTCGAGGACCTGCTCTACCAGAACGTGCGGCAGGTGGGCGGCTCGACCTCGCAGGACACCCAGGCGCCCTCCGGCGTGCATCTCGGCACCGGCGTGCGCGTGGTCGCCACGGAGAAGTTGTACACGCAGGGTGGTCTGTCGCAGACCGACAATGCGCTCGACGTGGCCATCGAGGGCCGCGGCTTCTTCCAGATCCAGATGCCCGACGGCACCAACGTCTACACGCGCGACGGCAGCTTCCAGCTCTCGGCGCAGGGACAGCTGGTGACCTCCAGCGGCTACACCGTGAATCCCGGCATCAGCATCCCCGAAGGCGCGCAGAGCATCACCATCGGCCGCGACGGCGTGGTCAGCGTGCGCGTCGCGGGACAGGCGGCGCCGACGCAGGTGGGGCAGCTGCAGCTCACGGATTTCGTGAACCCCGCCGGCTTGCAACCTCTCGGTGAAAACCTGCTGGCGGAGACCGTGGCCTCGGGTCCCGCGCAGACCGGCACGCCGGGCCAGAACGGCCTCGGCGTCACGACGCAGGGCGCGGTCGAAGGCTCGAACGTCAACGTGGTCGAAGAGCTGGTCAACATGATCGAGACGCAGCGCGCCTACGAGATGAACTCCAAGGCCATCTCGACCGCGGACCAGATGCTCGAGTACGTCAACAACCAGTTGTAAGGACCAGGAGTCCGGGCTCATGCGCCAAGCACGACAATTCCTGCTGCTCGCCTGCTTCATTGCTGCATCCGTGCTCACCACGGGCTGCGCGGTGCTGCAGGAGGACGGCGGCCGCGACTTCGACGCCACCTGGCCTGCCGAGGCGCCGACGCAGGGCGCGACGCCCGGCGCCATCTACGCGCAGGGCACGGAGGTGTCGCTGTGGGAGAACGTCACGGCGCGCAACGTGGGCGACACGCTCACCATCCGGCTCGAGGAGAGCACCAACGCCGAGAAGTCCGTGAGTACCAACACCAGCAAGAACAGCGAAGCGGCGTTGACCGGTCCCACCATCTTCGGGCGCCCGGTCACCGTGAACGGCACGCCCGTGCTCGAAGGTTCACTGGGCAACGAGTCGAGCTTCGCCGGCAACGGCGCCAGCAAGCAGAGCAACGCGCTCGACGGCGCCATCAGCGTGACGGTCGCCAAGCGCTTCGCCAATGGCAACCTGCTGGTGCGCGGCCAGAAGTGGATCGCGATCAACTCCGGCAAGGAATTCGTGCGCGTGCAGGGCATCGTGCGCCCGGCCGACATCTCGCCGGACAACTCGGTGGTCTCCTGGAAAGTCGCCGATGCATACATCTCTTATGGCGGGCAGGGCACGGTGGCGAATGCCAGCAAGCCCGGCTGGCTGTATCGCTTCTTCAATTCTCCACACACGCCTTTCTGACGAGGATCGACATGCGCCGCCGTCTGCGGTTTACCCGCTTCGAATCGCTCAACCTCTTTGCCGCCATCTGCGCCGCGCTGTTCCTGCTGCTGGCGCTGACCGCGAAAGCCGAGCGCGTCAAGGACCTGGCCTCGGTGCAGGGCGTGCGCAGCAACCAGCTCGTGGGCTACGGCCTCGTGGTCGGCCTCGATGGCACCGGCGATCAGACCAGCCAGACGCCGTTCACGCTCCAGAGCATCAAGAACATGCTGGCGCGCTATGGCGTCACGATTCCGCCGGGCACCAATCCGCAGCTCAAGAACGTGGCCGCGGTGACCGTGACCGCCGATCTGCCGCCGTTCGCCAAACCCGGCCAGGCCATCGACATCACCGTCGCCTCCATCGGCAATGCCGGCTCGCTGCGCGGCGGCCAATTGATCCTGACGCCACTGCGCGGCGCCGACGGCCAGGTGTATGCCATGGCCCAGGGCAGCCTCGTGGTCAGCGGCTTCGGTGTCTCGGGCAAGGACGGCTCGCGCATCGCGGTCAACGTGCCCTCGTCGGGGCGGGTGCCGAACGGCGCCACCGTGGAACGCGAAGTCGCGACCGGCTTCGACCAGACGCCCTTCGTCATCCTGAACCTGCACACGCCGGATTTCACCACCTCGTCGCGCCTGGTCGAGGGCATCAACAAGTTGTTGGGTGCCGACACGGCGCAGGCCATGGACGGAGTGTCCGTCAAGGTCGCCGCTCCCGCCGATCCCAACCAGCGCATCGCCTATCTATCGACGCTGGAGCAGATCGAGATCGAGCCGGGTGACGCGCCCGCGCGCGTCATCGTGAATTCGCGCACCGGCACCGTGGTCATCGGCTCGCATGTGCGGGTCATGCCCGCCGCGGTGTCGCACGGCTCGCTGACCGTGACCATCACGGAGCGCACCGCGGTGAGCCAGCCATACGAATTCAGCAAGGGCGAGACCGTGGCCGTGCCCGAGAGCAGCGTGTCCGTGGACCAGCCGCAGGCGCGCATGTTCGTGTTCAACGCGGGCGTGGACCTCAACGACATCGTGCGCGCGGTGAACCAGGTGGGCGCCGCGCCCGGCGACCTGGTCGCCATACTCGAAGCGCTCAAGGAATCCGGCGCGCTGCGCGCCGAGCTCATCGTGATCTAGCTTGCCATGGCGCTGAAGGTCGATCCATCGCTCAATCCACTCGCCTCGCGGGAACGCGCGAATGCGCCGAGCGCGACCGACTTCCGGCAGTTCGCGGCATTGCGCCGCGGCGCCGAGGCCAACGATCCGCACACGCTGCGTGAGGTCGCACGCCAGTTCGAGAGCATCTTCACCAAGATGATGCTCGACAGCATGCGCAAGGCGAGCTTCGGAGATCCGATGTTCGGCAGCGACCAGGTCGACATGTACCAGGGAATGATGGACGATCAGCTCGCGGTGCAGCTCTCGCAGGGTCGCGGCATCGGACTCGCGGACATGCTGATCCGGCAGTTGAGCCAGGGCGCCCAGGGCGCAGGCGCCGGTGCCGTCGTGCCGGACAAGGACGACGCGGGCGCCTCGGGCAGCGCCACCCCCGAGCAGAAGCAGAAGTTCATCGACGAGATGTTGCCGCATGCGACGGCGGCCGCGCGCGCGCTGGGCGTGGATGCGCGCGCCATCGTCGCCCAGGCCGCGCTCGAAACCGGCTGGGGCACCTCGCAGCCCGCCGATGCCGGCGGACAGAGCCACAATTACTTCGGCATCAAGGCCGGCGCGAGCTGGCGCGGCGCCAGCGTCGGCGCCGACACCACGGAATTCTCCGCGGGCGTGGCCGGCACCGAGCAGGCCCGGTTCCGCGCCTACGGCTCACTCGCGGAAAACGTCGCCGATTATGTTCGCGTGCTGCGCGAGCCGCGCTATGCCGCTGCGCTCGGCACCGGCTCGGACGTGCATGCCTTCGCGACGGCGCTGCAGCGCGGCGGCTATGCCACCGATCCCGGATATGCCGACAAGCTCATGTCCGTCTACCGGCAAATCGCTGCCGCGGATGTGAAATCCTTCAAGTCTGCCGATGGCTCGCCGATACCTGCGCAGGAGCTGACGAATGCCTGACATGCTCGGGACGGGCCTTTCCAGCCTGCGCGCCTTGCAGCGCGCGCTGGACACCACCGCCCACAACATCGCGAACGTTTCGACGGAGGGTTACACCCGCCAGCGCGTGGAATTCGCCACGCGCCAGCCGCAAGCCTACGGCTCGAGCTGGATCGGCAGCGGCGTCGACGCGGTGACCGTGCGGCGTGTCTACGATCAATTCCTCTCGCAGCAGGCGCGCAGCTCGAGCGCCAATCTCTCGCGCCTCGACACCTACGCCGCCCAGGCGGGCCGGCTCGACAGCCTGCTCGGCGACAGTCAGAACGGGCTCAGCGCCTCGTTGCAGAGCTTCACCGATGCGATCAACGAAGTATCCAGCACGCCGAGCTCGATTTCCGCGCGGCAAGTGCTGCTCGCCGAGGGCAATGCGCTGGCCGAGCGCCTCAAGGGCTACGACGCGCGGCTGCGCGAGATGTCCGCGGACGTGGATTCGCAGCTCGTCGGCCAGGCCGGCGAGATCAACGTGCTCGCCAAGGGCATCGCGCGGCTCAATGGCGACATCACCACCGCGGTCCAGCAGACCGGCCAGCCGCCGAACGACCTGCTCGACCAGCGCGACAAGCTCATCGACCAGCTCTCGCAGAAGGTGGGTGTCACCGTGGTCGCCGAAGGCGATGCCACGCTGAACGTGTTCATCGGCACCGGCCAGCCGCTGGTGCTGGGCACCACCGCCTCGCAGATCACCACCTCCAAGGATCCGCTCGATGCAGAGCGCGTGCAGCTCGCGTTGCAGACGCCCTCAGGCACGGTCGATATCTCGCGCAGCGTCTCCGGCGGCGAGCTCGGCGGCCTCATGGACTGGCGCAAGCAGATGCTGGATCCGGCCCGCAACGAGCTGGGGCGCATCACGCTGGCCGTGGCCTCGCAGGTCAATGCACAGCATCGCGAAGGCATGGATCTCACCGGCGCGCTGGGCGGCGGTTTCTTCAACGTGGGTGCCGCCAGTGTCGTGCCTGCGACCACGAACACTTCGGGCGCGCTGGCCACGGCGACGCGCGTGGACCTCGGCGCGCTCACGACCAACGACTACGTGGTCACGCGCTCGGGCGCGGGATACACAGTGCGCCGCCAGGATACCGGCGCGTCGGTTTCATTCACGGGGACGGGCACGAATGCCGATCCGCTGCTGTTCGACGGCATGTCGGTGGTGGTCGGCGCGGGCGTTGCCGATGGCGACCAGTTCGTCATCCATCCCACGCGCGATGCCCTGCAGGGCTTTGCTGTCGCGATCACGGATCCGGCGAAAATCGCGGCCGCTGCCGCGCTGCGGACCGCGAGCGCCGGCGCCAACACGGGCACGGGCACGATCGGGCAGGCCGAGGTGCTGACGCCCGGAGCGACGACCCTCAACCCGGTCGACATCGTTTTCACTTCCGCGACCACCTACTCGGTGAACGGCGGGGCTGACCAGGCGTTCACGCCGGGCGGCAACATCGACGTGAACGGCTGGCGCGTGCAGATCGGCGGTGCACCCGCCACCGGCGATACCTTCACGGTCCGCACGAACGCCGGCGCCGTCGGCGACAATCGCAACGCGTTTGCGCTCGCGGATGCCATGAAAGCCGGCGTCATCGAGGGCGGCACCGTATCGGTGGCCTCGGCCGTGGAGCGCATGACCGGGGATCTCGGCCTGCAGACGCGCGCGGCACAGATGAGCCGCGACGCGGAAGCGGCGGTCAACGAGAGCGATCTGGCGGCGCGCGATGCGGTCTCGGGCGTCAATCTCGACGAGGAAGCGGCCAACATGCTGCGCTACCAGCAGGCGTACCAGGCCGCGGCGCAGATCATCGCGGCCGCCAAC
>DASTRL010000139.1:0-4118 GCA_035761265.1 Steroidobacteraceae bacterium
GCGATCAAGGATGCCGAGCTCGTATTCGTCGGGTACGGCATCGACGCACCCGAGTATCGCTGGAACGACTTCAAGGGCGTCGACGTCAAGGGCAAGGTGCTGGTGATGCTCAACAACGACCCGGACTGGGATCCGAAGTTGTTTGCCGGCAATACGCGCCTGTACTACGGCCGCTGGACCTACAAGTACGAGAGCGCGGCGCGCCACGGCGCGGCCGGCGCCATCATCATCCACACGACGCCATCGGCAGGATATCCCTGGCAGGTGGTGCAGTCGTCCTGGGGCGGCACGCAGTTCGAATTGCCGGACGAGGGCGAGCCGCGCATCCAGCTCAAGGGATGGGCCACGGAAGACGCGGCGCGCCGTCTGCTGAAGGCCGGCGGTGCGGACCTGGACCAGCTCGTGAAGCAGGCCAGGAGCCGCAACTTCAAGCCCGTGCCGCTCAACTTGCACACCTCGATCGCGTTCGAGAACGAAATCTCGCGCGTGAAGACCGCGAACGTGGCGGGACTTCTGCCGGGCAGCGATCCGAAGCTCAAGGACGAAGTGGTCATCTATTCCGCGCACCACGATCACTTCGGCATCGGCGAGCCGGACAAGACGGGCGACAAGATCTACAACGGCGCCGAGGACAACGCCGCCGGCTGCGCGCAGCTGCTGGCCATCGCGCGCGCCATGGCCGCGCTGCCCGAGCGGCCGCGCCGCTCGGTGCTGTTCCTGTTCGTGGCGGGCGAGGAGCAGGGTCTCCTCGGCAGCAAGTATTACTCGCTGCATCCCACGTTCGCGCCGGGCCGGATCGCCGCCAACATCAACTATGACGGCGGCAACTTCCTGGGCCGCACGCGCGACGTCACGCAGGTCGGCGCCGGGAAATCCTCGCTCGATGCGATCGCCAGGGCGCTGGTGGAGAAGCAGGGCCGCGTGCTCGTGCCGGATCAGAATCCTGACAAGGGCTACTACTACCGCTCCGACCAGTTCTCCTTCGCCAAGATCGGCGTGCCAGCCTTGTACTTCGACGAGGGCACCGACTACATCGGCAAGCCGGCCGGCTGGGGCAAACAGAAGCACGACGAGTGGACCGAGCACATCTACCACCAGCCGAGCGACGAGCTCACCGACGAGTGGGTGTTCGACGGCATGATCGAAGACGCCATGATCGGCTTCGAAGCCGGCTGGCTCGTGGCGCAGGCCGACGAAATGCCGACCTGGAATCCGGGCGACGAGTTCGAGGCCGCACGCAAAAAGGCCCTCGCACGCTAAAGGGGGACAGTCCCTCTTTCCAGGAAAGAGGGACTGTCCCCCTTTCCTGCAAACTGGGACGGAGCTGGTGTGCTTCATAGTGGAGCACCGAGGGGGAGGGTATGCGCGCCCACGGCGCACGCCGCTGGTCGACGCATGCGGCGTTGAACGCGACAGCTTCCCACACTCGCCGCAACCACTGGCACGAAACCTGCTCGTCTGCCGGCGGCACGCTCCGTGCCGTACCTCGAGGTCTCCATGAATCGCGCCGACGTCACCGATGCCATCCTCGTGGCCAAACGAAGCAAGTCTCTGAGCTGGTCGGACCTGGCCCGCACGCTGGGTACCAGCAAGGAATGGAGCACGGCGGCCTTGTTGGGGCAGATGTCCCTCACGAAATCCCAGGCCGAGGCGATCGGCGCGCAGCTCGGGCTCGCCGCCGAGGCCGTCTCGCTATTGCAGGAAGTGCCGTACAAGGGCTCACTGCCCGCGGCCGTGCCGACCGACCCCCTGATCTACCGCTTTTACGAGCTGGTGAACGTCTACGGCACCACGCTCAAGGCGCTCATCCACGAAGAATTCGGCGACGGCATCATGAGCGCCATCGATTTCAGGATGTCGATCACGCGCGAGCCGGACCCGAAGGGCGACCGCGTGAACATTGCGATGAGTGGGAAGTTCCTGCCTTACAAGACTTACTGAGCCGGCGCGCGACCTCGCGCGCAGCCCAGGCCTGTCCCCGTTTGCTAGGAATCGAGGAATGTCCCCATTACGCGATCGCGGGGTTCTTTGCCTCGGACGTCGAGTACTCCATCAGCGCCTCCAGCGCCTCCGCGGCGCTGCGATAGCGATCCTCCGGCTTCTTCGCCACCAGCCGCTCGAGGAAGCGCTGATGCCTTGCCAGGTTCTCCGGCAGTTTGGGGATGGGCGCGGTCTTGTGCATCTCGAACAGCGCCACCAGCGTGCCGGCGGCATACATGCGCTGCCCGGTGAGCAGCTCGTACAGCATCACGCCGACGCTGTAGAGGTCCGAGCGTTCGTCGGCCGTGCCGCCCAGCGCCTGCTCGGGCGACAGGTAGTAAGGCGTGCCGATGACCACCCCGGCCAGCGTCCTGGCCACCGGATCGGCATCCCGGCGAGCGCTGCCGAAGTCCACCAGCGCCACGGTGCCGTCGTCGCGGAACATGACGTTCGCGGGCTTGAGGTCGCGGTGAATGATTCCGGCCGCATGCACCGACATCAGCGCCGCGAGGATCGATCCCACGATGATGAAGCTCTCCTCGACATCGGGCCGGTCGCGCGCCACGCGCGCGCGCAGGTCGCCCGCCGGGAAGTACTCCATCACGATGTAGGCATGGCTTTCGGTGAAGCCATGCTCGAACACCTTCGCGACATAGGGGCTGTCGATGCTCGATGCGGCGAAGTACTCCTGGACGAAGCGCGCCAGCAGGTCCGAATCCCCGCTGCCTTCGGACTTGAGGATCTTGAGCACCACCTGCTGTTTCTCAGGCCCGCGCTCGCACAGGCAGACATTGGCGGTCGCGCCGCTGCCGAGCGGCCGCACGGGCGTGAAGCCTTCGATGCCGGCGGACTTGAGCACGGCCTGGGCGTCGGCGAGGCGCTTGGCCTCGGCACGCTGGATCATGCTCGGACTCTCCACCGGCGGCTCGGGCCGCGTCGCGGCCTTGCTGTCCTGGCGGATCGGCCTGATCTCGGCCGCGGGTGAGGAGGCCGAGGCGCGCGGCTCGCGTTTCGGCGGCAGCGGCGGCGCCTTCACTTCGATCTCGGCGGGCGGCTTGTGCCGGGGCATTTCCGCGGGCACGCGCACGATCTTCGGGAAGTTCGGCCTGCTGCGCAGATCCGATAACCACAGCAGTCCTTCGCGCCGCAGGTATTCATCGTCGATGAGCATGTGCGCGTAGCGATCCCAGCGGAAATCCGCGGGCGGCTTGCCGTAGGCGGCGAGGTCGTGGACCTCGAGGCGCGCTTCGGGCCACTTCTCGATGGCCAGGCGCCGCGCCCGGTTCACGAGCCCCGAGGCATGGCGCAGGATGAGCACGCGTTCGGTCATGGTGGGGACATCCCTGTGCCTTACTTCTGCGAGACGGAATGCCGCTCGATGATGGCGCGCAGCTTGAGCTCGTCCACCGGCTTGGTGAGATACCCGTCGCAGCCGGCCATCGTGCCGCGGATCTTGTCGAAGGTCTTGTCCTTGCTGGTCAGCATCACGACCTTCATCAGCGCGTTGTCCTTGTTCTTCTTGATCATCTTGCAGACGTCGTAGCCGTCCATGCCGGGCAGCATCACGTCGAGGAAGATCAGGTCGAAGTGCTGCTTGGAGATCTTGAACAGCGCCTCTTCGCCCGAAGCCGCGAACTCCGGCTGGATGCCGTAGGGCGCGAGCTTGTTCTGCAGGAAGGTGCGCATCAGCGGGCTGTCGTCGACGGCGAGCACGCGGAAGTTGTGCTCCTCGTGGCGCGGTGTCGGCGCCGCGGACGTCGGCATGACGGGCGCCGGCGGCGTGACGTTCACCGTGACCACCGGCGCGAGCGGTGGCGGCTGCATGGGCGCCTCGGCGATCCTGGCGTTCGGCGGCGGCGTGGCCGGCTGCATCGGCGCATCGGCGATGCGCGCCGAAGTCGGCAGCGACGCGGCCAGGGGCGTGGTCTGCGCCTGCAACGGATTCGGATTCGGCACCCCGCGCAGGTTGCTGCGCGGGCTCGGCGCGACCGCCGCCGACCGTGCAGGTGGCGCCGCCCACGGTGACCGTGAACGTCGCGCCGCCGGTGACGCCGGTATTGCCGCCGGAGCGCCCCACGGCGCGCCACGAGGAGCACAACTTCCGCGTGCTCGCCGTGGACGACAGCCCGCTGATGCGC
>DASTRL010000140.1:0-7932 GCA_035761265.1 Steroidobacteraceae bacterium
GAAGTGGAGAAGACCTACTGGCTGCGCGGCGTCTATCGCTCCGACCTCGGTGTCACCCGGCAGAAGGCGACGCTGATCGTCGAGGAGGTGTCGCCGGCGCCGATGTTCACGCCGCCGCTGCCGCAGCGACCGGCGGGACGCGACTGGTTCGTACGCGCCGGCTCCTCGGGTGGTGATGGCAGCCGCGAGAAGCCGTTCCGCGACCCGTTCCAGGCGCTGGAGAAATGCGAGGGCGGCGACACCATCCACGTGGCGGCCGGGGAATACTTCGGCAAGCTGCGCTCGGGCAAGTGGCTGCTGACCATGCGCAACCTGGCGCTGCTCGGCGGCTACGACGCGGGATTCACCGTGCGCGATCCGTGGGTGAACCCGACGCGCTTCTCGCTTGATGCGGACGAGAAGGCCAAGGGCCGGCCGGGCGGTACCATCCTCTACTCGGAGGAGAACAGCGACGGACTGGTGCTCGATGGCTTCGTGTTCGATGGCGCGACCTGGAACTCGTACAAGGACGGTTCGCTCGACATCGACAAGTCGCCAATCGCGCCGTTGATCCGGCTGCGCGGCGCCGACGCGCCGATCACCGTGCGCAACTGCGTGTTCGTGAACGGCTCGGACGGCGCGGTCGACATCAGCTGTGCGCTCGCGGTGTTCGAGAACAACGTCGTCGTGAACACCAGCGGCGACGCGCTGGTGCTGAACGCCAACGGCGCGGGGCCGGCGCTCGTGCGCAACAACACGCTGCTGTTCGCCTGCGATCCGACGGAGCGCGCCGGCACCGGGCAGTCGAGTTCGCGTGGCACGCTGGTCCAGTTGAAAGGACGCGGCGGGATCACTCTGGATTCGAACATCATCGCGTTCGCGGACAACTACGGTGTGCGCGCCGCGCTGCCCCAGGACAACGTCACGCTGCGCGGCAACGTGTTCGGCGCGAATCTCTTCAATCATCTGTGCGACTGCCAGTACCTGTACGCGGACGGCAGCAACTGGGCGCGGCGCGTCGAGGCGGATTCGTCCTATGAGCTCGAGGCCAACGAGCTGGCCGTGGGGCCGTGGCCGGTGGACGCCGCATTCGCGGATCTCGCGCTGACGCGCCTGTTCGCGCTGCCATCGCGGATCGGGAAGGAGGATTGGAAGTCGATCGCCGCGACGATCGGCGCGACGGTTCGGCCCATCGAAGCTGTCACCGAAAGCCCGGCACCCGCGCCGGCACCCGCGCTGGCCCCGGCGGCCGGCGGCGGCACGTCGCTCGACGCGTTGCTCGCCAATCTCAGCAGCACGACGGACAAGCTCAAGCAGGCGCAAGCCGCCGCGACGCCTGCGCCCGCGGCGGCGAAATATTGCCCGGTGTACGACTGGCAGAAGGCGCTGGCGCTGTTCACCGATGGGCCGCAGAGCGCTCCGGGCGCCCATCGGAAAAAGCTGGAGGTCGCGTTCGGCAGCCTCGAGCCGAAAGTCGAGGTGACCTATACGCCGGTCGAGGCCGCCGAGCTCGACGCACTGCGCGACTCGCTGCATCAGAAGCCGATCGAGATCGACATCACGCAGCTGCGTGACTCCTCGGCGAATCCGTCGCTGTACGCGCCGGGTACGGATCGGAAGGACTACAGCGCCTATGGCGTGGTCGCGCTCGATGCGCAGACGCGCACGCGCCTGGCCATCGTCGTGCGCGCGGATACCGACGTCAGCCGGCGCATCGGCCGCGTGCAGTCCACGGACAAACTACACGTGCGCGGCACCGCGTATCACACCAGCGGTGCGAGCGGGCTCTCCATCGTGGTGGACTCGTTCGACGTGCTGGGCGGCTGAGCGGCGCCTGACTACCCGCGCGGCTTGTTCCGATCGTTCACCGACTGCTCGATCAGCGTGGCCACCCCGCGCGGATCCTCCTGCTGCGCCACGTGATGGCCGGGAAACGTGCGGATCGTCCAGCCGCGCGCCACGGCGCGCTGCCAGCTCTTGTCGGTCCTGGCGCGCTCCTCGGCCGACTTGTCCTTGGGGACGAATGCGACGTAGGTCACCGGCAGCGCGAGCGCGGCCGGGTTCTTGTACGAGACGGGCTGGCTGAAGCACTTCACCGACTGCTTGACGCTGTGGGGCGGCGGCGTGCCGGGCTTGACCCACGGCACCTGCATGAAGCCATCCTTGAAGCGCTCGGGATCCTGCGGTCCGTTGCCGCCGAACAGGTCCCACAACGACATGCCGTCGTCGGGCACGGCGGCGTCGAGGAATACCACGTGCCGGATGCGCTCGGGAATGCGGTCCATGACACCGGTGATCACCATGCCGCCGTAGCTGTGGCCGGTCAGCACCACGTCGTGCAGGTCCTCGTACAGGATCAGGTTCACGACGTCGTCGATGTGGGTCTGCAGGTCGATGTCGGTGCTGTTGAGATGCTCGCGCTCGCCGAGGCCGGTCAACGTGGCGCGATAGACGGTGTGGCCATCGTCGGTGAGGAATTTGCCCGTGCTCTTCCACTCCCAGGCGCCGGCGGTCGCACCGTGCACGATGACGAACGTATATTTTTCGGCAGCCGGTTTCGCGGCACGCGCCTGCGCGACGGCGAGAAACAGGCAGCCGACCAGCAGTGCAGCGAGACGAAGTGGATGGGCTTTCATGACGGTCCCGGATGGTACGTGGAGCATACTTTTTAGAGGCCCGCGCGTACGGGGACAATGGGCCGGATGGGATCGATGCATCCCAAAAACGCCATGTCCCCATGAGCCCGCCGTGACGTGTTAGCGTACCGGCCGACGAAAAAGGGGAGAGACCATGTTTCGCCGGCTGTACGCGCTGCGCTGGTGGATGATCGGACTGATCACCATCGGCACCATCCTCAATTACATGACCCGGACCGCGCTCGGCTATGCCGCGCCGACGCTCATGGGCGATCTGGGCATCACCGAAAAGGAATACTCCTGGGTCACCGGGTTCTTCCAGGCGGGCATCATGCTGCAGCCGGTCGCCGGCTACGTGATGGACGTGATCGGCCTGAAGCTCGGCTTCGGGTTGTTCGCGCTGGCGTGGGGCGGGCTCATGATGCTGCACGGCGCGGCCAACAGCTGGCCGGTGCTCGCGGCGCTTCGCGGCCTCATGGGTTTTGCCGAAGGCTCGGCGCAGCCGGGCGGCATGAAGGCGGTGGCGGAGTGGTTCCCCGCCAAGGAGCGCGGTTTCGCCGGCGGCTTCTACAACATCGGAGCGTCGTTCGGTTCGATGCTGGCGGCGCCGCTCGTCGCCTGGGCGATCCTGTTTCATTCCTGGCGGCTCGCCATGGTGATCTCCGGCGCGGCGGCGCTGCTGTGGGTGGTGATGTGGTTCCGCTTCTATCACTCGCCCAAACAGCACCCGAAATTGTCGGAGCAGGAACGCGAGTACATCGAGTCCGGCCAGGAAGCGCACCTCGCGGCCGGCGCCACCAAACCTTCGATCGGCACTCTCATCAAGCAACGGAATCTCTGGGGCATCGCGATTCCGCGCATGCTGGCGGATCCCACCTGGGGAACGTTGTCGTTCTGGGTGCCGCTGTATCTCACCACCGAGCGGCACTTCGATCTCAAGCAGATCGCGATCTTCGGTTGGATGCCGTGGCTCACCGCGGATATCGGCTGCATGGCCGGACCCGCCATCGCGCTGTGGCTGCAGAAGCGCGGCGTGAGCCTGATCAACGCGCGCAAAGGCGCGTTCACCGTGGGCGCACTGCTCATGACCGGCATGATGTTCGTCGCCAAGGTGCAGGATCCGTACACCGCGATCGCGCTGCTGTGCCTCGGCGGCTTTGCGCACCAGACGCTGTCGATCACGGTCATCACCATGGCCTCGGACTTGTTTCGCAGGAATGAGGTGGCGACCGTCGCGGGCTTCGGCGGGCTGTGCGGCAACCTCGGCATCCTGCTGTTCTCACTGCTCATCGGCGGGCTGGTGAAGACCGTGGGCTACAGTCCGTTCTTCGTCGCGCTCGGCATATTCGACATTCTCGGCGCGATCTGGTTGTGGACGGTGGTGCGCGAGCGCGCGGCGCGGGGAGTCGCGGCATGATCCGCAATCCCATCCTCAAGGGCTTCAACCCCGATCCGTCCATCGTGCGCGTCGGGGACGACTACTACATCGCGACCTCCACGTTCGAGTGGTACCCCGGTGTGCAGATCCATCACTCGCGCGATCTCGTGAACTGGCGCCTGCTCACGCGGCCGCTGCGGCGCGCGAGCCAGCTGAACATGCTGGGCGATCCTGATTCCTGCGGCGTCTGGGCGCCGTGCCTCAGCTACGCCGATGGTCTCTTCTGGCTGATCTACACGGACGTGAAGCGCTACGGGCGCACGACCGTGGGCGGCGCATCGGGGGCATCGCTGCGCGATTTCCACAACTACCTGGTCACGTCGCCGACCATCGATGGCGAGTGGTCGGACGCCATCTACCTGAACAGCAGCGGTTTCGATCCCTCGCTTTTCCACGACGACGACGGGCGCAAGTATCTCGTGAACCAGCTCTGGGATTACCGGCCGGGGCGCAACCGCTTCGGCGGCATCGTGCTGCAGGAATACTCCGCCGCGCAGCGCAAGCTGATCGGCGAGACCCGGAACATCTTCAAGGGCACCGCCATCGGCTTCACCGAGGCGCCGCACCTGTACAAGCGCAACGGCTGGTACTACCTGATCACGGCCGAAGGCGGCACGGGCTGGGGTCATGCCATGACCATGGCGCGCTCGCGTTCGCTCACCGGGCCGTACGAGCTGCACCCGGACAAGTACATCATCACGGCGCGCGATCGCCCGCATGCGCCGCTGCAGCGCGCCGGCCACGGCGACCTGGTCGATACGCAGTCCGGCCACACGTATGCGGTCTATCTATGCGGGCGCCCATTGCCGAACCGGGGCCGCTGCGTGCTCGGCCGCGAGAGCGCGATCCAGAAGATGGCGTGGGGCAAGGACGACTGGTTGCGCACCGTCGATGGCAGTGGCGTGCCCACGCTCGGGACTCCCGCGCCTGCGCTGCCGGCCGTGCCGTTCGCCGCGCCGGCGGTGCGCGAGGACTTCGACGGCGACCAGTTGCCCATCGATTTCCAGTGGCTGCGCTCGCCATACCCGGAGGAATTGTTCAGCCTGACCGCGCGGCCCGGCTTCCTGAGATTGTTTGGTCGCGAGACCATCGGCAGCCTGTTCCGCCAATCGCTGGTGGCACGCCGCCAGCAGGCGCATTGCTACAGCGCGATCACCGCCATGGAATTCGAG
The DNA here is from genome assembly GCA_035761265.1 of Steroidobacteraceae bacterium. Lineage (GTDB taxonomy): Bacteria > Pseudomonadota > Gammaproteobacteria > Steroidobacterales > Steroidobacteraceae > CADEED01. The sequence continues at coordinate 5,226 of DASTRL010000140.1, forward strand.
CCGCAGCACTTCCAGCAGTCCGCCGGGCTGATCTGCTACTACAACTCGTCGAAATTCCACTATCTATATGTGTCCCACGACGAGGAGCAGGGCAGGCACCTGCGCGTGATGACCTGCACGCCGGATTCGCCGCAGTCGGACGCCTTCACCGCGCTGGTCAGGGTCCCCCGCGGCCGCATCGAACTGCGCGCGGAAGTGGACCAGGAGCGGCTGCGCTTCGCGTACCGCGCGGGCGGTGACGCCTGGCAGTGGCTGCCGGAGGTCTTCGACGCCAGCATTCTCTCGGACGAGGCCACGGTCCCGGGCGCGCCCAACTTCACGGGCGCATTCGTCGGCATGGCCTGTCAGGACCTGTCGGGCACGGCGCAGCCGGCGGATTTCGACTTCTTCGAGTACCGCGAGCGGGAGTACCGGCCGCAGTTGTGATGCTGCCCGGATGGCCGGATTCGCGGGCTTCTTGTCCGCCCCGCGGGCCGTCGTCGAGGTAGTTTGTCCGCTTTGACGCGGATGAACACGATGGCCCTGGAGCTGCGACCCAATTGCGAAGCCTGCGATCGCGACCTGCCGCCCGAATCCCTGGAGGCGCGCATCTGCACGTTCGAATGCACGTTCTGCGCGGACTGCGTGGAGCGGCGGCTTTCGAACGTCTGTCCCAACTGCGGCGGCGGATTCGCGCCCCGGCCCATCCGTCCCGTGCGTGAATGGCGCCCGGGACTTTCCGTGAGCCGGCGGCCCCCATCGCGCAAGCGCGTCTCCCTGTCGTACACCTGGGAGGAAATCGACGCGCACATCCGGCAGATCAGGGACATTCCGCCCGAACGACGTTAGGCCTTCCTACAAGCGCTGGGGGTCTCATCCGGCGCAACCAGCCTCGCCGCTGTACGAAGTTCTCGTCTGACAAACACAACGAGCAACTCTCACATGAACAGGTCTCTACCCCCGTCGATGGCGCTGGTGGGTGCCTTGATGCTGACGGGCTGCATGCGCGGCCAGGTGACGGACGGACCGGCGCCCGTGGCGCTGCGCCCCATCGACTCGCCGCTGCCGGGGCCGGAGCCATCGCCGGCGCCCACGCCGACGCCGACACCGGCGCCGACACCGACACCGACACCGACCCCCACACCCGCCCCGACGCCTCCGGCGGCCGTTTTGCCGCCTTTGTCACCCGTGGTCATCGACCTCGACGACAACCACCGCGTCGGCGTGAATCATTGGCCGGACCGCGATCCGACCACGGGGGCGCGCGGCGAGCCGGTCGACGGTATCCCGTGCTATCCGGGCAACGATCCGCCGTCGACTTATCACGTGCACTCACACCTCTCCATCTTCCTCGACAAGCAGGCGCTGGCGATTCCGGAGGACATCGGCGTCGTCAAGCTCACGCCGACCACGACCTGCGTGTACAGCCTGCACACGCACAATCACTCCGGCAAAGTGCACGTGGAAGGCCCGGCGCCCGACAGGTTCACGCTCGGACAGTTCTTCCACATCTGGGGTCGTCCGCTGCAGCCCGACAATGTCGCGGGCCTCACCGGCAAGCCGATCGTCGTGTACGTCACCGATTACAACGGCGTCGTCACCCTGGCCACGGGCGACTGGAACGACATCGAACTACTCTCGCACCGCGAGATCACCATCCAGGTGGGCGAGCCGATCGACGAGATCCCCAACTACAACTGGACGGCGCATTGATCAGTCGGGGTTGAGCGAGACGTCGAGGCTGGTGATCGGCCGATCACCGGCATCGAGGAAGCGCGCGCAGAAGTCCGTCGCGCCGCCGCCGTTGATGATGGCGGCGCGGATCACGTTGCGGCCTTTGCGCAGCGTCAGCCGCCGCGAGACACCATCGTCGATGACCGTCTGGCGATCGTCATTGAGCGCGACGACCAGGTCTCCATTCAGCCACCAGCGCGAGGCGGCATTCGAGCCGATGGCCAGGCGCACGTCCTGCATTTCCACCGGCGAGTCCACGGTGGTCGTGACCCAGAACAGCACATTGGAGGTGGGTTTCGAGAGCGACCAGGCGAAGTGATACAGGTTGAAGTTGTAGAGGCGGGTATCGAACGCGTGCCAGCGCGCATCGTTGCCGGCCGGGAATGGCGCCGACTGCAGCGCTTCCTGCACGGCGGGCTCGGTCAGCCTGCCGGGCACCGCAATGGGCTCGAGCACGCGCCAGCGGTGGATGAAACCTCGCGCGTCGACGCGCAGCGAAGGCGACTTCGGCGCAGCGAGCGTGGTTGGAGCCGGGCGGGACGGGGTGTCGGCGGCACCGGCCAGAGCAGCGAACGCCAGCGAAGCCATCGCGATACAGATTGGCTTCTTCATCACGGTGCTCCCAACGACCAGCGCTGGCGATCGCTCGCCGGATCGAATTTCGCGAGCGTCGGCATGCTGCTGCCGACGGCTGACAAGGCCAGCGAGTCGCTCGCGCCGGGAACGGACTTCGGGCTGATCCGGTAGTAGCCGTCCGTGAGCTGGTCGATGCGCCAGAGTTGTTCGGCCGCGCCGGTGAACGCCGCGGCCGCAAGCTCGCCGCCGGCGATCGCGGTCAGCGATCGCTCCGTTCCATCGACGCTGATGCGGAAATAGGGCGCGCCCGGCGTGCCACCCGCGCCGGATACTGGCGTGATCGCCCACTTCTGCTGCGCCTGGAGCATGGCGGGCGCGAGTCGCACTCCGGTCGTCGCGGGCCACTTCGCCGCGACCT
>DASTRL010000141.1:0-20577 GCA_035761265.1 Steroidobacteraceae bacterium
CAGCGCCACGGCCTGGCGCAGATCAACATCTTCACGCCGGACGCGAAGATCAACGACAACGGGCCGCCAGCCTACCGCGGCATGGACCGCTTCGAGGCGCGCCGCAAGATCGTGGCGGATCTCGAGGCCGCCGGCCTCATCGAGAAGATAGAGCCTCACAAGCTGAAGGTTCCGCGCGGCGACCGCACCAACGCGGTCATCGAGCCCTACCTCACCGATCAGTGGTACGTGAAGATCGCGCCGCTGGCCGAGCCCGCGCTCAAGGCCGTGGAAGAAGGTCGCACGCGCTTCGTGCCCGAGAACTGGTCGAAGACCTATTACGAATGGATGCGCAACATCAAGGACTGGTGCGTCAGCCGCCAGCTCTGGTGGGGCCATCGCATCCCGGCCTGGTACGACGAGGCCGGCAACATCTACGTGGGCCGCGACGAAGCGCAAGTGCGCGGCAAGCATTCGCTCGCACCCGCGGTGAAACTCGCGCAGGACCCGGACGTGCTCGACACCTGGTTCTCCTCGGCCCTGTGGCCCTTCTCCACCCTCGGCTGGCCCGACACCACGCCCGAGCTGCGGAAGTTCTATCCCACCAGCGTGCTCGTGACCGGCTTCGACATCATCTTCTTCTGGGTCGCCCGCATGATGATGATGGGCCTGAAATTCATGGGCGACGTGCCGTTCCGCGACGTCTACATCACGGGGATCATCCGTGACGAGCACGGCGACAAGATGTCGAAGTCCAAGGGCAACGTGATCGACCCGCTCGACATCGTGGACGGCATCGGACTCGACGCGCTGGTCGCCAAGCGCACCAGCGGTCTCATGCAACCGCAGATGAAGGAACGCATCGAGAAGAACACGCGCAAGCAGTTCCCCGAAGGCATCGCCGCCTACGGCACCGACGCGCTGCGCTTCACCATGGCCTCGCTCGCCGGTCCATCGCGCGACATCAACTTCGACATGGGCCGCGTCGCCGGCTACCGCAACTTCTGCAACAAGCTGTGGAATGCCGCCCGCTTCGTGTTGATGACGGTCGAAGGCCAGGGTGAGCTCATTGGTGAAGCGGAGCTGTCGGTCGCCGACCGGTGGATCGTCTCCCGCCTGTCCGCGCTGCTCACGCGGCTCGACGCGCACCTGCGCGAGTACCGCTTCGACCTCGCGGTCAGCGCCGTGTACGAATTCACCTGGTATGAGTTCTGCGACTGGTACCTGGAGCTGACCAAACCAGTCCTGCAGGGCGAAGCGACCACCGAGGCGCAGAAGCGCGGCACGCGCCGAACGCTGATAACCACGCTCGAAGCGCTGCTGCGCGCGCTGCATCCGCTGATACCGTTCATCACCGAGGAGATCTGGCAGCGCGTGAATCCGCTGGTGGCGCCCCTGGCCGCCGCGGCCGTGCCCCGCGAGGATCGGACGCGCGCCGGCGCCAGCGCACCCGACATGCTGATGCTGGCGCCGTTCCCGGCCGCCGCGGATTTCGCGGCGGACGCCGAGGCGGAATTCGAGGCAGGCTGGATCATGCAGTTCATCCAGGCGGTGCGCGAGATTCGCGGCGAGATGGACATTGCCCCGTCGCGCAAGATCGCCGTGCTCATCAAGACCTCGGGCGAACGGGATGTGAACCTGGTGCACCGGCACGAACGCCTGCTGGCCCGCCTCGCCGGCCTGGCGAGCATCGAATTCCTGGACACCGACGCGGACGAACCGATCTCGGCCAGCGCAATCCTGCAGAACATGCTGTTGCTGGTGCCCATGAAGGGCCTGATCGATCCGGCGGCGGAGATCGATCGGCTGTCGCGCAAGATCAACAAGAACGAAGCCGACATCGCCAGGCTGCAAGCCAAGTTGCGCAACGAGAACTTCGTGCGCAATGCGCCACCCGAGGTGGTGGCGCTCGATCGCGGCCGGGCCGACGAGCTGCTCGCCCAGAACATGCGCCTGGCCAGGCAGCTCGAGCGCGTCGGCCGGCTCAAGAATGCCTGAAGCGGATTCGCGACTCGACGGCTTGCCGCGGATATAGTCAGACCGTGACGACCTCCATCGCCAGGACGCTCGCCGATCTCGACCGCATCATCCTCGGCAAGCCCGAGGCCGTGCGCCTCGCCCTCACCTGCCTGCTGGCGCGCGGCCACCTGCTCATCGAGGACGTGCCCGGCGTGGGCAAGACCACGCTGGCGCACGCATTGGCGCACGTGCTGGGCCTCGCCTGGCAACGCGTGCAGTTCACCAGCGACCTGCTGCCGGCGGACATCATCGGCGTGTCGGTGTTCGATGCGTCGCGCGGCGAATTCTCGTTCAGGAAAGGCCCGATGTTCACGCAGCTGCTGCTGGCGGACGAAGTCAATCGCGCCAGCCCGAAGACGCAGAGCGCGCTGCTCGAGGCCATGGAAGAGCGCCAGGTCAGCGTCGACGTGACCACGTATCGGCTGCCGGATCCGTTCTTCGTCGTTGCGACTCAAAATCCGTTCGAGCAGCTCGGAACCTTCCGCCTGCCGGAGTCGCAGCTCGACCGTTTCCTGATGCGCATCTCGCTGGGCTATCCCGACGCGGCGCACGAGCGCGCGCTGCTGGCGGCCGGCGACCAGCGCGACCTGCTCGCCGGCATGGCGCCGGCGCTGAATGCCGAAGGTGTGCGCGAATTGCAGGCCGCCGCGCAACGCGTGCACGTGGCACCGGCCTTGCTGGAATACGTGCAGCGCCTGCTCGCGAGCACGCGCGGCCGCAGCGACATTCCCATCGGCCTCTCGCCGCGCGCCGGCCAGGGCCTGGTGCGCGCGGCCCGCGCCTGGGCGTTGATCGACGGACGCGAGCTCACGCTGCCCGAGGACGTGCAGGCGGTGTTCGCGGCCGTGGCATCGCACCGGCTCGAGAGCGCCAGCGCCACCGCCGGCGATCACGCGAGCTTCATCGCGGCCATCGCGCGCGGCGTACCCGTGCCCGTGTGAACTCCGGTCATGGCCACGGCACCCATCGCACGCCGAGGCTGGACATCGAAGCTGCGCCGACGCGTCGCGGCCTGGGCGCTGCGCCGCCAGGGCGAGGACCGACTGCCGGTTAGCCTGCAGCCGCGGCGCATCTACATCCTTCCCACCCGCGCCGGATTCGCGTTCGCGACATTGCTGCTGGTCATGCTGGTCGCGGGCCTCAACTACGCGAACAGCGTGGCGCTGCTGTTCACGTTCCTGCTCGGTGGCTTCGCGCTGATCGCCATGCACCTGTGCCATCGCAATCTCGCGGGCACGGTGGTGCGCGGCGTGGCCACGGTCCACGCCTTCGCGGGTGAACACGGCCGCCTGCTGCTGACGCTGGAGAATCCCGCCGACTCGCCGCGCATCGGGCTCGAGATCGAGGCCGGTGACGACGGGCGTGCGCGCGCCAGCCTGCGCGCCGGCGGCTCGGCGCGCGCCGAGGTGGCGATCGCGCTGGCGCGCCGCGGGCGCGTGCCCATCGAACGCATCAAACTATCCACGTCGTTTCCATTCGGGTTGTTCCGCGCCTGGACCTGGCTGCACCCGCAGGTGTCCCTGCTCGCCTGGCCGGCGCCGCGCGGCCGCCGCGAACCTCCGCCGGAAACCGCCACGGGCGGCGCCGCTTCGGCGGTGCACCGCGCTGGCGACGAGGAATGGGCCGGCTTGCGCGAATTCCGCGACGGGGACTCGCCGCGCCAGGTGGCCTGGCCCGTGTACGCGCGGGGCCGTGGACTCATGGTGAAAACCTACCAATCGCCGGCCGCGCATCATCGACTCTTCGACCTCGCGAGCGCGCCCGGCGCCGACCTCGAACAGCGGCTCGAGCAGCTCGCGGCCTGGATCGTCGCCGCGCACGCTCGTGGCGAGCGCTACGGCCTGCGCCTCGGCAACCAGGAGGCCGTCCCAGACGGCGGCAACCAGCATCGCGAGCGCTGCCTCGATGGCCTCGCCCTGTACGACAGCGGAGAGCCCTGGTGAACGCCGCGGCGCGCTCCAGCATCGCTGCGTCGCTGGTGTTCGGCATCAGCGTGTTGCTGGTGATGACGCGCACGCCCTGGTGGTGCGTGCTCATCGGCCTGTCGAGCGTCGCCTGGCGCGTGCTCGTCATGATCGGGCGCCTGCCGCGGCCGAAACGCATTCCCGGGCTGCGTTTCCTGCTGGGCGCCGTGACCGCGGCGCTGGTCGCGGCCGTGGCGCTGAATTTTCGCACCCTCAACGGGCTCGAGGCCGGCACCGCGCTGCTCGTGGTCATGGGCGCGCTCAAGGTGATCGAGTCGCGCGGGCGTCGCGACGATGCCATCGTGATCGGCGTGGCCTTGTTCCTGCTGCTCGCGGCGGCGCTCTCCGGCCAGGCGCTGTGGCGCGTGCCGCTCTATCTACTGGCGGCGTGGGCGGCCTGCGGCGCCATCGCGCTGGTGGCGCACGCCGATTCGATGCTCACGGCGCGCGCGGCGCTGCGCATGTCGGCCCGCGCCCTGATCATGGCGATCCCGCTGGCGCTGGCGTGCTTTGCCTTCTTCCCGCGCGTCGCGGGGCATTTCTGGGCGTTGGATCGCGGCAGCGGCGGGGTGACCGGGCTCGGCGACGAGATGACGCCCGGCAACATCGGCAAGCTGGCCACCGAGTACGAGCCGGCCTTCCGGGTGCGCTTCGAGGGGACATTGCCGCCGCGCGCCGCGCTGTACTTCCGCGGGCCGGTGCTCAACAGCTTCGATGGGTTCACCTGGCGGCGCGCGCGCGGCCGCGTGTACACGGCGCAGCCGCTGCAGATGCTCGGCGACGCGGTCCGCTACCGCGTCACGCTCGAACCCACGAACCAGCCCTGGCTGTTCGCACTCGACACGCTGGATGCCAGCCCGCGGCGCGACATGTTCCTGTCGCACGATCACCAGCTCTCGGCGCTGCTGCCGATCACGAGCCCGATCAGCTATGAGGCCGTGTCGCACCTGCAGACCCGCAGCGCAGGACCGCTGTCCATGCTCGGGCGCCGTTACGAGACTCAATTGCCGCCGGATCGCAATCCGCGCGCGCTGGCGCTGGCCCGCGAGCTGCGCGCGCGCACACCGGACGACGCCGGTTACGCGCGTGCCGTGCTCGACTGGTTCAGGACCCAGGGCCTCGAATACACGCTCGAGCCCGGCAGAACCAGCCTCGATTCGGTGGACACCACGCTGTTCGACTCCCGGCGTGGCTTCTGCGGGCACTTCGCCTCGGCGTACGCGACGCTGATGCGCGCCGCGGGCATACCGGCACGCGTGGTCACGGGCTATCTCGGCGGCGAATGGAATCCGGTCGGTGGCTATCTACTGGTGCGCCAGTCCGACGCGCATGCGTGGACCGAGATCTGGCTCGACGGCCGGGGCTGGACACGCGTCGATCCCACGGCCGTGGTCGCGCCCGAACGCCTCGAGCGCGGCGTGTTCGACCTGCTCGCCGCGGCGCTGCCGGCCACCAGCGTCTTCCTGCACAACAGCGCCGCGTTCAACCGCCTCTCGCAGCTCTGGGACGGCCTGAACCAGTGGTGGCAGGAGAACGTGATCGAATTCGACCTGCGCGCGCAGTTCGGGCTGCTGCGCAAGCTCGGCATCGATTCGCCGCGCTGGGAGCACCTGGGATGGGCGTTCGCCATCGGGCTCGTCGGGTGGATCGCCTGGGTCGCCATTTCATTGCGGCACGGCGTGCCGCGGGCGCGGCCGGATCGCATCGCGCGCGCCTGGCTCGCCGCCACCCGCAAGCTCGCGCGGGTGGCGCCGCGCGCCGTTCACGAAGGCCCGATCGAATACGCGCGACGCATCGGCGCTGCGCGCCCGGATCTGGCGCCGCAGGTTGCGGCGCTGGCGTTGCGTTACGCGAAGCTGCGGTTCGGAGCGGATGCCGCGCCGGCCGGCGCGCGCGACAAGGCCCGCCTGACCCGCGAAATCGCCGCGCTGGAGCGCGAGGTCAGGATGCTGGCGGTGTGAGGCGCACGCGCCACAGCAGCGCGCCGCCGACCACGAACAGCAGCACCAGCGAGATGATGGACGCACGCTGATTGTGCGTGAGCGCCGCGACGATCGCGATCAGCAACGGACCGAGCACGGTCGCGAATTTTCCCATCATGTTGTAGAAGCCGAAGAACTCGGCGCTCTTGCCCTCCGGCACCAGGCGCCCGAACAGCGAGCGCGACAGGCTTTGCACGCCCCCCTGTACGAACCCCACGGCCACGGCCAGCGCGAAGAATTCACGCTCGCTGTCGAGGAAATACGCGTACACGGTGATCGCGCAATAGACGACGAGGCCGATCAGTATGGCGCGCTTGGGCCCGATGCGATTGCCGATCCCGCCGAACAGCAGCGCCGCCGGGAAGCCGACGAACTGCGTGACCAGCAGCGCCGTGAGCAGCGCGCCGGTGTTCAGGCCCAGCGCCGTGCCGTAGTCCACCGCCATCTTGATGATGGTGTTCACGCCGTCGATGTAGAACCAGTACGCGAACAGGAACATGACGATGACGCGATACTGGCGCACGTGCGCGATGGTGTTGCCGAGCTCGCGGAAGCCGACGCGGATCGCCTCGCCGAATGCCAGGTGCGGCCCGCGCTGCCGCTCACGCACGCCGCGCATCACCGGGATCGTGAACAGCAGCCACCACGCCGCGACGGTGACGAAGGACACCTGCACCGCCTGCCCTGCATCGCGCAGCCCGAAGAGCGCCGGCTTCTGCACCATCAGGACGTTGAGCAGGAACAGCAGCCCGCCGCCGAGATAGCCGAGCGCGTAGCCGAAGGCGGACACGCGGTCGAAGTCCTTCGGCTCCGCGACATCGAGCAGCAGCGAATCGTTGAACACCACGCCGCCGTTGAAGCCGATGGTGCCGAGCACGAACAGCACCAGCGCCGCGAGCCACTGGCCCTGCGCCGCCAGGTACAGGCCGGCGGTGGCGGCTACGCCCAACAAGCTCCAGGCGAACATGAACTGCTTGCGACGGCCGCCGCGGTCGGCGATCGCGCCGAGGATGGGCGCGAGCACGGCGATGACCGCACCGGCAATGGCGCTGCCGAAGCCGAGGCGCGAGGTGGTCTCGGTCGGCGTGACGTCGACGCTCCAGAATTTCTGGAAGAACACCGGGAAGAATCCCGCCATCACCGTCGTCGCGAACGCGGAGTTGGCCCAGTCGTAGAGTGCCCAGGAGAGGACCGGGCGATTGCGGATGAATTCACGCACGGGAGCGAAGGCTATCCTATTTCCTGCGTGCCCTGCGTGACGGCTGCGACTCGCCGAGGAACCGGTCGAGCAGCAGGTCGAGCAGTTTCTGCACCGACGCCTGCGTGGCCACCTGCAGTTTTCCCGTGACGGCCAGCATGCAGATGCCATGCGCGCCGCTCCACAAGGCGGTCGCGACCTCGCGCGCGGAGCTATCGTCGCCGACTACGCCAGCCTCGCGCAGGTGGCGGCCGACCAGCGCGAATATCGCGGCCGTGTGGCCGGCATAGGTCGGCGGCGCCTTCTGGCCCTCGGGCAGCCGGTGCTCGAACACCAGCCTCCAGCGCGCGGTGTGCAACAGCGCGAAGCCGAGATAGGCGGCCACCAGCAGCCGCAGGTTCTGCGCCGGCTGGTGGGCGCGGCCGCGGATGCGCTCGAGCGCAGCGCGCAGCTCGATCACGGTCTGCTCGTTGAGCTGCACGATGAGGTCGTCGAGATTCTCGAACACGATGTACAGCGCGCCGACCGTGTAGCCGATGCGCCGCGCCACTTCGCGCATGGACAGCGCGGCGGCGCCACCCTTGCCATCGCCTTGGGCGACGATTTCGCCGGCCGCCCGCAAGGCCAGGTCCCTGAGCTCCTCGCGGCTGTGTTCGTTGCGCCGGCCCATGGTTCTCCGGATTGGTTGGCGGCGCAGTCTACGTGGTTATTGAGCGCTGTTCAATTATCAGGTAATAATTGAGCACCGTTCAATTCGCCGGGAGTGCCGCATGCGCCGCCACAAGAAGAAGCTCCGCCTGTTCGCCGTCGCCGCCTTCACGCTGCTGCTCGGCGGCTGCGGCATCCTCTCGGGCAACGAATGCCTGTTCCGCTGCGGCGAGCAGCGTGCCGCCTCGACGCCGCTGGTGCGGTTCCTGTATGGCGACGACCGGCCGGTGCCGCAGAAGGACGCGACGGTGACCTTGCAGCTGCCGATCCGTGTCGGCCTCGCCTTCCTGCCGGGCCGCACCGGCAATCCCGACGAAGGCCCCACCCCCATCGAGCGCGAACGCATCCTGGGCTCGATCCGCTCGAGCTTCGCGGATCTGCCCTACGTGTCGGAAATCGTGCCGGTGCCGTCTTACTACTTCGATGCGAGGCGCGACGACGGCATGCAGCAGCTCGAGCAGCTCGCGCGCCTGCAGAACCTCGACCTCGTGGCGCTGATCTCCTACGACCAGCGAACGCAGGTCAGCGAGAACCGCCGCTCGTTCGCCTACCTGACCATCGTCGGGGCGCTGGTGGTCAGGGGCAACCACAACGAGACGCAGACCATCGTCGACCTGGCGGTGGTCGAGCCCACGCGTGGCTCGCTGGTGCTGCGCGCGGGCGGCGTGAGCTCCACCGCCAACACCGTCACGGCCATCGATCAGCCCGGCAAGCTGCGCAAGCAGCAGCGCGTCGGCTTCGACCAGGCCACCGACGCGCTGATCGCGAATTTCCGCACCGAGCTCACCGACTTCGAAGCGCGCGTGCGCGCCGGAACCGCGGACGTCAAGGTGGTGAAGCAGGCACGCGGCGGCGGCGGGGCCGGCGCGCTCGATCCGCTCTGGCTGGTCCTGCTGCTCGCCTGCCTCGCAGTGGCAACCCGCGCGCGGCTCGCAAGCACGCGCGCATGATCAACGAGTCGGCGGCTACGCCATCAGCGAGAACCGGATCGACGGGCTGCTCGGCACCTGTCGCGCCCCGTGTCCGGCGTCACTGCGATTCGCGAGTGGCGCGGAATGTGATCTTCGGCCAGCGCTCGATCGTCAGCTCGAGGTTCACGCGCGTGGGCGCGAGATACACCAGCGCCCCCGAGTGATCCACCGCCAGGTGGTCGTATACCTTGGCGCGGAATTCCTCGAGATGCTTCTCGTCCTCGCAGTACACCCAGCGGGCGGTATGCACGTTGACGGTGTCGAACACCGCGGCGACCGCGTACTCGTCCTGCAGCCGGAAGGCCACGACTTCGAACTGCAGCTGGCCGACGGCGCCGAGGATCATGTCGTTGTTGCGCAGCGGCTTGAACAGCTGCGTGGCGCCCTCCTCGCACAGCTGGTCGAGCCCCTTGGAGAGCTGCTTCATCTTGAGCGGGTCCTTGAGCACCGCGCGGCGGAACATCTCCGGCGCGAAATTCGGGATCCCGGTGAACGTGAGCTTCTCGCCTTCGGTGAAGGTGTCGCCGATGTTGATGGTGCCGTGATTGTGCAGGCCGATGATGTCGCCGGCGAAGGCTTCGTCGGCCGCCTGCCGATCCGCGGCCATGAAGGTGAGCGCGTCGGCGATGCGCATCTCCTTCTCGAGGCGGACGTGGTACATGCGCATGCCGCGGCTGTACTTGCCCGAGCACAGCCGCATGAAGGCGATGCGGTCGCGGTGCTGCGGATCCATGTTCGCCTGGATCTTGAAGACGAAACCGGAGAGCTTCTCCTCGCCGGCATCCACCGTGCGCTGCAACGTCTGGCGGGGCAGCGGCGCCGGCGCGTTGGCGGCGAAATGCGCCAGCAATTCCTCGACGCCGAAGTTGGAGATCGCCGAGCCGAAGAACACCGGCGTCTGCCTGCCGGCCAGATACTGCCGCGCGTCGAATTCCGCGGTGCCGCCGCGCACCAGCTCGATCTCGTCGTCGAAATGCGCGGCGCGGTCGCCCAGCAGCTCGCGCGCCTCGGCGCTGTGCAACCCCTGGATCACCCGGTTGCTGCCGCGCTCGCCGCGGCCGGCGGCCTCGTAGACGTAGATCCGGTCCTCGAGCAGATGATAGATGCCGGCGAGGTCGCGGCCCATGCCGATCGGCCAGGTGACGGGCGCGGTGCGGATCCCGAGGACGCTCTCGATCTCGTCGAGCAGCTCGATGGGCGCGCGGCCCTCGCGATCCAGCTTGTTGATGAACGTCATGATGGGCGTGTCGCGCATGCGGCACACCTCCATGAGCTTGATGGTGCGCTCCTCGACGCCCTTGGCGCAGTCGATGACCATGAGCGCGCTATCTACCGCGGTCAGCGTGCGGTAGGTGTCCTCGGAGAAGTCCTCGTGACCCGGCGTGTCGAGCAGGTTGATGATGCGGTCGCGGAACGGGAACTGCATCACCGAGGAGGTGATCGAGATGCCGCGCTGCTTCTCGAGCGCCATCCAGTCGGAGGTGGCATGACGCGCCGCCTTGCGGCCCTTGACCGTGCCCGCCATCTGGATGGCGCCGCCGAACAACAGCAGTTTCTCCGTGAGGGTGGTCTTGCCGGCGTCGGGATGCGAAATGATGGCAAACGTGCGCCGCCGCGCCGTCTCCTGCCCGGTCGTGATCATTCGAAGAAAAAACTCAGCTGGGTGACTTGGATCCGAGCTCGCGCTTCAGCACGATGGCGTCTTCGCGCCCGTCGGGGGCCTGATAATACCCGCGCCGGATGCCGATTTGTTCGAATCCGAGATGCTGATAGAGCCTGATGGCGGCCAGATTGCTGGGCCGCACCTCGAGGAAGGCCTCGGCCACCCCGGAAGCCGCCGCGCGCTCCAGCAGGTGTTCCAGCAGCCGGCGCCCGAACCCGAGGTTGCGGAACTCGCCGCGCACGCACACGTTGAGGATGTGCGCCTCGCCCGCGCCCAGGCTCATGACGCCGTAGCCGATCACCTGCCCGGAAAGGTCGAGGGCGCGACAGGTGTAGCCGACGCGCAGGCAGTCGCGAAAGATGTTCTCGCTCCACGGGAATGCGTAGCTCTGCTGCTCGATGGCGGCGACCTCGGACAGGTCCAGCTCCATCATCGGGCGGATGTGGACTTCCGGCACCTCGCGCAGGTTTTCGGGTGCCGCGGCCATCAGCCGGCTCCGCTGCCCGCCAGGCGCGCGCAGGTGGCGCGGGCGAATTTCAGGTCTTCCCAGGCCTTGCGCTTGTCGGCCGGTGTCCGCAGTAGATAGGCAGGATGATAGGTGACCACGAGCGGGGTGCGCGCCTCGCCGAAGTGGTGCAGCTTGCCGCGCAAACGCGCGAGCGGCGCGTCCGTGGCGAGCAGTGTCTGCGCCGCGATGCGCCCGACCACCAGGATGATCTTGGGCTCGAGCAGCGCGATCTGCGCGTGCAGGAACGGCAGGCAGCGCATGACCTCCTCGGGCCGTGGATCGCGATTGCCCGGCGGGCGGCACTTGAGGACGTTGGCGATGAACACCGACTCGCGCGGCAGGCCGATGGCCCGCAACATGGCGTCGAGCAGCTGCCCCGCCCGTCCGACGAACGGTTCGCCCTGGCGGTCTTCCTCGGCGCCCGGCGCCTCGCCCACGATCAGCCAGTCGGAGCGCGTATTGCCGACGCCGAAGACGGTCTGCGTGCGCGTCCTGCAGAGATCGCAGGCCTCGCAGGCGGCGACGCGCTCGCGCAAGGGCCCCCAGTCGAGGCCCGGTTCGAGCGGTGGCGGCGCCTCGCGCGGCGCGCGCAACGGGCGCGGCGGCTCGCGCACAGCCGGTACCGCCGCGGACGGCGCGGCAACCGCGACCTCGTCGATGGCGATTGCCACTGGTTCCGGCGGCGCATGGCGCGGCACCCAGCGATCGATGCCGAGCGCTTCGAGGTAGGCGTTGCGCAGCGGTCCGTGCTGCATGGGTTCAACCTGCGCCGACGACGCGCGGCCGCCGGAGCTTGCGGACCAACCACTGCACCGGTCCGTACGTCGCGTACGACACGAACATCGCGAACAGCATGGTCGGTGGATCGATGCGGATCATGACCAGCATCGGCAGGATGACGAACGCCACGTACGAATACTTGACGCGCTTGTCGACGTCGACCTGCTTGAGGCTGAGATAGCTGAAGGAGGAGACCATGAGCGCCGCCGCGTAGCCGGTGACCGCGAACGCCAGCACCAGGCCCGGCAGTCCCGGCTCGCGCCACTTCGCGAAGAACCACACGAAGGCGCCGACGGTCGCGGCCGCCGACGGGCTCGGCAGCCCCTGAAAGTAGCGCTTGTCTCCCGTGGAGGAAATCGTGTTGAAACGCGCCAGGCGCAGAGCCGCGCACAGCGCGTAGAAGAACGCGATGATCCAGCCGAACTGGCGCCACTCGTGGCCGTACTCGCCGATGCGCACCACGCCCCACTGGTAGACCAGCACGGCGGGCGCCATGCCGAACGCCACCATGTCGGCGAGGCTGTCGTACTCCTTGCCGAAGGGACTCTCGGTGCGCGTCCAGCGCGCCACGCGCCCGTCGAGGCCGTCGAACAACATGGCGATGAAGATGGCGCCGCCGGCCACCGCGAAATTGCGGTCGATGGCCGCGACGATGGAATAGAAACCCGAGAACAGGCAGCCGGTCGTGAATAGATTGGGCAGCAGGTAGATGCCGCGGCGTGGCGGATTGTCGTCCGATTCCTGGGCTTTGCCGGGCTCTGTCGTCACGGGCGGCATCATAGGCGAATCCCCCACCTGATACACTCTCGCGCCCCTATGCGCTGGTCCCAATACCCGGTCAACACGACCAAAGAAACTCCCGCCGATGCCGATGTCGTGAGCCAGCAGCTCATGCTGCGCGCGGGCCTGATCCGCAAGCTCGCTGCAGGCCTCTACACCTGGATGCCGCTCGGCCTGCGCGTCCTGCGCAAGGTGGAGAACATCATCCGCGAGGAGATGAATCGTGCCGGTGCGCTCGAGGTCCTGATGCCCGGAGCCATTCCCGCCGAGTTGTGGGTGGAATCCGGCAGGTGGGACAAATTCGGGCCGGAGCTGCTGCGTTTCAAGGATCGCCATGACCGCGACTTCTGCCTCGGGCCCACGCACGAGGAGGTCATCACCGACATCGCGCGCAACGATCTCAAGAGTTACCGTCAGCTGCCCGTGAACTTCTACCAGGTGCAGATGAAGTTCCGTGACGAGCGCCGCCCGCGGTTCGGCGTGATGCGCGCGCGCGAATTCCTCATGAAGGATGCGTACTCGTTCGACATCAGCCCCGAGGCGATGCAGAAGAGCTACGAGACCATGCGCGTGGCGTACACGGCGATCTTCACGCGGCTGCAGCTCAAGTTCCGTTCGGTGGTCGCGGATACGGGCGCCATCGGCGGCAGCGCCTCCGAGGAATTCCACGTGCTGGCCGACTCGGGCGAGGACGCCATCGCCTTCTCGGACGGCGACGGCTATGCCGCCAACCTGGAGATGGCCGTGGCGCTGCCTCCGGCGGCACCGCGTGCCGCGCCCGGCGCGCCGCTGGCCGAAGTGGCCACGCCCAATGCGCGCACAATAGAAGAGGTGTCCCGCCAGCTCCAACTACCCGCGAGCCGCCTGGTCAAGACGCTGCTGGTCGAGGGCAGCGACGGCGGCGTGGTGGCGCTGCTGGTGCGCGGCGACCACGAGCTCAACGCCGTGAAGGCGCAGAAGCTGCCCGGCGTGGCGAATCCGCTGCGCATGGCCTCGAGCGAGGCCATCGCCTCGGGAACCGGCGCAGAGGCCGGCTTCCTCGGGCCCGTCGGCTTCAAGGGCAAGGTGTTCGCCGATCATTCGGTACTGGCGATGTCGGACTTCGTCTGCGGTGCCAACCGCAGGGACGCGCATCTCACCGGCGTCAACTGGGGCCGCGACCTGCCCGAGGCCACGGCCGTGGACATCCGCAACGTCGTGCCGGGCGATCCCTCGCCGACCGGCAGGGGCAAACTCGGCATCGCGCGCGGCATCGAGGTGGGGCACATCTTCGCCCTCGGCAGGAAGTACAGCGAGGCCATGGGCGCCTCGGTGCTGGACGAAACCGGCAAGCAGGCCACCATGTACATGGGCTGCTACGGCATCGGTGTGACACGTGTCGTTGCCGCCGCCATTGAACAGAATCATGATGCGCGCGGCATCATCTGGCCGGACGCCATCGCGCCCTTCCAGGTGGTGGTGGTCCCGATCAACGCCCCGAAGTCGCCCCGTGTCCGTGATACCGCCGAACTCCTCTACAACGAACTCCGCGCCGCCGGCATCGACGTGCTGCTCGACGATCGTGACGAGCGCCCCGGCGTCAAGTTCGCGGACTGCGAGCTCATCGGCATTCCGCACCGGGTGGTCGTGGGCGATCGCGGCCTGGAAAAAGGCCAGCTCGAGTACCGCCACCGGCGCGCCGAAGTCGCCGAGGAGTTCCCGGCGGCGGATGCGCTCGCCTTCCTGCGCGGCAGGCTCGCGGGCTAACTACATGCCGGCGCGCC
Source organism: Steroidobacteraceae bacterium (assembly GCA_035761265.1). Classification (GTDB taxonomy): domain Bacteria; phylum Pseudomonadota; class Gammaproteobacteria; order Steroidobacterales; family Steroidobacteraceae; genus CADEED01. The sequence continues at coordinate 14,316 of DASTRL010000141.1, forward strand.
ACCGCACCGCGCTGCCGCTGCTCGTCGTCGCGGTGCTGTCGCTCGGCGGCCCCGCCCTGGCCGCGCCGGCCGCCGACGCGCAGCGCGAACCCGAGATCAAGGGCGCGGTGCAGCACGCCATCGAGCAGGCCGAGTGCTTCGAGGACCGGTACGATTCGGCGGTCTGGTACAAGATGATGGAGCCGCGGCTGCGCAAGCGCGTGCCGGATCGCGACGAGCGCATGGCCATCCTCAAGAACGTGTTCTGCGAGGCGAACCGCAGCGGCGAGATCCGCCTGCCCCCCGGCCTCGTCATGGCGCTGATCGACATCGAAAGCGGCTTCAATCGCTACGCGGTGTCCTACGCCGGCGCCGTCGGCCTCATGCAGGTCATGCCGTTCTGGCCGGAGACGCTCGGCATGCGCCGCCACCAGCTGACCAAGGTGTCGGAAAACATCCGCATGGGCTGCGCCATCTTCCGTGCCTATCTACGGCGCGAGGACCACAACATCGCGCGCGCGCTGGCGCGCTACAACGGCAGCACCGGCAAGCGCTGGTACTCGGACAAGGTGATCGCCCAGTGGACGCGCTGGAATGGCGCCGATGACTTGGGACGCGGCAGCGCGCGTCAACCCGAAGTGAAGCTGGTGGTGCGCTGAATCGAGCCCGGATCGAGGTCCTGCGAGTCGACCGCCGTGACCTTCGAGGCGGCCGAGCCTTGCCACAGCCATTCCTCGAACCTCGCGACCATGGACGCCTCGCCGCAGGCCAGCACTTCCACGCGGCCGTCGGCAAGGTTGCGCGCGAACCCGGTGATGCCCAGCTCCTGCGCCCTGCGGACGCAGCTGGCGCGATAGAACACCCCCTGCACGCGACCCGACACGAGAGAACGTCGACAGATCATGCGGCATGTTTATCATGCACGGCCCATGACCGAAATATTGATCGTCTTCTACTCACGCTACGGCGCCACCGCCGCGCTCGCGCGCCATGCGGCGCGCGGCGTGGAATCCGTGCCCGGCTGCCAGGCCGTGCTGCGGACCGTCCCGCCGGTCACCGCCGAAAACGAACACCCCGTCAAGGCGCTACCGGACAGCGGCGCACCCTATGCGTCGCTCGACGATCTGCGCCGCTGCGACGGGTTGTTGTTAGGCAGCCCGACGCGCTTCGGCAACATGGCCGCACCGCTCAAGTATTTCCTGGACGGCACCTCCGCGCTGTGGCTCGATGGATCGCTGTCGGGCAAACCCGCGGGGCTCTTCTCCTCGACCCAGACGCTGCACGGCGGCCAGGAATCGACGCTGCTCACCATGGCCCTGCCGCTGATCCACCACGGCATGCTGATCACCGGCATTCCATTCACCGAGCGCGGCCTGAACCAGACGCGCACCGGCGGCACGCCCTACGGCGCGACGCACGTCGCCGGCCTGGCGGCCCAGCCGGGCGCATTGTCCGAGGACGAGATCGCGCTGGCGCAGGTGCTGGGCCGGCGCGTCGCGGGTGTCGCGGCCGCGCTCGCGGCAGCCCGCAAGTCCGGCGCGTAGTTCGCGCCGGCGCTCAGACGCCGGAACGTCCCTCGATCACCTTGCGGATGAACGGCACCGTCAGCCGGCGCTGCGCGGCGAAGGCGGCGTCGTCGAGCGTGTCGAGGATCTCGCAGAGCGTGCGCATGTCGCGTGGAAAACGCCGCTGCAGGTAACGCGCCGTTTCGGGCGGCAGCTCGAAGCCGCGCAGCCGTGCGCGCAGGTCGAGCGCCTGCAGTTGTTCTTCGTCGTTGAGCTCGCGCACGGCGAAGATCACCGAGGATCCGAGCCGCGACTTCAGATCCGGCAGATCGAATGCGACGTGCGCCGGACTCTCGCGCGCCGCGAACAGCAGTGTCGCCTGGCGCTCGAGCGCGCCCTGCCACAACGAGAACAGGCGTCGCTCCCAGTCATCCAGCCCGGCGACCGCCTGCACGTCGTCGAAGCACGCCACGTCCAGCGATTCGGCGCCCTCCAGCGTCCCGGGCCCGAACGGCAGCAGCGCCTCCAGGGGTAGATAGGCCGCGCGACGGCCCGGCGCCACGGCGGCGCACACCGCCTGCAGCAGGTGGGATTTCCCGGCAGCGTGCGGGCCCGCGAGCCAGGTGGCGCCGGCCGGCGTGTTCGCGGCCACGTGCTCCAGGTGCGTCACCAGTTCCTGGTTGCGTGCCGTCAGGAAGCTCGCAAAGGTGGCGCGCTCCTTCAGTTGCACGCCGAGCGTCAGCTGTCGCATGGCCGTCGTTTCAGGTGGCGAGCGCGCGCCGCGTGAATGCCGTCAGGTAGTCGAATCCCGAGACGATGGTGGTGAGCAGCGTGAGGATGGCGAGCGCCGTCACCATCTCGGCCGGTGGCAGCCCGGTGGCGGCCCCGAGGATCGCCGCGAGCACCACGGCGAGCTGCATGCCCGTGTTGATCTTGCTGATGATGGTGGGCCGCCCATGCAGCGGTCCGAACCACAACCGGTACACCAGCGCGCCGGAGCCGATCATCACGTCGCGGCCCACGACGACCGCCGTGAGCCACCACGGCACGAGATTGTTCCAGGTGGCCGTGAGGAACAACGCGACCAGCAGCATCTTGTCCGCCAGCGGGTCGAGGATCTTGCCGAGGTGCGAGGTCCAGCTGAACCGCTTGGCCAGCCAGCCGTCGAGGCCGTCCGACACCGCGCAGACGGCCACCAGCGCCAGCGCCGTCCAGTACTCCCCGGCCTGCAGGGCGACCACCGTCGGCCAGATCAGCAGTATGCGGATGACGCAGATGATGTTGGGCAGGTGATGCATCAGGGACGGAAGCGGAACGCAACGTTGCCGCCCGCGGACGGATCGATGCGTTCGAGGTTCGCATTGTCGGCGAGCGCGCTTTGCAGTGAATCCGCGCCGCCGCGGGCCACCACGGAGAAGGTCGCGCGCGACCCCGACACCTCGGCCAGCTGCACGTTCTGCACGCCGGCGGCCGCGCCGAGGATGTCCGCCACGCGCGCGAAATCGCGCAGCGCCGGCACGTTCTCGACTTCCACGAATATCGATTGCTCGGGCAGGGCCGCGAATGCCTGCGCATTGCGCACGAAGATGTCGGTGGCGCCGTTCACGCCCTCATCGAGCGAACCGCTCCAGCTCTCGCTGATGCCGGGTGCGGCCAGGCTCCAGCGCCAGGTGCCACCGTCGCCCGCCGCATCGCCGTAACCGATCATGACGGCATCCGCGCCGAGCCGCTGCGCGGCCGCCAGTGCCACCTCGATGGGAATGTCGCCTTCGGCGGGCAGGTTCAAGGCCTCCGGCCGCGCCACGCGAATCGGCTGTCCGCGACGGTTGCCCGCCGCGTCGAGCGCACCCTCCACCTGCCGCCGGTTTTCGAAGGAGCCGGAGGCGGGGCCACCGGTGAGCACGACCAGCAGCAGCGGGCGGTCGCTGGCCCAGATGGCGCGCCCGGCTGCCGTGATGTCGCGTTGCAGGGCGGCCGCGTCGAAGACCAGCGTCGTGCCACTGCCGCCGGCCGCCGGTCGCGTCGCGATCACGTACTGCTGTGCCTGCGCGAGGATGCCGGAGAGCGCCGGATCGTTGGCTGCATCCCGCGCACCGGTGACGCGCACCAGCACCTGGCGCAATCCGGACAGCGCCTGCACCGCGGGGTCCGCCTGCGATGACACATTGACCTCGAAGACGCGCACCTGGCGCAGCGCCTCGGCGCGCGGCGCCAGGACCAGCAACGCCATGCCGATCAAACTGACGATCGAGTTACGCATTGGCTACAATATCGCACGTTTTTTCCTGAGCTGCCGCGCCGGCAATCCCACGACCGATGACCCAATCCGGACTGACCTATCGCGATGCCGGCGTCGATATCGACGCGGGTGACGAACTCGTCGAACGCATCAAACCCGTGGTGAAACGTACGATGCGTCGCGAAGTGCTCGCCGGCATCGGCGGATTCGGTGCGCTGGTGGAGGTGCCGCTCGATCGCTATCGCAAGCCCGTGCTGGTCTCGGGTACCGATGGCGTGGGCACCAAGCTGCGGCTGGCCATCGACACCGGGCGCCACGACAAGATCGGTATCGACCTGGTCGCCATGTGCGCCAACGACGTCGCCGTTTCCGGCGCGGAGCCGCTGTTCTTCCTCGACTACTACGCCACCGGCAAGCTGCGCGTCGAGGTCGCCGAGTCCGTGATCCGCGGTATCGCCGAAGGCTGTGAGCTGGCCGGCGCCGCGCTGGTCGGCGGCGAAACCGCCGAAATGCCGGGCATGTACCACGGCGACGACTACGATCTCGCCGGCTTCTGTGTCGGCGTGGTCGAACGGGATCGCATCATCGACGGCAGCCGCACCGCCGCGGGCGACGTGGTCATCGGGCTCGCCTCCTCGGGCCCGCACTCCAATGGTTACTCGCTGATCCGCAAGCTGGTGTCGCTCGCCAAGGCCGACGAGCGGACACAGGTGGAAGGCCGGTCGCTCTTCGACCGCCTGCTCACCCCGACGCGCATCTACGTGAAATCCATGCTGGCGCTGTCGCGCACGCTCGCGGTCAAGGGCTTCGCACACATCACCGGCGGCGGCCTCACGGACAACATTCCGCGCGTGCTGCCCGATGGTTTCGAAGTCGTCCTGCAGCGGCGCAGCTGGGCCCGCGACCCGGTGTTCGATTGGCTCGCGGCCGCGGGGCGCATCGCGCCCGCCGAAATGTACCGCACCTTCAACTGCGGCATCGGCATGATCGCCGTGGTCGCGCCGGGCGACGTCGAGGCCGCGTTGAGCTCGCTGAGGTCGAGCGGCGAAACGGCCAGCGTCATCGGCACCGTCGCCCGCGGCACGCGCGGCGTGCTCATCGAGGATTGAAGGCGTTGCTCCCCGTCGCGATCGTCATCTCCGGCCGCGGCAGCAACATGGAGGCCATCACGCGCGCGGGTCAGCAGCCCGGCAGCGGCTATCGCGTGGTCCGGGTGATCGCCGACCGGCCCGAGGCCGGCGGTCTCGCGAAGGCGGCCGCGCTCGGCGTGCCGACCGCAGTGGTACCGATCAAGTCGTTCGCCGATCGCGCGGCGTTCGAGACGGCGCTGCACGCGCAGATCGCCGGAAGCGGCGCCGAGCTCGTGGCGCTGGCGGGATTCATGCGCATCCTGTCGCCGCAGTTCGTCGGCAAGCTCGAAGGGCGGTTGCTCAACATCCACCCGTCCCTGCTGCCGAATTACAAGGGCCTGGACACGCACGCGCGCGTGCTCGCGGCGCGCGAAACGCATCACGGCGCCAGTGTTCACTACGTCACGCCGGAGCTGGATGGCGGACCGGTGGTGATGCAGGGGCGGCTGCGCGTGCGCGCCGGCGACACGCCGGAGACGATTTCAGCGCGCGTTCATGCGCTGGAGCACATCATCTACCCACATGTGTGCTCGCTCATTGCCGCCGGACGCGTCGAATGGCGCCGCGGCTCGGTGTACTTCGACGGCGAACCCCTGGTTGCGCCGCTCCTCGAGGAAAGCGATGCGGCTGCCTGAGGCTGCATTGCTCGTGGGACTTCTGGCGAGCGCCGCGGTGCACGCCGATCCCGTGGACCTGAAGCCCTTCAGCGCCCACTATGGCGCCGAATGGAAGGGCATGTCCGCGGCGAGCTCGACGCTGTCGCTGCGGCGCGCCGGACCGGACACCTACGTCTACGAGACCCTCAACAAGCCGCGCGGCTTGTTCCGCCTCGCCCTGCCGGACTCGCTGGCACAGGCCAGCACCTTCAAGCTGGTCGACGGCAAGGTCGTCCCGATGGAGTTCCATGGCTCCGACGAAAAGGAGCGGCCGATCGATCTGCGCTTCGATTGGACCCAGAAGCGCGTCACCGGTGTCGCCAAGGGCCGCGCCGTCGATCTCGAGCTCAAGGACGGCGCGCAGGACCCGATGTCGCTGCAGATCGCCAGCCTGCGCAAGCTCGCCAACGGCGACCTGCAGGACCACGTGTGGCTGGTGGACAACGGCAAGATCAAGGAATACGAATTGCGGCGCGAAGGCACCGCCGAGATCGACACCGCGCTCGGACGCCTCGAGACCGTGATCTACACCAGCAAGAACGTCAGCGGCGACCGCCTGACGCGCACCTGGGTGGCGCCCGCCCTTGGCTATCTACCCGTCAAGGCCGAGCGCGTACGCGGCAGCAAAGTCGAGTTCACGCTGCGGATCGAGACCCTCGAGAACTAGGTTTTCGGCAAGGTGACGCCGCTCTAGCGCCACTCTCAATCGGCGCCGAAGCGGCGCCGTCCGCAATCGTTGGAGTGGTTCTTTCA
>DASTRL010000142.1:0-4348 GCA_035761265.1 Steroidobacteraceae bacterium
CCCGCATCTTTCGCGCAGTGGGAAGACTGGGGAATTCCCGCGCTGGCCGAGTACGACGGCACCCTGTGGTACCGCGCGCGCGTGAAGCTGACGGCGGCGCAAGCCCGGCAAGCGGCGCAGCTCTCGCTCGGCGTGATCGACGACGTCGAGGAGGTGTGGATCAACGGACAGCCCATGGCATATGGATTTGGCGAGGGCGAGCGGCTGCACGAGGTGCCGCCAGGCCTTTTGAAGCCCGGCGACAATCTCATCGTCGTGAACGTGTTCGACATGTGGGGCAGCGGCGGCATTCACGGTCCGGCGGACAAGCGCGCGTTGCGGCTCGCGGATGGCGGCGCGGTGCCGCTCACCGGCTGGGAATATCAGCAGCCGCCAGCCGGCATTGCCCCAGCGCCGCGCGCGCCGTGGGAACCCATCGCCGGCATGAACGTGCTCTACAACGGCATGATCGCGCCGCTCGGGAAATACGGGTTGCGCGGCGTGGCCTGGTACCAGGGAGAGGCGAACGCCGGGCTCGACGACGCGCGCAACTATCAGAAGCAGCTGCAGATGCTGTTCACCGACTGGCGGCGGCAGTTCGAGGCGCCGCTGCCATTCTTCGTGGTGCAGCTCGCGAACTTCGGCGCGCTGGTGAGGACGCCGGTCGACAGCGGCTGGGCGCGGGTGCGCGACGCGCAACGGCGCGCGGTGGCCGAGGACGGCAATGCGGGGCTGGCGGTGACCATCGATATCGGCAACCGCGACGACATCCATCCGACCAACAAGCAGGAGGTGGGCAGGCGACTGGCGCGCGCCGCGCGGCACGTGGCGTTCGGCGAGGCGATCTCGGCCTCGGGTGCCGCGCCGAAGGTGGCGCATCGCGCCGTCGGCGGCGTCGACGTCACGCTCGCTGACCAGGATGGCAGCCTGGTGGTGGTCGGCGCGCGGGATCCTTCGGGATTCGAGCTGTGCGGCGACACGCAGTCGAGTTGCCATTTCGTGCGGGCGCAGCTCGGCGAGGGCGGGCGGGTGCGCCTCGAAGATGCCGCGCCGGAGCGCGCGACGCGCGTGCGCTTCTGCTGGGCGGACGCGCCGCTGTGCAATCTGTTCGATGCCGGCGGATTGCCGGTGGGGCCATTCGAGCTCGAGATCGAGTGACAGATTCCGAGCCTGTCCCCGTTTGCTAGGAAACGAGGAATGTCCCCATTAGAACGTGACGGGGCGGCCTTTCTTCACGGACTCGTAGATCGCCATCAGGTACTTCACATCCGAGAGTCCCATTTCGCCGGACACCTTGGTCGGCTTGTTGTTGAGGATGCAGTCCGCGAAATCCTCGAGCTCGACGGCGAACTGGTCGGTGGGCGGCATGTTGATCTCGGGGCCGTCGCTGCGCCGCCCACGATTGCCGCCGTAGAAGTACGCGGGCTCGAGGCCGAACCAGCCGCGCGAGGTCGCGGCGCGGAAGCCGGCGAGGCCGTTGGCGTTGTAGGTGTTGACGCTGCTCATGACCACGCCGGAGGGAAACTTGGCCTGCCACATGATGGTTTCCTCGACCTCCTTGAACTTCACGGGGTCGGTCCTGGTCTCCGCGGCGCTCACCCACACCGGGTCTTCGCCGGTCAGCATGCGTCCGGTCTGCAGGCAATAGATGCCGACGTCCATGAGGCAGCCGCCGCCCGCCAGGTCCTTCTTGAGACGCCACTGCGTCGGATCGCCCATGGCGAAGCCGAAGTTCGCGTCGATGACCTTCACCTCGCCGAGCACCTTGTCCCTGGCGAGCCGCACGCACTCCAGGTGGTTGGGCTCGAACTGGCAGCGATAGCCGACGCCTAACAACTTGCCGGCTTTCTTGACCGCGTCGATCATCTGCTGGCAGCGCTCGACGCTGATCTCCATGGGCTTCTCGCAGAACACGTGCTTGCCCGCGGCCGCGGCCGCGAGCGCGTGCTCCAGGTGCAGCGCGTTCGGCGTCACGACATACACGATGTCGATGTCCTTGTTCGCGGCCATCTTGTGCATCGACTGGTAGTCGTAGACGTTCTTGTCGGGAATCCCGTACTTCTTCTTCCACTCGATCGCCTTCGACGGCGTTCCGGTCACGATGCCGGCCAGCCGGCAATTGCGCGTCTTCTGCAGCGCCGGGGCGATCTGGTTCGTGGCGAGGCTGCCGAGCCCGCACAGTGCCACGCCGAGCTTGCGTGTCGAAGCCTGGCCCAGCGCTTCACCGGCGAATCCGGCGAGCAAAGGTGCGGCGGCGAGCGCGGCGGATGAGGTGAGGACCTGGCGGCGCGAGTAGCTCATGTGAATTCCCTTGTAAGTCGGTTGCTGACAAATCCGGCGCGAGAGTCTAGCCGAGAGCGCGGCGATTTTTCGGCGCCGTGGAACCGGATTCGCGCAGGGCGTTACCCATCTTCGTCATGCGTCTTGCCTCAGGGAGTAACGGCGTGCCCTCGGACTCGATTAACTTTCTGTCGGGAAAAGGATTTTTTCTCGCGCCACTGATGCTCGCGCTGGCCGCGTGCGGTGCGGGAAACGGCGAAGGACTCGACCAGAATGGTCAGCCGGTTCCGGTTCAGCCGCCGGTGGCGTCCGACTTCCAGGAGATTCAGGACACGGTCTTCACGCCGATCTGCACGCAATGCCACGTCGGCGCCAACGCGCCCCAGGGCATGCGGCTCGATGCCGCCAACAGCTACGCGATGATCGTCAATGTCGCGAGCAACGAGGTTCCCGGACTCAAGCGCATCGACCCGGGCAATCCCGACCAGAGCTATCTGGTGCAGAAGATCTCCGGAACGGCGGCGGTCGGCGGGCGCATGCCGCTCGGCCAGGCGCCGCTGCCGCAGGATCGCATCGACCTCATCCGCCGATGGGTGGCTGCCGGCGCGCCCGCGGCCGCCGTCGCACCTGACAACCTTGCCGTCACGAGCGTGATCCCCGCGCCGGGCGAAGTGGCCGCGGCCGGGCTCGCGAAGCTCACCGTGGTGTTCACGCGCGACGTCGACGCGACGCTCGCGGCCAGCGGCACGTTCGACGTGCGCGACGGCTTCGACCGGGCGGTTGCGGTCGCCGCTGCGCAGGTGCCGCAGGGCCGGCCGAACGTGGTCGAAGTGACGTTGGCGCGCGCGCTGCCGGCAGGCAGTTACCAGTTGCGCGTGCTCGGCCAGGGGCCGGTGGCGCTCGCCGACAACGCCGGTCACGTGCTCGACGGCGACGCTGACGGCAGGGCAGGCGGAGATTTCCTCATGTCCTTCGATGTCAGCGCAGGAGCCAGCCGATGAGCGTCGTGAAGAAACTGTTCCCGTGGGTGGCGTTGGCTGCGACGGCATTCATGGGCACGGCCAGCGCCGAGCCGTACCTCGCCGCACAGATGGGATTGAAATGCGGGCAGTGCCACGTCAATCCCACGGGCGGGGGCATGCGCGGCATCTTCGGCAACACCTTCGCGCAGACCACGCTGGCGCAGAAGCGCATCGGCGCCGAAGAAGATCTCTGGACCGGCCAGGTCATGAAGTTCCTGTCGGTCGGGGGCAACGCGCGCGCCAACTACAGCTACGAGGACGTGCCGCACACCGGCACCACCAACGACTTCGCCGTCGAGGAGGCGCGCGCCTATTTCGACTTCGGCGTGATCCCGAACCGTCTCTCGGTGTATGTCGACCAGCGCTTCGCGCCGGGCAATGCCACGAACATGGAAGCCAACGTGCGCTACTGGGTCAAGGAGAACACGTTCTACGTCAAGGCCGGGCGCATGTATCTGCCCTTCGGCTATCGCTTCGAGGACGACAACGCCTTCGTGCGCCAGCTCTCCGGCATCAACATGCAGGCACCCGACGAGGGACTGGAGCTCGGCCTCGAATCCGGCCCGTGGACCGCGCAGTTCGCGATCAGCAACGGCGCCGGCGGCGGCGCCGAGAACGACCACGGCAAGCAGTTCGTGACGCGCGCGGAATTCGTGCAGTCGAACTGGCGCGCGGGCGCGAGCGCGCTCTACAACGACACCGACTTGGGCGCGCGTACCGGCTTCGGCGGCTTCGGCGCGGTGAAGTTGGGGCCGGTAGTGCTGCTCGGCGAAGTCGACTACATCGACGACGACAGCATCGGCGCGAACGGCACCAAGCTCATGGCGACGCTCGCCGAAGCGGACTTCCGCCTCATGCAGGGCCACAACCTCAAGCTCACCTACGAGTGGTTCGAGCCCAATCGCGACGTGGACCAGGACGAGCAGACCCGCAGCAGCCTGCTGTACGAATGGTCGCCCATCCAATTCATCCAGCTGCGCGCCGGCGTGCGCATCTATGACGGCATTCCGCAGAACGACAATCAGAATCGCAAGCAGGCGTTCGTCCAGCTGCATGGCTTCTTCTAG
>DASTRL010000143.1:0-3914 GCA_035761265.1 Steroidobacteraceae bacterium
GTTGGCGATCATGTAGGCCACTTCGCTGGCCATGTCGAGGTAGCCGCCGCCGTTGTAGCGCAGGTCGAGGATCAAATCCGTGGCGCCGGCGTTCTTCACGGTGTTGAAGGCGTCGATGAGCTGCGCCTCGGCGGTCGCGATGTGATCGTTGAACTGGATGTATCCGACGGGTCCCGACTGGCTGGGCAAAGTGGTCGCGATGGGCACGGGCACGTGCGTGATGTTCTGCGAGGTCATGGTCACGGTGCGCGTGGCGCCCGCGGTGTCCTTCACCACGAACGTGTGGCTCTGGCCGGTGCCCGAGGGAAACAGGCCGTCGTTGAGCACATTGACGATGGCCTGCGTGTTGCCGTTGACCGCGTCGGCGCCATCGACCTGCTGGATCTCATCGCCGCGCTGCAGTTGCGCGGCGGCGGGCGTGTTGGGATCCGTGAACGCGACGACGATGCGCCGCGGCGGAAAGGGCGCGAGCACCGCGAACTCGGCGCCATACCCGGCCTCGGTGCCGCCCTGCGAAAGCGCCTGCCACACGGCGGTGTCGTATGTGAAATGAAACTTGTCCTTCGGCTGCCCGGACGCGGTGGTCGCGTTGGTCTTCAGCAGATCGAAATAGTCCGACGTCGCGTACAGCGAGGGATCGCGGTCCGTCACTTCCCCGTACCAGAGATACAGCTCGTTGGTCCAGGCGCGCAGCCAGTTGTTCTCATCGGTGCGCGTGCCCTGGCGGTCCGCCGTGCCGGCGCGCGGATTCGCGCACATGTTGTCGTAGTTGGCGGAAGGCTTGAACACGCCCGCCTGCCAGGTGCCGCCCGAGCCGGCGCCGCCACCGAAGCCGCCGCCGGAGTTGCCGCCGCCACCTCCGCCACCGCCGCCGCACGATGCCAGTGCGCCGAGAATTGGAAGCAGCAAAACCCTGAATGTGGCGTGGGTTCTCATTCTCTCTCCCTGTGCGGGACTTCGACCTTCAATAGGCGCAATATGCCCGTTGCCGAGCAAACTACAAACCGTCGCCCGCGGGCTACGGGTTACGTCTCAGTATGAATCGTCACGTTCGACCATTCGGACTGAAGTTAGGTCCCCTGCAGGCGGGGGCAGTCTACTTCCCTTTGCATTTCCTCGCCGTCGGCGTGGGCTTTGCCCTGCTGATCGCGCAGCAGGGGGTGGGCATCTTCTGGCCCGCCACCGGCGTGCTGTTCGCGTTCCTGCTGCTCTACCCGCCCCGTTACTGGCCGGCGCTGCTGGCGTTCGCCTTCGTGTCCGAGATTCTCGGGAACGAGGTGTTCGCGCCGGCCGGATTGCCGTACACGATGTCCGGGCTGCTGTTCTTCGTCAAGTTCGCGGCAGCCCTGCTGGGCGTCGGACTCATGCATGTGACGATCCGTGGGCCGATATCCTTTGCGCGGCTGCACCATGTGCTCGGGTTCGCCGCCTCGGCGGCGGTCTCGACGCTGGCCTGCGCCGTGGTGGCGGTCAGCCTGCGCAATGGCATCACCGCCGACCGGGGATTCTGGCTGGCGGCCGTGCAGAGCTGGTGGATCGGCGACCTGCTGGGTGCGGTCATCGTCACGCCCCTGATCCTCACCATCGGCTTCCACGGGATCACGGTCACCTCGTCCGTGCGCGGGGGCCGCGCGACTACCTACTCGGCCTTCGCGGTGCTGCTGGTGCTGCTCGCCGCGGTGTTCGTGCGACAGCACGACTCGCGGACGTCGCCGCTCGACGTCCCCTACATCGTCTATCCCGTGCTGGTGTGGATCGCGATGGTGGGCGGGCCGCGCCGTACCGCGCTCGCGGCGGGCATCACGGTGGCGATCGCGGCGCTGGCCACGACGCGCGGTCTCGGCCCGTTCGGCAATACCTATGAGTTGCAGACCTTCCTCGCGCTGTGCGTGCTGCCGGTGCTGCTGCTGCAGGCGCTGATGTCCGAGCGCGACCTGGCCATCGAGCAGGCGCGGCGCAGTGACGAACGTTACCGCGCCTTCATCGCCAACAGCTCGGAGGCGATTTTCCGCGCGGAGCTGGCCGAGCCCATGCCGGTGACGCTGCCGCCGGATGAGCAGGTGGCCTGGGTGCGCAAGCACGGCTACGTCGCCGAATGCAACGCGGCGTTCATGGTGGCGCTGGGCGTCAAGGATTCGCCCAGCCCCATCGTCGGCACGCGGCTCGCGGATCATCCCACCTGGTCGCGCGTCTACATCGAGCGCATTCGCGAGGCGATCCGCAACGGCTACCAGGTGCGCAACATCGAGCACGTGGTGCACGGACCCTATGGCCTGGATCGCGTGCTGCTGATTTCGATGATCGGCATCATCGAGGATGGTCACGTGGTGCGCTTCTGGGGCAGCGGCCGCGATGTCACCGCGATGCGCGAGGCCGAGAACGCGCTGGCGCAGCACGACGCGCAGCTTCGGGCGCTGGCTACCGAGATCACGCTGGCGGAGGAGCGCGCGCGCCGCAAGCTCGCCGCGGAATTGCACGATGGGCCGGCGCAGAACCTGACGGGCATCAGCCTGTCGCTGGCCGCGATCAAGCGGGGGCTGACCGACAAGGCGCTGCTCGAGCGGGTCGTGGAGATCGAGCAGGTGCTGGCCGATACCACGCTGCAGATCCGCACGCTGATGCTTGAGCTGGCGCCTCCGGGTCTGCACGAAGGGGGCCTGATCGAGGCGCTGCGCTGGCTCGCGGATCGCGTGCGGCAGCAGCAGAGGCTGCTGGTCACGGTGGAGGACGACGGCTCGCCCAAGCCGCTCGAGGATTCGGTGCAGGTGCTGTTGTTCCAGACGGTGCGCGAGCTGCTGCAGAACGTGATCAAGCACGCGCGCTCGAAGCGCGCCACGGTGCGCTGCGCGGTGAATCACGACCAGTTGGTGCTCGACGTGCTCGATCCGGGCGTGGGCTTCGAGGTGAACAGCATCAGCCGGCTGCCGACGCGGCACGGCGGCTTCGGACTGTTCAACATCCGCGAGCGGCTCAAGCTCATGGGCGGGAACATCGACATCCATTCGGTGGTCGGAGAGGGCACGACGGTGCGCATCCGCGTGCCGCTCAAGTCGCAGCACGGGTTGTTCGATGAGGCGCTGCGGGCCTGACAACGATGTCCGAGGCAGGGATGCTGGTCGAAAGAATCTGGATCGCGAACGAGCTGCGGAATTTCAACTACCTGATCGCCTGCTCGCAGACGGGCGAGGCGCTGGCGGTGGATCCGCTGGACGCGCGGCGGTGCCTGGAGGTGGCGCGCCGGCATGGGTTCTCGATCACGCAGATCCTCAATACGCACGAACACCTGGATCACACGGCGGGCAATGCCGAGGTGGTCGCGGCGACCGGCGCCAAGGTGCTGGCGCATGCGGGTGCGGCGCGCCGCATCGGCGGCGTGGATCGCGGGCTCGCGCGTGGCGATGTCATCAAGGTGGGTCGTACCGTGGAGCTCGAGACGCTCGACACGCCGGGACACACGCTGGCGCACGTGTGCCTGCTGGCGCATGGCGATGCTCCGGCGCTGTTCTGCGGGGACACGCTGTTCAACGCCGGCGCGGGCAATTGCCACAATGGCGGCGATGCGGGGTTGCTCTACGAGACCTTCGTCGACCAGCTCGCCAAACTACCGGATGCCACCCGCGTGTATCCGGGACATGAGTACATGGCGCGCAACCTGGCGTTCACGCTGGATCGCGAACCTGGCAATGCCGATGCCGCGCGCGCCTTGGCCGCGGCTCGGGCGCAGGATCCGGCCGCTGCCCGCGTGACGACGCTCGGCGAGGAGAAGCGGGTGAACGCTTTCCTGCGGCTCACGAATCCCGAGCTGATCGCCCGGCTGCGCGAGAAGTTTCCGGAGATCGGCGAGACGCCCGACGCGCGCACCGTGTTCGTGAAGCTGCGGGAGCTGCGCAATCGGTGGTGAAGAGGTGGGGGGG
>DASTRL010000144.1:0-8073 GCA_035761265.1 Steroidobacteraceae bacterium
ATCCGCGCGAGATTGCCGGGAGTGCTGCCGGCGAGCGGTGCACCAGCCAGCCGAAGATAAAAGCGGTGGCAAATCCCGTGGTCGCCGGAAGCGCCGGGATCAGCGACATGTCCGGGGTCGGGATTCCCTGCCAGTAGAACCACATCGGCAGCGTCATCAGCGTCCCGGCCAGCGGGATGCCGAGCGTGAAGACGGCAATGCGCATGCGGATCGAGGCTTCGACCATCGAGTCCACGAGATTGCGCAGCTTGTTCTGGCCATCGAAGCGCACCACCAGCGCGCGCAGCGCGAGGACACCGGCGTAGAGGATCAGCAGCTCGTACAGGAACCAGAGGTGGGTCAGCGGAAAGGCGCCCGGTATCTTGGGCAGCTCGGGCATGGGCGGAACGTGGCCGTTGAAGACCTTGTTCAGGCCCATTGACCAGATCCACATGATCAGCGGGAACAGCACCACCCAGCCGACGACCAGCGGCACGGCGATGCGCTTCGCGCGGTTCGCCCAGAAGCCGCCGGCGCCCAGCTTGTGGAACAGCAGGCGGCCGAAGAATCCCGCAATGAAGAAGAAGAGCGACATGCGGAAGATGTGCGCGACGAAGCCCGCGTCGCTCAGGAACTGGCTCGGCGAGTTGTCGACCATGGCCCAGATGCCGGGCGGCCAGCCCGGCATGAACGACAGCGCGGCATGGAATGCGACGCCCAGCAGGAGCGCGAATCCACGCACGGCATCGAGCGCGTGCAGGCGGTTTTCACTCGGTTTCATTCTCGTTCTCCTCTAGAGGAAGTCGCGGCGACGCGCGGCCAGCAGGAAGGGCAGGGTGAAGGCGATCGCGAGCACGGCCAGTTCGCAGCCGAGCACGATCCAGAAAGTCGGTGACCAAACGGGCGCCGGGCCCCACATGAATTTCTGGATGCCGGGAAGAGGGGCGACGGTGAACATGAAGATGCTCACGCCCATGTTGGTGGCGATGATGACGGCGGAGGTCAGGGCCTCGGAGCGCGCATGCAGGCTGCCGCACAGCACGACGGTGAAATTGGCCAGCATGAACACGCACAGCAGCACCGTGTAAGGCGCGATGCCGTCGGGGATGCCGTCCTTGACGAACACCAGCAGCAGCGCTGCCGCGCTCGAGACCAGCCACATCACGAGAAAGCACGCGCTGAGGCCGAACATCTTGGCGCGCACGTACTCGGCCAGCGACAGCGGCAGGCTGAGCACGAACTGCAGCGCGTGTTCCTTGCGCTCGTTCATGATCCCGTAGAGTCCGAGCATCACGCCGGTCGCGATGATGGTCGTGAGCCAGGTCAGGGCACCGACGTTGAATCCCATCTTGCCGGTGGCCGCGATGAGCACCGAAACGATGCCGGACGCGGCGCCCCCCGCGATGAACCAGCGATTGACGTACAGCTCCTTGGCGATGAGCCTGCGCGTGACGACGCTCATTGTCCGCGTGCCTCCCGGTGATGCATGACATTCGCGACGAAGATCTCCTCGAGCGTCATCCGGTGCACGTGCGTCACGTGGGGTCCGATGAGGCTCTGCAATCCCTGGGAATACTGGTTGGTCGTCAGCGTCACGAACTGGCCGTCGGCCTCGCGTTTCACGATGTTCGGCAACGGTGGGAGCGCCGTCCCCGCCGGCAGTTGCAGCTGGATGCGCCGCCAGCGATCGACGAAATCCTCCTTGTCGTCGCTGTCGACGATGCGGCCGCGATCGATGAACGTGATGGTGTCCGAGATCCGTTCGACGTCGACCGTGTTGTGCGAGGAGAAGAGGATCGAGCGACTGTCATCGCGCAGCACGTCCATCAACTCGCAGATCACCTCGTGACGCGCGACCGGATCGAGGCCGGTGGTGGGCTCATCGAGGATCAGCAGTTTCGGGCGCCGGGCCAACGCCAGCAGCAGCGTTGCCTTGACGTGTTCGCCCAGCGACAGGGAGCGCGCGTTCTGCTCGGGTCGCAGGTTGAAGCGCTTCACCAGCGTCGCGGCGTAACCGCCGTCCCACTCCGGGTAGATGGACTTGATGAAGTCCATGTGCCATCCCAGCGTGGTGTGCGGCAGCAGCCGCATTTCCGCCGACACGTAGCCGATGTCGCGCTTGGCGACCGCCTGCTCGCGCGGAACCTCGTGGCCGAGCACGCGGATCTCGCCGGCGTCGGGCGCGATCATGCCCATGACCAGTCGCAGCGTGGTGCTCTTGCCCGCGCCGTTCGGGCCGACGAAGCCCATGATCTGGCCGGGCTCGAGTTCCAGCGAGACGTCATCGAGCGTGAAGAAGCGGTAGATCTTGCGCACGCCGCGCATTTCGATGTGCTTGTCGTTCATTCTTTCCTGCCCGGTTGTCTTTGCGCATGGCGCAGCCGTGCCGCGAGCTCGTCTTCGGTGAGGCCGAGCAGGCGGCCGATCGCTGCGGCCTGCGCGAGGTGTTCTTCGAGCTGGGCTTCCTTGAGCTCTGCGGCGAGGCCGTTCACTTCCGCCACGAATGAGCCCTTGCCGTGGCGAGTGACGATGACCCCTTCGCTCTCCAGATCGAGGTAGGCCCGCTTGACGGTGATGACGCTGACGCTGAGGGCGGCTGCAAGTGCCCGGATCGACGGCAGTTCCTTGCCCGCGGCCCAATCGCCCGCGGCGATGCGTGCCCGGATCTGCTCCATGATCTGGAGGTACATCGGGCGGGCGTCGGTCTGGGAGATGGTGATGCCGCTGTACATACTGTGTATACACAGCATATACTCGGTCCCGGCGAAATTGGAAGGGACTCCCCAAAAAAAAAGAGCCGCGCTGGCGCGGCCCCGGAGCTAACTACCCAGCGGGGGAGGCCGGGTAGTCAGCTCATGGTCGTGGCGATCAGGCCTGCCTGGCCGAGCGCCAACCTTCGGCATAGGTGTCGCGTACCACGCGCGAGTAGGGCACCGGCGAGATGGTCACGCGCACGTCGAGCTGCTTGTGCTTCTCCACCGTGGTCTTGCGGGTGCCGCCGTTCTCCTCGCCCCACACCAGGGTCAGTTGCTCGCCGATCTGCACGTCGGGGTCGACGATGCCCAGCGAGAGCGCGGTGCGCTCGTTGTAGCTGTAGCCGCCGAACATCGAGAAGCCCACGGTCTTGCCGTTCTTGACGATCTTGTCGAACGAGGAGGACGCGTAGTTGGCGTTCGGCAGGTCGAAGAACTTGTAGTGGTCCTCGCCCGGGTGGAACAGCGAGGCGTAGATCTTCGCCATGTCGTCCGGGTGCCAGGCGAACGTCACCTTCTTGCGATGCGGCTGGTCGGCGATCTTCCTGAGCGCGTCGGCGCCGATGAAGTCGTGGTCGAACTTCACGAACGGGCCGTAGCCGAGCTCGTACGGATTGACGTAGTAGTCCTCGATGTCGTCGCTGACGAAGCTGCCGGCGATCGAGCCGGTGGCCTCGTAGCCGTTGGCCGGCAACCACTCGCGATACTTCTTCATGGACTCGCCGGTGTACACGCCGGGCAGCGGCGAGGGGATCCAGCCTGATTCGAGCGTGTTCGAGGCGTACGCCCGCGACCCCACCGGCACGATGCCGAACTCGCGGCCCTGCTCGAGGATGTAGTCGCGGATCTCGGCGGCCTGTTCGTACGGACCCCAGATCTCCAGGCCCGGCGCTCCCGCCATGCCGTGCCGCAGGCAGCGCACCTTGCGCCCCTTGATGTTGATCACGTCCATCGTGAAGAACTTCACGTCCGGGATGGCACCGCCGTTGAGCTTGTCGAGGATCTGCTTCGCGTTCGGCCCCTGGATCTGGTAGCGGTAGTGACGGCGCGTCACCGCCCTGCCATACGCGTGCGAGGGCGAGCGGTCGTCACGGATGAAGTCCACCTTGAAGCCGCCGGTCTCGCAATGGAATTGCAGCCAGTTGACGGTGGGCGCGCGTCCGACGAACAGCAGCTCGTCCCTGTCGAGGTGGAACAGGATGCCGTCACCGATGACGTGTCCCTCATAGCTGGTCGGCACCATCTGCTTCGCGCGGTTCACCGGGAAGTTCGCGAAGCTGTTGATGGTCGTATGGCTGCACAGCTTCATCGCGTCGGGCCCCTTGATCGTGAGCTCCGCCATGTGGTGCGACTGGTCGAACAACACGGCGGTGTCGCGCCATGCGCGCTGCTCGTCGCGCCAGTTGCTGAACTCGCTCGGAACCACCGGGTACACGTAGGCGCCGATCTGCGAATTGCGCAGCATCTTCACCGTGTTGCCGGCGGCCTTGAGCACGCCTTCGAGATTCTGTGGGGCCATGAAAAGACGTCTCCTGCTCTGCCTTTGCCGCGATGTTCTTTGACCTGGCGTTTGGTGTCTCGCCCGTGAGCGAAACCGCACTGGCCTGATCAAGAATCCGGCTTTTCGCTTTGCGAACGGGACGCGCGCAAGCGGGCCGGAATGGCCGCGGCGGGGGTGTCCGACGCTTGCGGCGCACGCCGCAAACCCCGGGCCGGGCGCTCGACGTCCGGGAGTAGATAGACGCCGCGATGCGGGCTGCGCGCGCCAGAGTCTGCGGGTGCCGCGGCCGCCACGCTCGCACTCCTCGGGAAGCGCCTCGTGTGCCGTGCGCGGCCGGCGGGCAGGGTGCAAATGAGTGCGGCGCATCGGCGCCACGCGCGGTTAGACTCGCAACATGAACGACATCGGCATCACCTACCGCGGCCTCGTGCACCAATGGAACTGCGACCACATGGGCCACATGAACGTCATGTGGTACGTGGGCAAGTTCGACGAGGCCACCTGGAACCTGGGCGCCATGATGGGCATGACCGCGCAGTATCTGCGCGAGGCCGGGCGCGGCATGGCGGCGGTCGACCAGCGCATCAGTTACCGGCGCGAGGCGCTGGTCGGTGACGTGATCATCGTGCGCTCGGCCATGCTCGAGGTGAAGCCGAAGTCGGTGCGCTTCGTGCACGAGATGTTCCGCGGCGACGGCGGCGACCACCTGTCCACCATGATGGTGACCGGCGTGCACATCGACATCGTGGCGCGCAAGTCCGTGCAGTTCGATCCGCAGATCTTCTCGAAGTCGCAGGCGATGATCGCGGCGGACCCGACGCCCTGGGATGCGTGGCCGCCGCAGAAGGCCTTTCTCGCCGCGGGCCAGGAGGCATGAAAAAGGCCGCGACGCTCGCGCATCGCGGCCTCGAAGGCGGCGGCCATCAGACCAGGGCCGCCTGCAGATCGACTCAGTATTTCCAGCGGAAGCCGAGCATGTACGCGCGGCTGATCACCGTGCTGCCGAAGTTGGTGAGCGTCGGGCTGCCCGCGTCGGCGAATGCGTAGTACGACTGCTGCATCTCGTCGGTGAGATTCACCGCATCGAACGACACGCCGATCTTCTCGCTGATGTCGTAGCTCAACTGCAGGTCGAGGCTGCTCTCCGGCTTGCGCCACACACCGATCGGGTTCGCGAAGATGCGCGCCTCATTGTTGTTGAGGAAGTCGTCGCGCCACACGTACGACAGGCGGCCGCCGAATCCCGCGCGATCGTAGGCGAGCGTGACGTTGTACGAGAAGTCCGAGACGCCGAAGAATTCGGTGTTCTCCTCGCCCACGATGTTGCCGAGGTTGTCCGAGAGCGGGATGTTCTGGCTCGAGTCGAGCTTGGTGAAGCTGCCCTGGATGCCGAAGCCGTTGAACACGCCCGGCAGCTCCGGGAAGTACAGGAAGCCGAGCTCGACGCCCTTGAGCACGCCGTCCGACGCATTCACGGGCTGCGTCACCTTGAACCGGCCCGTGTTGAGGCCGGTGCCGGGGATCGACAGCTCGCGTACCAGCGGCACGACCAGGCCATCGATCTCGCGGCGGAACAGCGTGCCGTACACGGCGCTGTCCTTCGCGAAATACCACTCGGCGGTCAGGTCGTAGTTCTTGCCCTTGGCCGCCTCGAGATCGGGATTGCCGCCGGCGCCCGTGCCGTAGCCGACACCGGTGAGGTCCCCGGTCAGGTTGAAGTTCGGATTGAGGTCGCCGAACGCGGGCCGGCGCAGCGTCTCGCCGTAGTTGGCGCGCAGGCGGAAATCATTGGTCACGTCCCAGCGCAACGTGACCGCCGGCATGACGTCGTCGACCGACTGCTTGGCCGTGTACACCGGCAGATCCGCCGCCACCAGATCGGTGAACTCGATGGGCGTATCCACCTTCACGTAACGCACGCCCACCTGCGCATGGACACGGTCGCCGAAATCCATGTCGGCCTGGACGTAGGCTGACGCCGTGCGCTCTTCGACCTGGAATGCACGCTGCAGCACCGGGCCTCCGGCAGGCTGCCCGTACAGCGCGCGAATCTTGTCGGGGTGATTGCCGATGTACCAGCCGTTGGCGAGCACCCAGCTGCGCGGCGAGCTCGAGTCGGTGAAGAAGTCGCTGTTGGTGTACAGGAAATCGTCGGCGCCGAGGGCGTCGGCGGCGGCGGCCAGCGTCATGCCGGTCGCGAGCCTCTGCTCGGCGGTGTCGCCGGGTCGCGGCTGGCGATGCAACGCGTTGCGGTCGTCGTAGCGCACGCCGAACGACAGCTTCCGGAACACGTTGCCGCCGAACTCGTAGTGGCCGTCGACCGTCAACGTCTGCGCGCCGCCGATGTCGCGACCCTTGTTCTGGTAGAGCTGCGCCATGTTCCAGCCGTCCGCATCGAGCATTGCCGCGTCGGTGTTGGCGCCGGTGGCGGGATCGGTGTAGTGCCAGGAGGGCAGGCCGTCACCGTGATTGAGGTCGAGCGAGATCTGCGGCGGCACGCGGTCGGTGCGGATCGCGACGAACGTCGTGTCGAACTGGCTGCCCTGGAAGGACAGGTCGGCCTCGAGCGAGAACTTCTCGGACAGCTGCCACTTGCCATTCAGGGCATAGACGAACGTGTCGGTGTCCTGGTGCGTGGAGTCGCCGCTGTTGAAGTTGTAGGGCGCGCCGACCACGCGCGTCTTGATGAGGTTGGTGCCGGGATACAGCGTGATGGTCGAGGCCGGATCGGGACCGAGATTGCCCCACCAGTCCACGAACGTGAACTGCAGGTTGTTGAACATCTGCTCGCGATAGCCCTGGTAGAACGCCTCGAAGGTGTACTGCTGCTTCTCGTCGGGCGCCCACTGCAGCGCCAGGTTGGCCGCCGGCCGCTTGCGGTCGCCCTGGAAGTCGCTGGCGAACAGCGCGTCGCGCGACAGTAGATAGGGGAAATTCGCGACGCCCGGTCCCGGGTCGAAATCCATCAGCGAACCGGCATCGTAAGGCAGGCCGCGATCCGTGCCGGCCTGCCAGATCGGCGGATCGCCGTTGAACACGCGCTGCAGCGGCGTGAATCCCGGGGGCAACGGACCATCCGCGGTGACGAACGGCACCAGCGCGCCGGCCGTGATGCTCTGATCGCGGTAGCGCACCTTCGAATACGTGACGTTGAGCAGCGCGCCGAACTTGCCGTCATCGCCGTCCCAGGTGTTGCTCACGAGGAAGCTCAGGTTCGGATCGACGGCATCATCGCGCTCGACCTGGTCGGTGAGCCGCGCATTCACCGACATCTCGAAGCCGTCGACGTCGAACGGCCGGCGCGTGCGCACGTCGATCTGGCCGGCAAGTCCCGTCTCGAGCTGATCGGCGGCACGCGTCTTGAAGACGTCGACGCGGCTGATCAGGTTGGCCGGGATGTCCTGCAGCGCGAGGGCACGGCTCGTGCCGGTGAACACGTTGCGGCCGTTCCACGTGGTGGTCGCGTCGGGCAGGCCGCGGATCACGATGCCGTCGGCTTCACCGCCGCCGCGATTGGTGATCTGCACGCCGGTGACGCGCTGCAGTGCTTCGATCACGTTGTTGTCGGGCAGCTTGCCGATGTCCTCGGCGACGATCGATTCGATGACCTGAGTGGCCTCGCGCTTGTTCTCGAGGCCCTGCGTGAGGCTCTGCCGGACGCCGGTGACCACCACCGTGTCCAGTTCATCGGGCCTGGACGCATCGGCAGGTGGTGTCTGGGCCAGCGCCGTGGCCGAGATGGAAAGCGCCGCGAGCGCCGTTGCAGAACTGATCCGGGTATTGACCGCCACGATGTGTCCCCCAAAAAGAACGCGGGTTTGTATTACTCGGACAAATGCT
>DASTRL010000145.1:0-9780 GCA_035761265.1 Steroidobacteraceae bacterium
GCCATCGTGCACGACCCGAAGGTGCTGATCCTCGACGAGCCCACCGACGGGCTCGATCCCATCCAGAAGCACGAGGTGCGCACGCTGATCGCGGAGATCGCGCGCGAGAAGACCATCGTGATCTCCACGCACATCCTCGAGGAAGTCGACGCCGTGTGCACGCGCGCCATCATCATCGCGCGCGGCAGGCTGGTGGCCGACGGTACGCCGGCGGAGCTCAAGATGCGCGCGCCGTCGGGGCGCCTCGAAGACGTGTTCCGATCCATCGCCGCCTGACGAAACTCCGGAGTCCAGCGCCTTGAAACCCGTGCGTACCATCCTGCGCCGCGAGCTCGCGAGCTATTTCGTGACCCCCATCGCCTACGTGGTGCTGGTGATCTTCCTGTTCTTCATCAACCTGCTGGCGTTTTCCTTCGGCCAGCTCTACGAACGCGGCCAGGCCGACCTGCAGCCCTTCTTCACCTTCGTGCCGTGGCTGTACCTGTTCCTGATCCCCGCCATCACCATGCGGCTGTGGGCCGAAGAGCGCCGCAACGGCACCATCGAGCTGCTGCTGACGCAGCCGGTGACGCTGTGGCAGGCGGTACTCGCCAAGTTCATCGCCGCCTGGCTGTTCGTCGGCATCGCACTGGCGCTGACCTTCCCCGTGTGGATCACGGTCAACTATCTCGGCAACCCGGACAACGGCACCGTGCTCGCCGCCTACCTCGGCAGCTTCTTCATGGCGGCCGCGTTCCTCGCCGTGGGATCGTTCACCTCCACGCTCACGCGCAACCAGCTCATCGCCTTCCTGATCTGCGCGCTGCTGTGTTTCCTGCTGCTGATGGCGGGCTTTCCGGCGGTCACGGAATGGTTCCGTTCGCGGTGGCCGCAGTGGTTCGTCGACGGCATCAGCTCGCTGTCCCTGCTGACGCATTTCGAAAACATCACCAAGGGCGTGCTCGACCTGCGCGACGTGCTGTATTTCGCGCTCTTCACCACCTTCTTCCTGATGGCGAGCACCGTGGTGCTCGAATCGCGCAAGTCGAAATAACGGATCGCCCGAGATGTTCAAGAAATCCAACCTGGGAGCCGGCACCCTCGCCGTCGTCGGCGTGCTGTTCATCGGCATCATGCTGCTGGCCAACCTGGCTCTGCGCGGCGCGCAGATCGACCTCACCAAGGACAAGCTCTACACCATCTCCGATGGCACCAAGCACATCATCGGTGAGCTCAAGGAGCCGGTGAATCTCTACCTGTTCTTCTCCGAGAAGACGGCCACGCCCATCCCGCAGATCAAGAACCACGGCGTGCGCGTGCGCGAGTTGCTCGAAGAGCTGGTCGGCATGTCCAAGGGCAAGCTCACGCTCAAGGTCATCGATCCGCAGCCCTTCACGGAAGAGGAAGATCGCGCCACCGAGCTCGGCATCACCTCGGTGCCGATCGGCGCCACCGGCGAGAAGCTGTACCTCGGCCTCGCCGCCACCAACTCCACCGACGGCAAGGAGTCCATCCCGTATCTGGACCCGCAGCTCGAGGAGCAGCTCGAGTACGACGTCGCCAAGCTGATCCACAAGCTCTCGAGCAGCAAGAAGCCGGTCATCGGCTGGCTGTCCTCGTTGCCGATGTCGGGCGACTTCGACATGCAGAGCGGCCGCCCGAAGCCGCCGTGGTTCGTGTACAGCCAGATCGAGCAGCTCTACACCGTCCGCAACCTCGAGCCGACGCTCACCTCCATCGACGCCGACGTCGACGTGCTGGCGCTGGTGCACCCGAAAAACCTCACGCCGGCGGCGCTGTACGCCATCGACCAGTTCGCCATGCGCGGCGGCCACGTGCTCGCGTTCGTCGATCCGAACGCGCAGGCGGACGCGGCGGGCGCCGACCCCAACAACCCGATGTCGCAGTTCACGGCGGACAAGTCCTCGCACCTCGAGCCGCTGCTGAAGTCCTGGGGCGTGGACTTCAAGTCCGACCAGGTCGTGGTCGACCTCGAACGCGGCCTGACGGTGGCCATGCGCGAAGGCGAGCCGCCCGCGCAGCACATCGCCATCCTGGGCTTCGACAACTCGAGTCTCGCCAAGGACGTGATCACGGCGAATCTCGATTCGATCAACATGGCCACGGCGGGTAGTTTGAAGCCGGTGGAAGGCTCGAAGCTCAAGTTCGAACCCCTGATCCACACCAGCAAGCAGGCCGGGCTGCTGCCCGCGTCGCGCTTCGCGATGATGAGCGACCCGGGAGCGCTGCGCGACGGCTTCAAGCCGACCGGTGAATACGTGGTCGCCGCGCGCATCTCCGGCGACGCCACCAGCGCCTATCCCGACGGCCCGCCCGCGGGCGTGACCGCCGCCGCGAACGCGCTCAAGCGCTCTGCGAAGCCGCTCAACGTCATCGTGATCGCCGACGCCGATCTGCTCTCGGACTTCATGTGGGTGCAGACGCGCAACTTCTTCGGCCAGGTGGTGGCGCAGCCGTTCGCCAACAATGGCGAGCTGGTGTGGAACGCGCTCGACAATCTCGCCGGCAGCGCCGACCTCATCAGCATCCGCGGCCGCGCCGCCTACTCGCGCCCTTTCGATCGCGTCGAGGCGCTGCGCCGCACGGCCGATGCCAGATTCCGCAGCACCGAGCAGCAGCTCGAGCAGCAACTGCAGCAGACCGAAGAGAACCTGAGCAAGCTGCAGACCGCGAAGCCGGGTGACTCCGAGGCGCTGCTGACCGCCGACCAGACGCGCGAGATCGAGCGGTTCCAGCAGGAAAAGCTGCGCATCCGCAAGGAGCTGCGCGCGGTGAAGGCCGGGCTCGAGCTCGACATCAAGGCGCTCGGCATGCGCATGAAGCTCTACAACCTGCTGATCATGCCCATCCTCGTGATCGCGGCCGGGCTGCTGGTGGCACTGTGGCGCAAACGCCGGCGCGAGGCCGCGGCCATGCTTCGCAAAGGGGGCGCGGCATGATGCGCAATCGTTTCGCGCTGCTGTCCGCCGGCGCCGCCGTCGCGCTGATCGCGGGTGTCTGGCTCAGCATGCATCGCCACAGCCAGCAGACCGAACTGGCCGGCGGCAAGCTGTTCGCGGATCTCGCGCCATCGGTGGGCGAGATCGGCGAGATCCGCCTGTCCAAGGGTGACGGCAGCCGCACCACCCTGCGCAAGGAACCCACCGGATGGATGGTGGTGGAGCGGCAGTATCCCGCCGACGCCACGCGCGTGCGCGAGCTGGTGCTGAACATGGTCGAGCTGAAGATCATCGAGCCCAAGACCAGCGATCCGGCCAACTATGCCAGGCTGGGCGTGGAGGCGGCGGACAAGCCCACGGCCGCGAGCACGCTGCTCGAGGTGGTGGCCGGCAGCAAGACCTGGTCGCTGCTCGTCGGCCGCAACGCCGAGGGCCGCGCCATCTACGTGCGCAAGCCCAAGGAGGCCGTGAGCGCGCTGGTCGAACCCGCGCTCAGCGTCGATCCGGATCCGAAGCGCTGGATCGACCGGCAGCTCACCGACATCCCGGGCGCCAGCGTCCACGACATCTCGGTCAAGCCCGCGAGCGGCCCCGCCTATCTACTGACGCGCGCGCAGCGCGGCGACACGGATCTTGTGCTGAGCCCCGTGCCGAAGGGCCGCAAGCCCGCGAGCAGCATGTCGATCGACGGCCAGGCGGACACGCTCGCCGCCTTCCACTTCGACGACCTGCACACGCCGCCGGCCACGCCGCCCGCCGCCGTGGATCGCGCCACGTTCCGCACCTTCGACGGCCAGGTGTTCGAGTTCGAAGGCCACAAGGAAGGCGACAAGGCCTACGTGGCCGTGACGGCCCGCCGCGATCCCGCCCTGGCCGCGCAGTTCCCCGTGACGGAAAAAGCCGCCACGGAAAAACCCGCGACAGACAAGTCCGCGACAGACAAGCCCGCGGCAGGCGAGCCGGCGAAAAATCCCGCCGAGGCCGCCAAGCCGGCAGCCGAGCCCGCCAAGCCTGCGGATCGCGCTGTCGAGCAACTCGCCGCGCGCGCCAAGGGCATCGAGTTCGAGATCCCGATGTACAAGTACGACGCGCTCTTCAAGCCACTGGAAGAGCTGCTCGAGAAGAAACCGGAGCCGGCGGCCAAGCCCGCCGCGGCCGCGAAGCCGAAGAAGTAGGGTTTCGCGCGCTGTCGGGCAACGGGCGCGCCGGTGCGCGCCCGTTCACCTGGTGCGCGCGATCAGCCCCAATGCCGCTGCCGCGAGCAGCGCGGTCGGAAACCAGGCGAGCACCACCGGGCTGGCATCGAACACGATCGCGCCGCTTTCCAGCATGCGCTGCAGCAGGAAGAACACCATGCCGATGAGCACGCCGATCAGCGTGCGCGCGCCGGAGCCCGCCGAGCGCAGGCTGCCGAATACGAACGGCACGGCGAGCAGTGCCGCGAACAGGATGGCCGTGGTGCGCGCGATGCGCGACCAGAACGCGAACTCCTGCGGCTTGGCGTCGAGGCCGTTTTCCTTCAGGTGCTGCATCAGGCTCCACAGCACGCGCGTTCCGAGCTGGCGCGGCACGGCCACGGTGAGGCCGAGGAAGTCGCCACCGACCGTGGATTCGAACCTGCGGCTGGCGAGATGCTCGGATTCGACCACCGGTCCACCGAAGCGCGTGCTGGCGTACTGCGAGAGATTCCAGCTGCCGTCCGGCTGCACGGTGGCGGTGCTGGCCGTGGCGACCGAGGCGAGCTCGTGGTCGGGTGTCAGCTCGTAGATGCGCATGCCGCCGAATTCCGCGCTGCCCGACTGCTGCGTCACGTTGATCAGCAGGTTTCCATCGCGCACCCAGGCGCCGCCGCGGCTCGCGAAACTGATGTTGGAAAACTTGCTGAGCGCCTTCTGCCGCTTGGCCATGTCCTGCATCGGCGGCGCCAGGAATTCGCCGCAGAGCACCGCGAGCACCATCAGCAGCACGCCGGCCATGGCCACCGAGCCGGCGACGCGCCACACCGAGACGCCCGCGGCGCGCATGACCGTGAGCTCGCTGCCGCGCGACAACTGCCCGAGCCCGAGCAGCGCGCCGATCAGCACGCCGATCGGCATGAGCTCGTAGAGCTGTTGCGGGAGATTCAGCAGCACGAACCACAGCGCATCGAGCGCGGTGTAGTTGCCGACGCCGATGTCGTCCTGCTGGTTGGCGAACAGGAACAGCGCGCCGAGCGCCATCAGCACGGCCATGACCGTGAACACGCCGCCGAGCACGGCGCGGATCACATAGCGGTCGAGCAGGTTCATGCCGGCACCGCCATGCGCGACAGTCGCCGATAGCGCGCCCGCGCCTGCCAGCGCGGCAGCAGGAGGATGGCGGCGGCCAGCAGGATGACCACGGCGTGCATCCACCACAGACCCAACGACTGCGGCACGACGCCGCGCGCCAGCCATTGCCGGCCGGCGATGGCGAGGCTGATGTAGACGAAGAAGATCAGCACGGCGTAGCCGACCCGCGCGTAACGCCCCTGGCGCGGCCGCAGCCGCGCGAGCGGCATGGCGATGCACGCGAGCACCAGCGCCATGATCGGAAAGGTGATGCGCCAGTGCAGCTCGGCGACGGCGTCGGGTCCGCCGGAGCGCAGCAGCTGGCCGATCGGCGCCGCCTCGAGCGCCACGGCACTGTCGGTCATGGCCGGCAGCCGGACCGGTATGGTGTTCTCGGCGAACCGGACGATGCGAAAGCGCCGCTCGCCGGGAACGCCCTCGAAGCGCTCGCCGTCGTACAGCGTGATCACCTGCAGGTCGCCGCCTTCGGAATACGCGTGCGTCGCCCGCTGCGCCAGCGCCACCTCGAGCTTGCCGGCGCGCTCACGCTCGACGAACACGCGCGTCAGCGTGCCGTCGGGCTCCGTCCCCTGCGCATACACCACCGTGCTGCCGCCGCCGAAGATGCGGAACCTGCCGGCGGTGATCGGCGCGAACTGCCCGGCGCGCAGCGCCTCGCTGCGCAGCTCGAGCATCCGGCCGGTTGCCGCTGGCGAGACGTACAGGGACATCGCGGCGAGCACTGCCGCCAGGATCACGGCGAATCCGAGCACGGGAACGAGGACCGGGCGCGAGCCCGCGCCGCAGGCCTGGGCCGCGGTCATCTCGCTGTCGTGGTACAGGCGGCCGAGCGCCAGCACCACCGCCAGCAGCAGACCTACGGGCACCACCAGCGACAGGTTCTGCACCACGCTGAGCATGATCAGCTCGAACACCACGCCGCGCGGATACTGACTGTCGGCCGCGCGCGCTAACACACTCGCGACCTGGTTTGTCAGCAATATCGCGAGTAACACACCAGTTACTGCGAGCCAGCTGACGAGCACTTCGCGCAGGATGTAGCGATCGAGGATTCGCAGCAACTGACCACCCAATCCCACTTGCCCAAGGGACTTGCCGAGGGGACTTACGATACACTCCGCGACCTTAAAGCACCGCCGCCCTCCTCGACAATGAGGACGGCCAAGCTGAAGGACTACAAAAGATGCAGTTCGATACCTGGACGAAGGCGCTCGCAGAGCTGCCGGTCGATTGTGTTGCCGTCGGTGTCCAAGATGACGGCGAGCTGACCCCCGAAGCCAAAGCCCTCGACCTGCGCTGCCGCGAGAAGCTCTCGCGGCTCGTCAAGCGCGGCGACTTCTCGGCCAAGGCCGGTGAAACCTGGCTGGTCACGGACCTCGAAGGCGTGCGCGCGGAACGCGTGCTGCTCGTCGGGCTCGGGACCAAGGCCGGAACTTCCCATGAAGTTTCGCGCAAGGCCTGGCGCCGCTCGGTGACGGCCGCGCTCACGGCCGCCACGCGCACCCGCGTGACTTCCCTGGCGCTGGCGCTGCCGCGTCCGGCGATGAAGGTGCTGTCCGACGAGCGCCTCGGTCGTGCCGTCGCCGAGCTCACCGGCAACACGCTGTATCGCGTCAACGATCTCAAGACCGGCAAGAAGCCGCGCGCGCACACGCTGGCCCGGGTCGTGGTGGTGACGCCCGCGAAGTCCGCGCAGGCCGTGAACAAGGGCTTCGCGCAGGGCACCGCGCTCGCCAACGGTTCGGCGCTGATGCGCAACCTGGCGAACCTGCCCGGCAACGTCTGCACGCCTGCCTACCTGGGCCGCACCGCCGAGGGGCTGGCGAAGACCCACAAGTCGCTCAAGGTGAAGGTGCTCGGGTTGCCCGAGATCAAGCGCGAGAAGATGGGTTGCTTCCTTGCCGTCACCCAGGGCAGCGAACAGCCGCCGCGTTTCATCGTGATCGAGCACCGCCACCCCAAGGCGAAGAACGCGCCCGTGGTGCTGGTCGGCAAGGGCATCACCTTCGACACCGGCGGCATCTCCCTGAAGGATCCGCCGCTGATGGACGAGATGAAGTTCGACATGAGCGGCGCGGCCTGCGTCATCGGCACCATGAACACGGTGGCGGAGCTCAACCTGCCGTTGAACGTCATCGGTCTGGTCGCAGCCTGCGAGAACATGCCCGATGGCCGCGCCATCAAGCCCGGCGACATCGTCACCAGCTCGCAGGGCCTCACCGTCGAGATACTGAACACCGACGCCGAGGGACGGCTCATCCTCTGCGACGCGCTGAACTACGCCAAGCGCTTCAAGCCGGACGTGGTCATCGACATGGCGACGCTCACCGGCGCGATTGTCGTTGCGCTCGGCGTACATCACACCGGCGTGTTCTCCAACAACGACGCGCTGGCGCGCGAGCTCGTCGACTGCGGAATGGCGGCGGACGATCGCGCCTGGCACATGCCGCTCACCGAGGAATACGGCGAGCAGCTCAAGAGCAATTTCGCCGACGTCGCCAATGTCGCCGGCCGCGATGGCGGCTCGATCACCGCGGCGGCCTTTCTCGGGAAATTCACCAAGGATCTGACCTGGGCGCATCTCGATATCGCCGGCACCGCCTACCAGGGCGGCGCGGCCAAGGGCAGCACGGGCCGCCCGAGCGCCCTGCTGCTCGAGTACCTGCTGCGTCGCACCGCGGCGCGTTGAAGACTTGCCGCGCGTCGATTTCTACGTCAGCCAGCATGCCGGCGCGGACGTGCGGCTGCGCCTCGCCTGTCGCATCGCCGAGAAAGCCTACCTGGCCAGACAGCAGGTCGTCGTGCTCCTCGAGGACACCGAAACACTGCAGCGATTCGACGAATTGCTCTGGACCTTCGGCGACGGCAGCTTCGTGCCCCACGACAGCTTGGGCAGCGACGGGGGCGAATGCGAAGCGCCCGTGGCGCTCACCACCGGCGCCCTGCCCGCCGCGCACCGCGACGTGTTGCTCAATCTCACCGGCATGGTGCCTCCCTGCTTCGATCAGTTCACGCGCGTCGCGGAATTCCTCGACGCACGACCTGAAGTGCGCGCCGCCGGACGCGAGCGCTTCAAGACCTATCGCGGAAATTCGATCGAGCCGCAGACTCACAACGTGTGACCCTGGATCAGGGCGGCGGGGAATCCGGCGCAACCGTAGCGGAGTCGTTTCCGTATAATTCCCGGCCTTCATGGACAAGGCCTACACTCCCGGCGACATCGAGCGCCGGATCTACCAGCGGTGGGAATCTTCGGGTGCTTTCGCGCCGCGCGGCGACGGCGAGCCGTACTGCATCATGCTGCCGCCGCCAAACGTCACCGGCACGCTGCACATGGGCCACGCCTTCCAGCACACGCTGATGGATGCGCTGACGCGCTGGCATCGCATGCGCGGCCATGCGGCGCTCTGGCAGCCGGGCACTGACCACGCCGGCATCGCCACCCAGATGGTGGTCGAGCGCCAGCTCGGCGCGGAGGGCAGGCATCGCCTCGATCTCGGGCGCGAGAAATTCCTCGAGCGCGTCTGGAAGTGGAAGGAACAATCCGGCGGCACCATCACGCAGCAGATGCGCCGGCTCGGCGAGTCGGTCGACTGGTCGCGCGACACTTTCACCATGGATCCGCGCCTGTCGCGCGCCGTCACCGAGGTGTTCGTGCGGCTGCACGACGAAGGCCTCATCTACCGCGGCAAGCGGCTGGTGAACTGGGACCCGGTGCTGCTCACCGCGGTGTCGGATCTCGAAGTGGTGTCGGAGGAGGAAAACGGCTCGCTCTGGCACATCCGCTATCCACTCAAGGACGGCCCCGTCAACGGCGTCGGCCACGTGGTCGTCGCCACGACGCGCCCGGAGACCATGCTCGGCGACACCGCGGTCGCCGTGAATCCGGACGACGAGCGCTTCCGGGCGCTGGTCGGCAAACCACTCGAGCTGCCGCTCACCGGACGCACGATTCCAGTGATCGCGGACGGCTACGTCGACGCCGCCTTCGGCTCCGGCTGCGTGAAGATCACGCCGGCGCACGATTTCAATGACTACGAAGTCGGCCAGCGCCACGGCCTGGCGCAGATCAACATCTTCACGCCGGACGCGAAGATCAACGACAACGGGCCGCCAGCCTACCGCGGCATGGACCGCTTCGAGGCGCGCCGCAAGATCGTGGCCGATCTCGAGGCCGCCGGGCTCATCGAGAAGATAGAGCCTCACAAGCTGAAGGTTCCGCGCGGCGATCGCACCAACGCGGTCATCGAGCCCTACCTCACCGTGCAGTGGTACGTCAGCATTGCGACGCTGGCAGAACCCGCGCTTAAGGCCGTCGAGGATGGTCGCACACGATTCGTGCCGGAAAACTGGACAAAGACGTATTACGAATGGATGCGCAATATCAAGGACTGGTGCATAAGTCGCCAAATTTGGTGGGGCCACCGGATTCCGGTTTGGTATGACAATATCGGCAAGCAGTACGCGGGTCGAAGTGAAGCCGAAGTTCGTACTAAGTACGCAATCTCCCC
>DASTRL010000146.1:0-9731 GCA_035761265.1 Steroidobacteraceae bacterium
CCCGGGCCCTTCTTCGACAGGCGCAGTTCCGCGCTGTCACGGGTGTGCATCTTGAGGGCGACCTGCTTCAGGTTCAGCAGGATGTCGACCACGTCTTCCTGCACGCCTTCGATGGAGGTGTACTCATGCAGCACGCCTTCGATCTCGACCTCGGTGATGGCCGCGCCCGGCATGGACGACAGCAACACGCGGCGCAGGGCATTGCCGAGCGTATGGCCGAAACCACGCTCGAACGGCTCGATGACCACGCGCGCCTGGCGCGGCGCCGTCGGCTGCACCTTCACGACTCGGGGCTTGAGAAATTCGCTCACTGAACCTTGCATTCGACCACCTCTGCCGCTCGCGCGGCACTTTCAAACCCGCCGAGGACGGCGGGTCCGTGAAAATCAATTACTTCGAGTAGAGCTCAACCACCAGGTTCTCGTTGATGTCCGGCAGGATCTCGTCCCGACCGGGCACCGTCTTGAACACGCCACGGAACTCCGTGCTGTTCACGTCCACCCACTCGGGCAGGCCGACCTGCGTCGCGATCTGCATCGCGCTCTGCACGCGCAGCTGCTTCTTGGCCTTCTCGCGCAGCGTGATGATGTCGCCGGCCTTGCACTGGTAGGACGGGATCGTGACCACGCCGTCGTTCACGGCGATGGCCTTGTGCGACACCAGCTGGCGCGCTTCCGAGCGCGTCGCGGCGAAGCCCATGCGGTACACCACGTTGTCCAGGCGGCACTCGAGCAGCTTCAGCAGGTTCTCACCGGTGGCGCCGGTGCGGCGCGCGGCCTCGTCGTAGTAGTTCGAGAACTGGCGCTCGAGCACGCCGTACATGCGGCGCAGCTTCTGCTTCTCGCGCAGCTGCAGGCCGTAGTCCGACAGGCGCTGCTTGCGCTCGCCCTTGATGCCACCCGGCGGCACCTGGAACTTGCACTTGCTCTCGAGCGGCTTGACGCCGCTCTTCAGGAAGAGATCCGTGCCCTCGCGGCGCGCGAGCTTGCACTTGGGACCGGTGTAACGAGCCATGTGTGTACCTTTGCTTAGACGCGACGCTTCTTGGGCGGGCGGCAACCGTTGTGCGGAATCGGCGTGATGTCCGAGATGCTGGTGATCTTGAGGCCGCAGGCATTCAGGGCGCGGACCGCACTCTCTCTGCCGGGGCCAGGACCTCCAACTCGGACTTCAACGTTCTTCACGCCGTGTTCCTGCGCCGCAGTGCCGGCCTTCTCGGCCGCCACCTGCGCCGCGAACGGCGTCGACTTGCGCGAACCGCGGAAGCCGCAACCACCCGATGTGGCCCAGGAAAGCGTGTTCCCCTGCCGATCGGTGATCGTGATGATGGTGTTGTTGAACGACGCGTGCACGTACGCGATGCCGTCCAGCACGTTCTTGCGTGCCTTCTTCGGCTTCTTCGCGCCGGCGGCGGCGGCACCGGCCCCTGCGGGCGCGGCAGCTTCAGTCTTCTTTTCGTCAGCCATGTGTGATTACCTGACCTTCAAACCTTGCCCGGAGGAGCGTTCAGCTTCACGGCCTGCTTGCGCGGGCCCTTGCGCGTGCGCGCGTTGGTGCGCGTGCGCTGCCCGCGGACCGGCAGGCCCTTGCGATGACGCAGGCCACGGTACGTGCCGAGGTCCATGAGGCGCTTGATGTTCATGGAGTTCTCGCGGCGCAGGTCGCCCTCCACCGCGGTCTTCTGCAGCACCGAGCGGATCGCATTGACCTCGGCCTCGGTGAGATCCTTCACCTTGGTGGTCGGCGCGATGTTCGCGGCGCTGCAGATGTCCTTGGCGCGCGACCGGCCCACACCGAAGATGTGCGTGAGGCCGATGACCACGTGCTTGTTCATCGGGATGTTGATACCGGCAATACGTGCCATTTTCTGTACCTACCTGTTGGCGTCTTTGCTCTTAACCCTGGCGCTGCTTGTGACGCGTGTCAGAGCAGATGACGTAGACCACGCCGCGACGGCGCACGATCTTGCAGTTCTTGCAGATCTTCTTGACTGAGGGACGTACTTTCATGTTTAAAACCCTAATTACTGCGGCGCGCCCGAGCGGCCGTAACCCATGAGATTGGCGCGCTTCATGAGGCTGCCGTACTGGTGCGACTGCGTGTGCGCGATCAGCTGCGAGAAAAAGTCCATGGCGACCACCACGACGATCAGCAGCGAGGTGCCGCCGAACACGAACGGCACGCCGCCCCTGACCACCAGCAGCTCTGGCAGCAGGCACACCGCGGTGATGTACAGCGCGCCCCACAGCGTGAGCCGCGTGAGCACCTTGTCGATGTACTCGCCCGTCTGCTGGCCGGGGCGGATGCCGCGGATGAAGGCGCCCGACTTCTTGAGGTTGTCGGCCGTCTCGCGCGCGTTGAACACCAGCGCCGTGTAGAAGAAGCAGAAGAAGACGATCAGGAATGCGTACATCACGATGTGCGCCGGCTGGCCGTAGCCGAACGTGGCGCCGAAGGTCTGCAGGGCATTGCCCCACCAGGTGTCGTTGTTCTGGCCGGCGAAGCCCGCGACCGTCGCCGGGAACAGCAGCAGCGAGGAGGCGAAGATCGGCGGGATCACGCCCGACATGTTGATCTTGAACGGCAGGTGCGTGGTCTGCGCGGCCATCATGCGCCGGCCCACCTGGCGCTTGGCATAGTCCACCGGGATGCGCCGCTGCGCGCGCTCCACGAACACGCAGAACGCGGTGACGGCGAGCACCACGACGATGAGCACGATGGCGAACAGGCCCGACATCTCGCCGGTGTTGATCTGGTCCACCGTGCGGCCTATGGCACCTGGAAAACCGGCAACAATACCGCCCAGGATGATCATCGAGATGCCGTTGCCCACGCCGCGCTCGGTGATCTGCTCACCCAGCCACATGAGGAACATCGCACCGGTGGTCATGGTGATCGTGGCCGTGAACAGGAACTGCCAGCCCGGCGCCACCACCATGCCCTGCTGCTGCAGGCCGCTCGCGGTGACGAACGATTGGAAGAGAGCCAGGCCCAGCGTGCCGTAGCGCGTGATCTCGGTGAGCTTGCGCCGCCCGGATTCGCCTTCCTTGCGGTACTCCATCCACTGCGGCACCACCATCGCCATCATCTGCACGATGATCGAGGCGGAGATGTACGGCATCACGCCCATCGTGAAGATCGACAGGCGCTCGAGCGCGCCGCCCGAGAACATGTTCACGATGCCGAAGATGGTCTCGGCGTTGTCGCGGAAGAAACCCGCCACGCGCTCCGGATCGATGCCCGGCACCGGGATGTAGGTACCGATGCGATAGACGATGAGCCCGCCGATCAGGAACAGCAGGCGCTTGCGCACGTCGCCGAAGCGCGCCGCATCGCCGAGTACTGCTGCCGGATTCTGGACGGAGCTGTCTGCCACTGTGGTTCCTTGGTTTCCCTTCAGGCCTCGATCTTGCCGCCGGCCTTTTCGATGGCCTCGCGGGCGCCCTTGGTGGCGCCGATTCCCTTGAGGGTGACCGCCTTCTTGAGCTCGCCAGAGAGCACGACCTTCGCGCGCTCCGCGAAAGTCGGGACGATGTTGGCCTTCTTCAAGGCGTCCAGGTCGATGACCGCGGCGTCCACCTTGGCCAGCTCATCCAGGCGAACCTCGGCGCGCGTGGACTGCAGGGCCGAGCGGAAGCCCACCTTCGGCAGGCGGCGTTGCAGCGGCATCTGGCCGCCTTCGAAGCCGACCTTGTGGTAGCCGCCCTTGCGGGCCCGCTGACCCTTGACGCCGCGGCCGCAGGTCTTGCCCTGGCCGGCGGAAGCGCCCCGGCCCACGCGCAGGCGCGTCTTGCGGGCCCCTGGGGCTGGCTTCATGTCGTTGAGTCGCATCGTCATTTCGTTACTCCTGGACCTTCAGCAGATGCGAGGCCGTGCCGATCATGCCGCGGTTCTGCGGCGTATCGGCGACCTCCACCGTCTGGTGGCGGCGGCGCAGGCCGAGGCCGCGCACCGACGCCTGGATGTTCTTCAACTGGCCCGCGAGGCTCTTCGCCAGCGTCACCTTGATCTGCTTGTTCGCCATGTGCGTCCCTCCCGGCTCAGCCCAGGATCTCGTCGACCGACTTGCCGCGCTTGGCGGCGATGTCCTCGGGCGAGCGGATGTTGGCCAGCGCCTTCACCGTGGCGCGCACCACGTTGATCGGGTTCCGTGATCCATAGCTCTTCGCGAGCACGTTGCGCACACCGGCGCACTCGAGCACCGCGCGCATGCCGCCGCCGGCAATGACGCCGGTACCGTCCGAGGCGGGCTGCATGTACACGTGCGTCGCGCCGTGCGTGCCCTTGATGGCGAAGTGCAGCGTGTCGTTCTTGAGCGCCACGGGGATCATGTTCTTGCGCGCCTGCGCCATGGCCTTCGAAATCGCGACCGGCACTTCGCGCGCCTTGCCGAACCCGAAGCCGACGCGACCGGCGCCGTCACCCACCACCGTGAGCGCCGTGAAGCCGAATTGACGGCCACCCTTGACCACCTTGGCGGTGCGGTTGACCGCAACCAGCTTCTCGAGGAAGTCGTCCTGCGCCTGGTTCTGTTTTTCAGGTCGTGCCATGTGTGTCGTTCCTTAAAACTCGAGGCCGGCTTCACGCGCGGCGTCGGCCAGCGCCTTGACGCGGCCGTGGTACATGAAACCGGCGCGGTCGAAGGCGACCTTGGTGATGCCGGCGGCCTTGGCGGCCTCGGCAATGGCGGTGCCGACGGCCTTCGCGGCCTCGACATTGCCCGTGCCCTTGAGACCCTTGGCGACCTTCTCCTGCACGGTCGAGGCCGAGGCGAGCACCTTGGCCCCCGAGGCGTCGAACACCTGCGCATACATGTGCTGCGGCGTGCGATGGATGGTCAGACGCGCGACGCCGAGCTCGCGGATCTTCATCCGGGTCTTCACTGCGCGGCGCTGGCGCCGCTCTTTCTTGGTGATCTGCATATGAGTGCCGAAGAATTACTTCTTCTTGCCCTCCTTCATGACGATCTGTTCGCCGGCGTAGCGCACACCCTTGCCCTTGTAGGGTTCCGGCGGGCGAATGGCGCGGATCTTGGCGGCCACCTGGCCGACCTTCTGCAGGTCGATGCCCTTGATGGTGATTTCGGTCTGGCTCGGCGTTTCCATCGAGATGCCATCCGGAATCGGGAAGTTCACGGCGTGCGAGAAGCCGAGCGTCAGGTTCAGCGACTTGCCCTGCACGGCGGCGCGGTAGCCGACGCCGACGAGCTCGAGCTTCTTCTCGTAGCCCTTGGAGACGCCTTCCACCATGTTGGCAAGGTGCGCGCGCGCTGCGCCCGCGGACACGCGGCTCAAGTCGCTGTCGTATTTGACGCTCAGCTTCTTGTCCTGCTGCTCGACGGTGACACCCTTGGCCACCGCGAGCGACAGCTCGCCCTTGGCCCCTTTCACCTTGATCGTGTTCGCCGCCACGGTGGCGGTGACGCCCTGCGGCAGATCGACGGGTCGTTTTGCAACTCGGCTCATAGGTTCGCTTCTCTGGTCAGGCCACGATGCAGAGCACTTCGCCGCCCTGCCCGATGGCCCG
The DNA here is from genome assembly GCA_035761265.1 of Steroidobacteraceae bacterium. Classification (GTDB taxonomy): domain Bacteria; phylum Pseudomonadota; class Gammaproteobacteria; order Steroidobacterales; family Steroidobacteraceae; genus CADEED01. The sequence goes on from DASTRL010000146.1 coordinate 5,527, forward strand.
CGCCTGTTTGTCGGTCATCACGCCCTTGGGCGTGGAGACGATCGCGGTACCGAGACCGCCCTGGATCTTCGGCAGCTCGGCCTTGCCGCGGTAGATGCGCAGACCCGGACGCGAGACGCGCTCCAGGCGATCGATCACCGGGCGGCCGTCGAAGTACTTCAGCTCGATCGTCAGCGTCTGCTTCGCGCCTTCGGAAGCCGTGCGGAAGTCGGCGACATAGCCTTCGTCCTTCAGCACCTTGACCAGCGCCGTCTTCAGCTTCGAAGACGCGACGGACACCTCCGTCTTGCGCGCCAGCTGCGCGTTGCGGATGCGGGTCAGGAGATCGGCAATGGGATCGGTCATGCTCATGCCATTTGCTCCTTACCAGCTCGCCTTGGAAACGCCCGGCAGCTCGCCGCGCGCCACCGCCTCGCGGATCTTCACGCGCGACAGGCCGAACCGGCGATACACGCCGCGCGAGCGGCCGGTGATCGCACAGCGGTTTCGACCGCGCGTCGGGCTCGCATCGCGAGGCAGCTTCTGCAGCTTCACCTGCGCTTCGGCACGCGCCTCCGGAGAGGTCTTCGGGCTGCGAATGAGCTCCTTCAACTGAGCACGCTTCGCCGCATACTGCTTCACGATCTTGGCGCGACGCTTCTCGCGCTCGACCATGTTTGTCTTGGCCATACCCTGTGGTTCCTTACTTGCGGAACGGGAAACTGAAGGCTTCGAGCAGGGCCTTGCCGTGCTTGTTGTCCTTCGCCGTCGTGGTAATCGTGATGTCCATGCCCCGGAGCTGGTCGATCTGGTCGTACTGGATCTCCGGGAAGATGATCTGTTCCTTCACACCGAGGCTGTAGTTGCCGCGGCCGTCGAACGAACGCGGGTTGATGCCGCGGAAGTCACGGATGCGCGGGATCGCGATGGTGATCAGGCGATCGAGGAACTCGTACATGCGTTCGCCGCGCAGCGTGACCTTGCAGCCGATGGCGAGGTTCTCGCGCACCTTGAACGACGCGATCGACTTCTTGGAGAGACACAGCACCGGCTTCTGGCCGGTGATCTTCGTGAGGTCATTCACCGCCGCGTCCATGACCTTGCGGTCGGCCACGGCTTCGCCCACGCCCATGTTCACCGTGATCTTGGTGATCTTGGGAATCTCCATCGCGTTCTTGAAGCCCAAGTCCTGCTTGAGCTTCGGAACGACCGTCTTCTTGTAGAACTCTTTCAACCTGGCCATGAGTGCCTGTTCCTGCTTGCTGACGACGCTCAGGCGTCGATCACTTCGCCGTTGGACTTGAAGAACCGGACACGCTTGCCGTCCTTCAGCTCTTTGATGCCGACGCGGTCGGCCTTCTTCGCCGCCGCGTTCCAGATCGCCACCTTCGAGATGTGCAGCGGCATCGGCTTGTCGACGATGGCCGCCGGCACCTGGCGCTGCGGGTTCGGCTTCTGGTGCTTCTTCGCCTTGTTGACGTTCTCCACGGTCACCTTCTCGCCATCGACGGCGAGCACGGTGCCCTGGCGGCCCTTGTCCTTGCCCGACAACACGACCACCTGGTCGCCCTTGCGGATCTTGTTCATGTCACAGCACCTCGGGAGCGAGCGACACGATCTTCATGAACCGCTCGGTGCGCAGCTCGCGCGTGACGGGTCCGAAGATGCGCGTGCCGACCGGCTCGAGCTTGTTGGTGAGCAGCACGGCCGCGTTCGTGTCGAAACGCAGCAGCGAGCCGTCCGCGCGGCGCACGCCGCGCGTGGTGCGCACGACGACCGCGTCGTACACCTCGCCCTTCTTCACCTTGCCGCGCGGGATCGCGTCCTTGATGGACACCTTGATGACGTCGCCGACCTGCGCGTAGCGCCGGCGCGTGCCGCCGAGCACCTTGATGCACATCAGCGTGCGGGCGCCGCTGTTGTCGGCGGCATTGAGCATGGTGCGTAACTGGATCATTGTGCGCTCGCTTTCTCCACGACCGAGACCAGCTTCCACGACTTGCGGCGCGACAGCGGGCGGCAGGGCGCGATCGAGACGGTGTCGCCTTCGCGGGCTTCCTTGTTCTCGTCGTGCGCCAGCAGCTTGGTGGTGCGGCGGATGTACTTGCCGTAACGCTCGTGCTTGATCAGGCGCGAAATCTCCACCGCGATGGTCTTCTCCATCTTGCTGGAGACGACCTTGCCCGTCAGGACGCGCGCGCTGCCCTTCTTCTCGGGCTGGCCTTCCACCGGGGTCTGTTGTGGGCTCGTTTCTGGGCTCATTTCTTGGCTCCGGCAGCCTGCAGCTGCTTCTGGCGCATCACGGTCTTCACGCGCGCGATGCTCTTCTTCACCTTGCCGAAGTCCGAGGACTTCACGCTCTGGCCGCTCGCGGCCTGCATGCGCAGGGAGAACTGCTCACGACGCAGCTTGATGATCTCCGCCTGCAGTTCCTTGGGCTCTTTGCCGAGCAGATCTTTGGCGCTCATCAACGCACCTGCCGTTTCACGAACATGGTGGAAACCGAGAGCTTGGCGCCGGCCAGGCGGAACGCTTCACGCGCCGTGGCTTCATCGACACCTTCGATCTCGAACAGGACCTTGCCGGGCAGCACCTTGGCCACCCAGAACTCGACGTTGCCCTTGCCCGAGCCCATGCGGACTTCGAGGGGCTTCTTGGTGACCGGCACGTCGGGGAACACGCGGTTCCACACCTGGCCGCCACGCTTGACGTAGCGGGTCATGGCGCGGCGCGCCGCCTCGATCTCGCGAGCCGTCATGCGGGCGCGGCTGGTCGCCTTCAAGCCGAAATCGCCGAAGGACACCGAGCTGCCGCGATGGGCGAGACCGGTGTTCGTTCCCTTGAACTGCTTGCGATACTTGGTTCGCTTGGGTTGTTGCATGTCTATCTACCTCAGGCGGCCGGCGTGTTCGCGGCGGCGGCAGCGGCATTCGCGGCGGCGCCCTGCGCGGCCTGCGCGGCCTCGGCCTCGGCGTCCTGCGCCGCGAGCTCGGCCTTGTCGAACACCTCGCCCTTGAAGATCCACACCTTGACGCCGATGACGCCGTAGGTGGTGCGCGCTTCGCCCAGGCCGTAGTCGATGTCGGCACGGAAGGTGTGCAGCGGCACGCGGCCTTCGCGCGCCCACTCGGTGCGGGCGATTTCCGAGCCGTTCAGGCGGCCCGAGAGGCGCACCTTCACGCCCAGGGCGCCCGAGCGCATGGTGCTCATCACGGCGCGCTTCATGGCGCGGCGGAACATCACACGCTTCTCGATCTGCTGCGCGATGCCGTCGGCGACCAGCTGCGCATCGAGCTCGGGCTTGCGGATCTCGGCGATGTTCAGGCGCACGTCCTGCGGCGGGAGCTTGAGCATCTTGGCCGTCTCGGCGCGCAGCTTCTCGATGTCCTCGCCCTTCTTGCCGATCACGATGCCCGGACGCGCGGTCTGGATCGTGATGTTGACGCGCTTGGCGGCGCGCTCGATCTGCACGCGGCTCACCGAGGCGTCGGCGAGCTTCTTCTTCAGGAACTCGCGCACGCGGAAATCGGTGTGCACGTGGGCCGGAAACTGCTTCTTGCCGGCGTACCACTTGGACACCCAGTCACGGGTGATGCCGAGGCGAATGCCGACCGGATTGACCTTTTGACCCATGGTTTACTCGTCCTTCTTGCCGTCGCCGACGACGACGGTGATGTGACTGTTGCGCTTGATGATCCGCGTGCCGCGGCCCTTGGCCTTGGAACCGAAGCGCTTAAATTGCGGCGCGGCGTCGACCATGATGCGGGTGACCTTGAGGTCGTCCACATCGAGGCCCTGGTTGTTCTGCGCGTTTTCGACCGCCGACCAGAGCACCTTGTGCACCAGGTCCGCGCCCTTCTTCGGCATGAACTTGAGGGTGTTGAGCGCCTTCGAAACCTGCGCGCCGCGGACGGTGTCCGCAACCAGGCGGCACTTCTGCGGCGAGATGCGCGCGTAGCGCAATACTGCTCTGGCTTCCATGTTAGGCCGACGCCTCCAACTTCTTGTCGCCCGAGTGCGCCTTGAAGGTGCGCGTCGGGGCGAACTCACCCAGCTTGTGTCCGACCATGTTCTCGGTGACCAGCACCGGGATGTGCTGCTTGCCGTTGTGGACGGCGATCGTGAGACCCACCATGTCGGGCACGATCATCGAGCGGCGCGACCAGGTCTTGATCGGCTTGCGGTCGTTCTTGGCGACGGCCGTCTCCACCTTCTTCAGGAGGTGC
>DASTRL010000147.1:0-9062 GCA_035761265.1 Steroidobacteraceae bacterium
GGATTGCACGCTGGAACGTCGCGCGCGGCGCGCGGAAAACCGCGGCGACGATCAACCGGCGCTGCGGCTTGGATTGCGCATGGTCAAGTCGCTCGGCAAGGAAGCCGCCGCGCGCATCGCCGCGGCGCGCTCCGCGGCGCCTTTCGCGAGCGTGCAGGACCTCACGCTGCGCGCCGATCTCGAGCGCCGCGAGCTCGAAGCGCTGGCGGACGCCGGCGCGCTGCGCCAGCTTGCGGGCAATCGTCATCTGACGTTCTGGCAGGTGGCGGGCAGCGAGCGGGAGCTGCCGCTGGCGCCGGTGCCGGGCGCGCCCGAGGGCACGCCGCTGCTGGTGCCGCCGACGGAAGGACAGAACATCGCGGCGGATTACCGCGCCTCGGGCCTCACGCTCGGCCGCCACCCGCTGGCGCTGCTGCGCGAATCGCTGGCGGCCGATCAGGTGCTCGCCTCGGCTGCGTTGCGAGATCTGCCGCACGGGCGGGTGGTGCGCGTCGCCGGCATCGTCACCGCGCGCCAGCGCCCGCAAAGTGCCGGCGGCGTCATGTTCGTCACGCTCGAGGATGAAACCGGCTACGTGAATCTCATCGTCTGGGAACGCGTCTGGTCGCGCGCGCGACGGATCGCCAACAATTCACGGCTGCTCGAGGTGCGCGGCCAGTTGCAGAAGGAGGGCGGCGTCACGCACGTGGTCGCCCGCCAGCTCGTCGATCGCACCCACCTGCTGGGCAGCGTCGTGACCCACTCGCGGGATTTCCGCTGAACTGGTGCCGGTTGCCCGGTCAGCCCAGCTTTTTCGCCCCGTTCATCCTGCGGACCGCGGTCGAGTCATCGTCGATGTTGTAATCGTCGAAATCACTGGTGAGCTCGGCGGTGTACTTTTCCTCGAGCCGCCGCTCGAGCCGGCGCCACGCCGGATCGCCCAGCTTCTGGCCGCGTTTCTTCGCGGCGTCCAGGTCCTTCGCAAGACGGTCGAAGTCGACCTCGCTCGTGGCTTCGAACGCGGTCTCCTCCTCGTCCTCGTCGAATTCTTCTGACTCGGGTTTCTCGTTCATCCTGGTAAACGGCGCGCCCCAGATGCGCGCGTTATAGAACGAGCCGCGGTGCCATGCAATGGCCCAGCACGACGAATTTTCAACGAATGTATTTGTTCATCTCGAAGATGGGCATGAGCATTGCAAAAACGATGCCCATCACGAAGAGGCCCATCACAACAATGAGAAGTGGCCCGAGCAGGCCGACCAGTGCGCCCATCATCGAATCCAGCTCGCGCTCCTGGTTGGTCGCGGCGCGCTCCAGCATCGTGTCGAGCTCGCCGCTCGATTCGCCGGAGGAAATCAGGTGCACGGTCATGGGCGGAAACAGGCGGCTGGTCTGCAGCGAGCGGCCGATGGGCGCACCTTCGCGCACGCGGGCGGCCGCCGCGGCCACGGCGTCCCGCATCGGTAGATTGGTGACCACTTCCCCGGCGATGCGCATGGCTTCGAGCACCGGGACGGCGCTCGCGGTGAGGATGCTGAAGGTGCGCGTGAAGCGCGCCGTGTTGAAGCCGCGCACCAGCCGTCCGAACAGCGGCAGTCGCAGCTGAAAGCGGTGGAAACGCCGCCGGTTTTCCGGATCCTTGAGCCAGTAGACGAATGCGAGGATCGCGGCGATCAGGCCGATCAGCAGGTAGATTCCATAGTTGCGCAGGAAATCGCTGACGAAGATCAGCACCTGGGTCGCCAGGGGCAGCTTGCCCTTGCTCGATTCGAACACCTCGATGACCTTGGGTACCACGTACACCATCATGCCGGTCACGATTCCGAGACAGACGATCGACAATACGATCGGATACAGCAGCGCGCCCAGCACCTTCTGGCGGGTCACCTCGCGATTCTCGGTATAGTCGGCGAGCCGTTCGAGCACGCCGTCGAGGCGCCCGGAGCTTTCGCCGGCGGACACCGTCGAGCGGTAGATCTCCGGGAACACGCGCGGAAACTCGCCGAGCCCGTCCGCCAGCGTGTGACCTTCCATGACCTTGGCGCGCACGCCGAGCATGATGCTCTGGACGCGCGGCTTCTCCGACTGCTGCGAAACCGCGAGCAGCGCCTCATCGAGCGGCAGGCCCGCCTTGACCAGGGTCGCAAGCTGGCGCGTGAGCAGCGACAGGTCGGACGCCGAAATGCCCCGGCGCAACGAGAAGCCGCGGTGACGCCTTTCTTCCCCGTGCCTGACCTCGGCAACGGTGACCGGCAGCAGCTGCCGGTCGCGAAGCAGTTGCCGCACGTGCTTGACGGTGTCGCCTTCGACCACGCCGTTCTGTTCACGGCCGGCACTGTCGAGGGCGGTGTATTCGAAGGCACCCATCGTGGGTCGGCGCCGGCTCAGTCCTCGCGCGTGACGCGCAGGACCTCTTCCATGGTGGTCTCGCCGCGCAACACCTTCTCCAGGCCATCGTCGCGGATCGACGGCGTGAGGGTGCGCGCGTAGCGCTCGAGCTCGTGCTCGGCGGCGCCGTCATGGATCATGGTGCGCATCTGGTCGTCGACCACCACCAGCTCGTAGATGCCGGTGCGGCCGCGGAAACCATTGAAGCTCGCCGGTCGGTAGAGCGTGGGCGATGGATCGTTCGGGCCCAGGCCGAGCAGGCGCCGTTCGTATTCGCCGGCTTCGAACGGCTGCTTGTTCTCGGGGTTCAGCGTCCGCACCAGGCGCTGGGCGACCACGCCGATCAGCGACGAGGACAGCAGGAAGGGCTCGATGCCCATGTCGCGCAGGCGGGTGACGGCGCCGACGGCCGTATTGGTGTGCAACGTGCTCAACACGAGGTGTCCGGTGAGCGAGGCCTGCACGGCGATCTGCGCCGTCTCGAGGTCGCGGATTTCGCCGACCATCACCACGTCCGGGTCCTGGCGCAGGATGGCGCGCAGGCCGCGTGCGAACGTCATCTCCACCTTGGTGTTCACCTGCGTCTGGCCGATGCCGTCGATGTAGTACTCGATCGGGTCCTCGACCGTCATGATGTTCTGCGTGTTGTCGTTCAGGTGCTCGAGGCCGGCATAGAGCGTGGTGGTCTTGCCCGAGCCGGTGGGCCCGGTGACCAGGATGATGCCGTGCGGCTTGCTGAACAGGTCCGCGATCATCTGCTCGGTCTTCGCATCCATGCCGAGCGCGGAGAGCTTCAGGCGGCCCGCCTGCTTGTCGAGGATGCGCATGACCACGCGTTCGCCGTGGCCGGAAGGGATCGTCGATACGCGCACGTCGACCGAGCGGCCGGCGATCCTCAGACTGATGCGGCCGTCCTGCGGCAGGCGCTTCTCGGCGATGTCGAGCTTCGACATGACCTTGATGCGCGACACCACGAGCGGCGCCACGGCGCGTTTGCTCTGCAAGACTTCGCGCAGCACGCCATCGACGCGGAAGCGGATCACCAGCCGGTTTTCGAACGGCTCGACGTGGATGTCCGAGGCGTTCTCCTTCACCGCCTGCGTGAGCACCGCGTTGATGAGTCGGATGATCGGTGCGTCGTCTTCGCTCTCGAGCAGGTCTGCCTGCTCGGGCAGCTCCTGCGCCAGGTGTGCGAGGTCGGTCGATTCCTCGACGCCGGTGGCGGCCTCCATCGCATCGTTGCCGGCTTCGTAAGCCAGCCGCAGCATCGAATCGAACGTGCCTTCCTCGACCTTCTCGAGCCTGAGCGGCACGCCGAGGTAGCGGCGTACTTCGGATACCGCGAGTGGCGCCGCGCCCGGCCGGTACACGCACTCGGCGATGCCGTCGTTCACGCGGCGCACGAGCACGCCGTGTCGCTTGGCGAAGGCGAAGCCGACGCGCTTTGGCGCCTTGATTTCAGTGACCTCGTTCATTTCTGCGGCGCATCCACCGAATTGTCGGGTTCGGTGGTCGCCGGCGGGGTCGAGCGCGGCTGCGAATCCTGGGGTGCGCCATCCGGCCCGACCGGCCCGGGGGCCGGTTGCCGCGGCGGCAATGGCGCCGGCAGGGGCGGCAGCGTCGGGGAAGGCGTGAAGGGGATCAACGGCAGCAATTCGGATTTCTGCCGCATGCTGCGTATCTGCTCGTCACGGATGTAGTTGTACTTGGCATCCGTCTCGATCGCGGCGGCGAGGCCGTCACGCAGGATCTTCGGGCGGATGAACACCATCAGGTTGCGCTTCTCACGCTTGCGGTTGCGCGTCTTGAACAGCTCGCCGATCACCGGGATGCGCCCGAGGTAGGGCACGCGCTGCTCGCCGCGCGTGTCGCCGTCCTGGATCAGGCCGCCGAGCACGACGATGCCGCCGTCCTCGATGAGCACGTTGGTGCTGATGGTGCGCTTGTTGGTGATGGCGCTGTTCGCGTCGCCGGTGGCGCCCGACAAGGCCGAGCTCTCGATGTCGATCTTGAGCTGCACCAGCGCGCCGCCTTCGTTCACCTGGGGCGTGATCTTGAGGATGGTGCCCACTTCCTGGCGCTGCACCGTGGTGAAGGGACTCACTTGGCCGTTGTTGGTGTTGCCGGTGTTGGTGAACTGGCCGGTGATGAACGGCACTTCCTGCGCCACCTTGAGCTGGGCTTCCTGGTTGTCCATGGTGACCGTGGACGGCGTCGCGATCAGGTTGGTGTTGGAGTCGCCCTGCACGGCGCGGATCATCGCGGCGAAATTCACGCCGGTCGCGGCCACGCGTCCGATTCCGAAGGTGGTGCCATTGCCGAGCGCCGCGGGTGCGCTGGAGGGATTGTCGACGGCCTGCGCGAGCTGCGCGAGATTCACGCCGGCAACCTGCGACTGGAACGTGCCCACTGGCAGGTTGCTGCTGTCCTCCGACCACACCGCCCAGTTGACGCCCAGCTCCGCGTTCTTCTCGATCTGCACGTCGACGATGATGGCCTCCACCAGCACTTGCGCGCGGCGGATGTCCAGTTTGTCGACGATGGCCCTCAGGGATCGCATGACTTTGGCGGGAGCGGTGATGACCAGCGCGTTGGTTTCCGGCTCGGCCCAGATGGTGGTCGACTTGTCCGCGCTTGCGGCCACACCGCCGCCGCCCGCGCCGCCGGCAGCCGGCGGCCCGCCGGTGATGGCCACCGTCGCGCTGATCTGCTCCTTGAGTTTGGTGGCGATCTTTTCCGCGTCCGCGTATTGCAGATAGACGACCTGCGTGTCACCGCCGTTGTCGAGCGGTGTATCCAGATGCGCGACCAGCGCCTTGATGCGCAGGCGTGCATTCTTGTCGCCGCCGATGAGCACGCTGTTCGAGCGGTCATCGGCGATCACGCGCGTGGGTGAGGCGCCGCCGCCTTCGGCTGCCGCCTGCTGTGCGAAAAACGTGTTGACCACGCGCACCACTTCGGCGGCCGAGGCGTTCTGCAGGTTGATGATGTCGACGTCGTTGTCACCCGCCTGGTCGATGCGCTTGATGATGCGCATGACGCGCGCCACGTTGCTGGCGTGGTCCGAGAGGATGAGGATGTTGCCGGCCGGGTAGGCCGCCATGTGCGCGGCCTGCGGCATCAGCGGTCGCAGTACGGGCACGAGCTGGGCCGCGTTGACGTTTTCGACCGCGATGACCTGGGTGATCAGCTCATCGGAATTGCCGTTCACGCGATCCGGCAAATCGATGTTCGGCATCTGCCGGGCATTGGCCTCGGGCAGGATGCGGATGATCCCTCCCGATTCGACCGCCACGTACTGATGGACCTGCAGCAACGCGAGGAAGGCTTCGTAAAACGCATCCGGCGACATCGGGGTCTGTGACAGCATCGTGACGTTGGTGCTGCGTACGCGCGGATCGGGAATGATCGTCTTGCCGGTTGCGGCCGCGACCGCCTCGATGACCGTGCCGATGTCGGCATCCTTGAAGTTGGGGGTGATGCGCTGGCCGCTGATCTTGCCGACGCTCTGGCCGTTGCTTTGGGCGCTGACGATGCCGGTCGCGCTGAACGCGAGCACCGCGGCCAGCATGGCGGCACGGAAGGAAGCCTTTTTCATTGCGTTCGTTTTCCAGTTCATGTGCGGTTCTTATTGTTCGCCGCCGGAATCGGACTGCGCCGGATCCGGGGAGGGCGCTTCGGCGCCGCTGTTCAGTTGCTCTGCTTCGTTCGCCACCTGCGTCAGATTGAGGAGCAACTCCTGCTGCCGGCCATTGCGGGTCACGGTCACGCGGGCATCGCTCGAGGAGTTCAACGTGGCGAAGATCTCCTGCGCCCGGTCCTTGTCATCGAGCGGCGTGCCATTGATGGCCGTGACCAGGTCTCCCGCGCGCAGGCCGAGCCGGGCGAACGCCTGTCGATTGGCGCCCGGATAGACGCGGAAGCCGCGCATCCGGCCGCCGGCGAACACCGGCTGCGGGCGCATGACCTGCATGATGACGCTGGGGTCGTCGGCGACCAGGCGGCGCATGCGTTCGATGGATGCCTCCGGGCCCTGCGAGGCGACCGGAGGCGGAGGGGGCGACGGCGCCATCGACCCTTCCGAGCGACGCGGCAGCAGCACGGACTCGAGCGCGCCGTTGCGGTCGATGACGGCGCGATCGGGATACACCGAGTGCAGCGTGGCGCCGCCCGGTACCTGCTGTCCGACGATGACGACGCGGGCGGCCTGCGCGCTTTCTCCAATGATGGCCATACCTTCCTTCGGGTCGGACGTCGCGAGCACACCCGCCAGCACCAGGGGCATGCTGGAGGGAGGAGCATTCGCGCCGTCGCCGTTCGTGTTCTGCACGACAGCATTCCCGAATAGATGGGCGTTGACGAGTCCGGCGATATCCAGCTGCGACACTGGTGGCGCGGCGGCCACAGCAGGCGGCGCCGTCTGACGGCCGCGGGAGGTGAACCCGACGACAATCAGGGCGAGCTGGGCGGCGAGCGCGAGGGCCAGGATGAAGGTCACCACCTGGGGCGCGCGCGCAAGCAGCGCGGAGCGCCAGTCGCCCCCGCCACCGGCGCTCGGACTCCAGATGTTTGCCGTCATTTCCATGATGATACGTTTCGCTCCTCGACTGCCTCAAGCGCTTGTTTTGTCTTGGCAAACCGACACTGCCGCCGATGCACTTGTGTTGCCATCGGACGACCCCTATAAATGACCGCCAATGCCCAGCTCCGAAACTGAACGCCCCGATCATGGCGGCGCGGGCCTCGCAGTCGAAGAAGCCGAGCCCAAGACGAAGCAGCCGCCCTTATATCAGGTGGTACTGCTCAACGACGATTACACCCCGATGGAGTTCGTCGTCGACGTCCTCGAGAAGTTCTTCCGCATGGACCGCACCACGGCGACGCGAGTCATGCTCGAGGTGCATACCCAGGGCAAAGGCATTTGTGGTGTGTTCACATACGAGATCGCGGAAACCAAAGTGGCCCTGGTGACCTCTTATGCTCGTGACCACCATCATCCACTGATGTGCACGCTCGAAGAGGCCTGACGAGCGTTTCAACGGCCGAGAGGTTGCCAAGGTGTTATCCCAAGAGCTCGAATTCTGTTTGAACGACGCCTTTGCCAAGGCGCGTGACGCCCGTCACGAGTTCCTGACGGTCGAGCACCTGCTGTTGTCGATCCTCGACACCCCCAAGGTGCGCGAGATCCTGCGAGCGTGCGGTGCCGATCTGAACAAGCTCAAGGACTCGCTGAACGACCATCTCGACCGCACCACGCCCCGCCTGCCCAATGACGAGGACCGGGAAGTGCAGCCGACGCTGGGCTTCCAGCGCGTGTTGCAGCGCGCCGTGTTCCACGTGCAGTCGTCGGGCAAGAAGGAAGTCGGCGTGGCCAACGTGCTCATCGCCATCTTCAGCGAGAAGCAGAGCCACGCCGTTCACCTGCTGAACCGGGCCGAGGTCACGCGCCTCGATGTGGTCAATTTCGTCTCGCACGGCCTTTCGAAGATCGCCGAAGAGAAGACCGCCAAGGAAGACAGCGGCGCCGAGTCGGAGCGGGACGGCGAGGGTGGCAGCGCGCTCGATCGGTACACGACCAATCTCAACCAGCAGGCGCAGGACGGCAAGATCGATCCATTGATCGGCCGCACGCTCGAAGTGGAGCGCACCATCGAGATCCTGTGCCGTCGCCGCAAGAACAATCCGCTGTACGTGGGCGAGGCCGGCGTGGGCAAGACTGCCATTGCCGAAGGCCTGGCGCGCATGATCGTCGAGGGCAAGGTGCCGGACGTGCTCAGCGACTGCACCATCTACTCGCTCGACATGGGCTCGCTGATCGCCGGCACCAAGTACCGCGGCGATTTCGAGAAGCGCCTGAAGAGCGTGATCGCGGAGTTGAAGAAGCAACCAGGCGCCATCCTGTTCATCGACGAGATCCACACCGTGATCGGCGCGGGCGCCGCGTCCGGCGGCGTCATGGACGCCTCGAACCTCATCAAGCCCGTGCTCACCAACGGCGAGCTGCGCTGCATCGGGTCGACCACCTACCAGGAATACCGCGGCATCTTCGAGAAGGACCACGCGCTGGCGCGCCGTTTCCAGAAGATCGACGTGGTCGAGCCGACGGTGGCCGAGACCGTCGACATCCTGATGGGACTCAAGCCGCGGTTCGAACAGCACCACGGCGTGGCCTACAGCAACGACGCGATCCGCGCCGCGGCCGAGCTCGCCGCGCGGCACATCAACGAGCGCCACATGCCCGACAAGGCCATCGACGTGGTGGACGAGGCCGGCGCGCGCCTGCGCCTCAAGCCCGCCAACCAGCGCGAGCCGTCGGTCGAGGTCAGCCACATCGAGGACGTGGTGGCGCGCATGGCGCGCATTCCGGCCAAGAGCGTGTCGCAATCCGACAAGGAAGTGCTGCGCAATCTCGAGCGCAACCTCAAGCTCGTCATCTACGGCCAGGACAAGGCCATCGAATCGCTGGCGGCGGCGATCAAGATGGCGCGTTCGGGGCTGGGTGATCAACGCAAGCCCGTGGGCAGCTTCCTGTTCGCCGGTCCCACCGGCGTCGGCAAGACCGAGGTCACGCGCCAGCTCGCCATCGCCATGGGCATCGAGTTCATCCGCTTCGACATGTCCGAGTACATGGAGCGGCACACGGTATCGCGCCTGATCGGCGCGCCGCCGGGCTACGTGGGCTTCGACCAGGGCGG
>DASTRL010000148.1:0-28938 GCA_035761265.1 Steroidobacteraceae bacterium
TGAAGGGCAGCAGGTTGAAGGACTGGAACACGAAGCCCAGCATGCGATTGCGCAGCTGCGCGGCCTGCGACTCGCCCATCCTGCTCACCGGCTCGCCCGCCAGAAGATAGCTGCCGCGATCGAAGCCATCGAGGATGACGAGAATGTTGAGCAGCGTCGACATGCCCGAACCGGAGGAGCCCATGATCGCTACCAGCTCGCCGTCACGGATGTTCAGGTCGACACCCTTCAGCACGTGCACGGCCTGGTCGCCGGTGTGGTAGTACTTGTGTATGCCTTGCAGATCGATCACGTTGGCTCTCCTACTACAACTGTAGGTTAGCTGGCGCGGTCGCGCAAGGACGCATTGAGGTGAAAGCAGGCACTGGCCGTCTCCATTCGCTTTGAGACGGGCCACCCTATCAAAAGGTTGCAGGCCGCGAAGAAGATACTCCGGGCTGTAAGGTGACGCGCTCCGGTACCGGACGTACGCGTCAAGGACCTGGAAAATCGGCATGCGACCGGCGGACGGGCAAACTATTCATCCCGGCATCGCAGATGGCGGCCGGCGCGCCCCGGGCGACGCGCCGGCCTGCCGGTCACTCGTGGGTCGCCGCGCGTTCGATCATGTGCGCGACCGCGACGGGGTTGGAAACCATCACGGCGTGGGAGCCGCCGCGCACCACCTCGGTTCCCTTCGACCGCGCGCGTTCGGCCATGAACGCCAGCACCTGTGGCGGGATGTTGCGGTCCTGGTCACCGTAGATGAACCACGAAGGAATGGATTTCCAGGCCGGTTCGTGCGCGGCTTCGTTCAGCGCCGCCTCGCTCACCGGGCGCTGCCCCGCGGCCATGGCAGCGGCTTCCCGCGCCGGCACGTCCGCGGCGAACTGCTCATGGAATTTCGCCTGCTGGATATAGAAGTCCTTGTCGCCCGAGGCCAGCACGACCGGCGGCGCGAGAGCGGTGCCCAGCGTGCTGCCTGGAAATTTCGCGGAAAGGGCCAGTGCGGATTCGCCGGCGTCGGGCGCGAAACCGGCCACGTAGACCAGCGCCTTCACGTTTTCGGCCCCGACACCGGCGCCCGAAATCACCGCGCCGCCATACGAATGCCCGACGAGCACGACCGGCGCATGGATGCTCCTCACCACGTCCGCCACCTACTGCGAGTCGCTGCCGAGCCCGAGCAGTGGATTGGCGACGGCGATGACTTCATAGCCATCGCGCTCCAGCACGGGGATCACGCCACCCCAGCTGGACGAACGATCAGCTGTCCGCGCGCGCCCGGCGCACCAGCGCGTCGATGGCTGCATCGTCCTTGCGCTCGAGCGCCGACTCGAACTCCAGGCTCTGATGATCGCGGCCCACCGTGAGCACCGCGGCCACCTTGCCCGCGCGGCGATACACGACCGTGGCATCGCGCCGTTCGAGGCTGCCGAGCACTTCGGTGTCGGCCTCGCCGTCGGCATGCCCTATATAAGAAAGAGTGACGTCGTAATGCTGGCTCCAGAAGAAAGGCACGTCGTTGAACGGGCCGCCGAGACCCAGCATGTCCGAGGCCGCGTGCTGGCCTTGTCGCTCGGCGGCCTGCCAGTGTTCGACGCGGATGCGCGTGCCGAGCCGCGGCTCTGGATAGCGCGCCACGTCGCCGGCGGCCCAGACATCGGGCGCGCTGGCCCGCAGGCGCGAATCGACCACGATGCCGTTGTCGACGTCGAGCCCCGCCTGCTTGGCGAGATCCACGCGCGGCTTCACGCCGACCCCCATGACGACGAAGTCCGCGGGGATGCGCATGCCGCCTTCGAGCTCGATCGCGTCCGCGTGAATCGCCTCGAGGTTGGCTTCCAGATGAAAGCGCACCCCCTGCGCTTCGTGGAGCTGGCGGACGAACTGTCCCACCTGCGCACCCATGACGCGCTCGAGCGGCACGCGCTCCCGGCCGATGACCTCGACTTCGAGATTGCGTGCGCGCAGCGCGGCCGCGACCTCGAGCCCGATGAAGCTCGCGCCGACGATGGCGACGCGCCTGGCCTTCTCCGCCGCGGCGATGATGGCCTGGGAATCCGCAAGCGTGCGCAGCGTCTTCACGTGCGGCAGCGACGCGCCTTCGATCGGCAGCCGCAACGGCTCCGAGCCGGTCGCGACCAGTAGTTTGTCGTAGGCCACGCGGCGACCGCCGGCGAGCAGCACGGCCTTGCCGCGGGTATCGAGCTCGACGGCGGACTCATTGCGCAGGAACTCGATCTTCTGTTTTGCGTAGAACTCGTCGTCCCGCAACCTCACCCACTCCATGGGCGCGTTGCCGGCGAGAAAATCCTTGCTGAGGTTCGGGCGGTCGACCGGGCCCGGCGCTTCGTTGCCGATCAGGACGATCGTGCCGCTGTAGCCGCAGCCGCGCAGCTTTTCCGCCGCGGCGGCACCGGCCGCCCCGGCGCCGACGATGACGATCCGCGCCGGCGACTGCGGAGGTGTCGGTGGCGAGTGCCGCGGCCGCCTTGCACCCAACACTACCTGGTCACCGCGGCGAATCACCTCGTAGCAGGGAATGGGATCGAGCGCGGGCGCACCCAGCGCCTCGCCGGTACGCAGGTCGAAGCAGGCATGGTGCCAGGGGCAACGCACGGTCTCGCCGACGACCAGACCCTCGGCGAGCGGGCCCGAATAGTGGGTGCAGGTGGCGCCCACCGCGCGGATCTCCGCACCCTTGCGCACCAGCATGACGGATTCGCCGTTCGCGTGGCCGAGCAGCGGCGCATTCTCCGTGAGCTTCGATACTTCGATGCCCGCCGTCAGGTCGGGGCCGCTGAGCTCCTTGGCATGTCCCATCTCGCTTCTCCTGGATGCTTCGACGAAAGGCTAATGCCCCGGATCATAGTCGCGTTCCCGCGGGGTGGGCATGGACGGGCTTGCGTTTCGAGCTTGCGCACCAGCGAGACACGGCAGTCGCGTCAGTGGAAAATGACCCGTGTCAGAGAAAAACCATGTCGCCGGAGCCGGCGTCGTTGCCAGCATGTCGACTCGAACCGGTGCCAAGAAATGAGACCAAGAATCATGCGAACACTTCTGCCCGCGCCCATCCTCGCCGCGGTGCTGCTGGGCTGCGCCACGACGTCCGCGGACCACCCCGTTGCGACCGTGTGGCAGATGCGCGATGCCACCCAGGTGGCCGGACACAGGACCGAGGTGGTCGGCAGCCCGAAGGTGTCCGGTGCCGGCGCTGGCGCCGCGATCGTTTTCGACGGCCAGGGAGATGGCATCTTCGTGGCGGCCAATCCCCTGGCGGATTGGCGCGCATTCACCATCGAAGTCCGCTTCAAGCCCGATGCATCGGGTGGCGAGGAGCAACGCTTCCTGCACCTCGAGGACGACGCGAAGCACCGCGTGCTGATGGAGACCCGCGTGCGCGATCAGCAATGGTCGCTCGACACCTTCCTGTTCCAGGACCCCGACCACAAGCTCACGCTGCTCGATCGCTCGAAGCGCCATCCCACCGATCGCTGGTACTGGGTCGCGCTGGTGTATGACGGCGCGACGATGTCGAGCTACGTGAATGGTGTCCTGGAACTCTCGGGGGAGGTCGATTTCGCGCCCATGGCACCGGGACGCACCTCGATCGGCGTGCGGCAGAATCGCGTGTCGTGGTTCAAGGGTGCCATCGCCGAGATCCGGTTCACGCCCATGGCATTGCCCGCCGGGCGACTGCAATCCGCATCAGGCGATTCCGCCGGCCGACGGAATTCAGCCGCACCGTGACATGAAAGCTGCGCGCAAACTGTTCGTCTCGCTGGGGCCGCTCGTGCTCGTCCCGCTGGCGGCGTGGGCACTGGCAAGTTGCGCGACGGTGATCATTCCGCCGTCATCTGTCTCCGACCCGGTCGACGTCTTCGTCGTGGACCACGGCCGAACCACCAGCCTGGTGCTCCCTGCACCCGACGGCGCACTCATTCGCTACGCTTACGGCGACTGGGAGTGGTACGCGCTCGGCAAGCACGGCGCCTGGCGCGGCGCCGCGGCACTGTTCTGGCCGACCGAAGGCGCCCTGGGACGCGGCCTTCTCACGGGTCCCGCCACGATCGAGAACGTGCGCGAGCAGGTGCCCGCCCCCGAAGAGATCCTTTCCATCGCGGTCGAGCGCGTGCGGTTGATCGCATTCGAGACCCGGATGCAGGCGCTCTATGACGCGGGCCGCGATACCGCCGTGTCGAATCCCGAGGCGGGCATGACGTTCGTGCATCACCCCCAGCGCTACACGATATTCCGCAACTCGAACCACGCCGTCGCGTCGTGGCTGCGCGAGCTGGGGTGCGAAACTCGCGGGGTCACGATCGGAGCGAACTGGCGCGTGTCCTCAACGCCTCGCTGAACTGCAGCGCGCCTTGCGTTCGCGTCTTCGACCGTGCAGCAGCGGCTCGGTATATCCGCTGGGCTGTGCCGCGCCCTTGAACACCAGGTCGCAGGCCGCCTGAAAGGCGATCGACCCATCGAAGTTCGGCGACATCGGCGCATAGGAGGGATCCGCGGCATTCTGCTGGTCCACGACCTTCGCCATGCGTTGCAGCGCCGCGAGCACTGTGTCGCGCGTGACGATGCCGTGCATCAGCCAGTTGGCGATGTGCTGGCTCGAGATGCGCAGCGTCGCGCGGTCCTCCATCAGGCCGACGTCATGGATGTCGGGCACCTTGGAACAGCCGACACCGTGGTCTATCCACCGCACCACGTAGCCGAGGATGCCCTGCGCGTTGTTCTCGAGCTCTTCGCGCTTTTCCGTTTCGCTCCAGGCGGTATTGGTCGCGAGCGGCACCGTCAGCAGGTCGCGCAATGCGGCCCGCGGCCGCCTGGCCAACTCGCGCTGGCGCGCGAACACGTCCACCTCGTGGTAATGCAGCGCGTGCAGCGTCGCCGCGGTGGGACTCGGCACCCAGGCGGTATTTGCGCCCGACAACGGGTGCGCGCCCTTGGTGCGCAACATGTCCGCCATGCGATCCGGCATCGCCCACATGCCCTTGCCGATCTGTGCGCGCCCGGCGAACCCGCAGGCCAGTCCCACATCGACGTTCTGATCCTCGTAAGCCTTGAGCCACACCGCCGTGCGCAGCTCGCCCTTGCGCAACACCGCACCGGCCTGCATCGCGGTGTGGATCTCATCGCCCGTGCGATCCAGGAATCCCGTGTTGATGAAGATGATGCGATCGCGGACCGCGCGCACGCATTCCTTGAGATTGACCGTGGTGCGCCGTTCTTCGTCCATCACGCCGATCTTCAGCGTGTGGCGCCCGAGCCCGAGCAGGTCCTCGACGCGATCGAACAAGGTGTTGGCGAAGCCGGCCTCCTCGGGGCCATGCATCTTGGGCTTGACGATGTAGATAGACCCGGCGCGGCTGTTCCGGTGACTGCCGAGCCCCTTCAGGTCGAACATCGCGATCATCGCGGTGACCACCGCGTCGACGATGCCCTCCGGGGCCTCCTCGCCCCGATGCAGGATCAGGTCGGTGGTCATCAGGTGTCCGACATTGCGGATCAGCATCAGGCTGCGGCCCGGGATCTGCACGCGCCCCCCCGACGGCGATCGATACTCGCGGTCCGGATTCAACTGGCGGTCGACCTCGCCGCCGCCCTTGGCGAACCGCGCCGTGAGATCGCCGCGCATCAGCCCGAGCCAGTTGCGGTACACCGCGACCTTGTCGTCGCTGTCGACCGCCGCGACGGAATCCTCCAGATCCATGATTGTGGTGATCGCCGATTCGAGCAGCACGTCGGCAATGCCGGCCGCGTCCTCGCGACCGATGGGATGCTCCCGGTCGATGCGCACTTCGATGTGCAGCCCGTGATGCTCGAACAACAGCGCCGCGGGCGAAGCCTCCGCTCCCGTGTATCCCTTGAATTGCGCCGGCAACGAGAGCGCCGCGCGCGTTCCGTCGCGCAGCGTCACCTGCAGGGCGCCACGCACCACGGCGTATTGCCCGGCATCCCGGTGACTGCCGTGCGCGAGCGGCACGGTCTGGTCGAGCAGCACGCGCGCACGTTCGATCACCACACGGCCGCGCGCCGCGTTGTAGCGCTTGCCGCGCGCCAGCGTCCCCGTTTCCTCGATGGCATCGGTGCCGTAAAAGGCATCGTACAGACTGCCCCAGCGCGCGTTGGCGGCATTCAATGCGTAGCGCGCGTTGCTGAGCGGCACCACGAGCTGCGGTCCGGCGATCCGCGCGATCTCATCGTCCACGTTCTGCGTGCCGATCCTGAAGTCCGGGCCTTCGGGCACCAGGTAGCCGAGGCTGCGCAGGTGCGCTTCGTGGGCCGCGACGTCGAACGGTCGGCCGCGCCGCGCGCGATGCCAGCCGTCGATGTCGAGCTGCAGCTGATCACGGCGCGCGAGCAACGCACGATTGATCGGGACCAGATCATCCAG
Source organism: Steroidobacteraceae bacterium (assembly GCA_035761265.1). Lineage (GTDB taxonomy): Bacteria > Pseudomonadota > Gammaproteobacteria > Steroidobacterales > Steroidobacteraceae > CADEED01. The sequence goes on from DASTRL010000148.1 coordinate 6,386, forward strand.
CAGCTTCGCGAGTCCCGCCCAGAAGGCCTCGGCATCGAGCTTCAATGGCGGCGCCAGTTCCTGCTCCACCAGTTGCGCCAGGGCTGTGGAGACCTGCATTCCACCGCGCGCGCACGAATGATTTTCCATGATCGAATCCTGGTCAGTGGCAAGCATGATCGGGGCGCGGACAGCGATTGCTGCGCGAGCAGATGGTGGTGGCCTGGTGGGAGAGCGCCGCGGCGATCCAGCCGATGTTCAGCACCTTGGAGACGGTCTGCAGCGCCTGTTTGGCCTCGGTGGGGATCGGGGCGTCGCCGCCACCCTTGCGGCAGGCATCCGCCACGGACTGGACCAGCGCGGCTTCATCGTAACCCTGCGCCGCCAATGCCGGCGACAGATCCACGCCCACCGAGATCACGTGTGAAACCGCGGCGGCATCCCGGGTCAACATCGAATGACAGCAATAGAGCCTGGAGCGATCGCCATCCGGCATGATCGAGATCTGCGACTTCGGCTGCTGCGCGGCCTTGCTGGTGCCGCTGGCGGCCGGGCTGCGCAGCAAGCGGAACACGGCCCAACGCGGACACGGATCCGGAACCACGCTCATGTTGCCCCACGGAAGCGGGATGCCATTCGCGCGATACACCGCGCGCAGGAAGCCCGGGGCGTACGCGTCGAAGAAATGCCAATGCCGATATGGCGAAACCGAAGTCATGCGCCGCATCATCACGGCCGACGTCACGCCGAGCCGCGCGCCGGCCTCCACCGAGTGCGCCTCGCGGATCAGGAAGCGGCGAAACGGCGCGCGCGGGCACATCAGTGCGGCCGCGAAGGAGCTGCACTCGAAGTCCCGCCACGCATACAGCACGTCCTGGGGGCCCATGCCCGCGCCGCCCGCCGCCGCCTCGGCCACGTCGTTCCAGGTGGCCTCGTGCGGTGAGACCAGACCGTCACCGTTGTGCATGATGCGATGACCGGCGAAGAAGGCGAGCTCGTACTTGAGCCGCGGCTCCTGCGCTTTCAGGCGCTTGTTGATCCACACCGTGTGGGGCGCCTCGAAACGGGCGCGCACCATCGCGCGCGCGGGCTCGCCCTCCGAGTCGAACCAGCGGATCTGCAGGCCGAGACGCTTGCAGATTCCCTGCAGGTCCTGCACGGACAGGGGCATGCGCCGATCGCCAACCCGCTCGGCGGCGCGTTCGATGTCGGGGAAGTCGTTGTGGCGCGTCTCCTGCCAGACGCGAATCAGCAATTGCGCGAATTGCCGGCCCGTGGTCGCGGTCTGGCTCAGCAGTTCCGGCAGCGCGATCTGCAGCAGGTCGTGGGAAAAGAGAAAGCCGGGCTCGAGCGGCATGGCCGCCAGTCCGCCCCGCGCGCGCGGCCTGGCCTCGGCGGCGAGCTCCGTATTGCGATCGAGAAACCACCCGGCGGGTTTGCCGAAGATGTCCGCGAGCAGGCCGAGCATGGCATCGGAAGGCACGCGCTGGCCGTTCTCGATCATGCTCAGGTACGAGACCGACGGTGCCGCGGTCGCGTCGATCTGCACGCAGCGCGCCGACAGCTCCTCGAGCGTCAGGCCATTGCGTTTGCGCAGCGAGCGCAGCTTGGCGCCGAGAAAATGCCCTTGTCGGACGAGCCCACTCATGGTGTGAAATTCACAGTGTGAAGTTTCCGATGTGAAAATATCGCTGTGAATCACTCTACTCTTCGGCCCCACGGCACAGCAAGCGCCATCAAATGGCCACCCATCCATCGTCGAGGAGTTCCGCCATGTCCGATCGAGTTGCAAAGCAGCAGCAACGTCTCAGCACCGAATGGAGCACGCAGGCGCGCTGGCGCGGCATCCTGCGCCCTTACTCCGCCGCCGACGTCACGCGGTTGCGCGGCACGGTGCACGTCGAGCATTCGCTGGCCCGCCTGGGCGCGGAGAAATTCTGGCGGATGTTGCACGAGGAGCCCGTGGTCGCGGGCCTCGGCTGCCTGACGGGCAACCAGGCCGTGCAAGCCGTGCAGGCGGGGCTCAAGGCCATCTACTGCTCCGGCTGGCAGGTGGCCGGCGACGGCAACAGCGCCGGCGAGATGTACCCGGACCAGAGCCTGTATCCAGTCGACTCCGTGCCCAAGATGATCGACCGGATCAACAACGCGCTGCTGCGCACCGACCAGATTCACGCGCTCGACGGCGACAGCGACATCGACTGGCTGGCGCCCATCATCGCGGATGCCGAGGCCGGATTCGGCGGCAACCTGAATGCCTTCGAGCTGACCAAGGCCATGATCCGCGCCGGTGCGGCCGGCGTGCACTTCGAAGACCAGCTTTCCTCGGCCAAGAAGTGCGGCCACATGGGCGGCAAGGTGCTGGTGCCCACCGACGAAGCCATCAACAAGCTGGTGGCGGCGCGCCTGGCCGCCGATGTTTCCGACGTGCCCACGATCGTGATCGCACGAACGGACGCCGAGGCCGCGAACCTGCTGACTTCGGACCACGATCCCCGCGACAAGCCTTTCCTCACGGGACAGCGCAGCCCAGAGGGCTTCTTCCACGTGAAGAACGGCATCGAGCAGGCGATCGCGCGCGGCCTGGCATACGCGCCGTACGCGGACCTGATCTGGTGCGAGACCGCCAAGCCGGACATCGAGGAAGCGCGCCGCTTTGCGCACGGCATCCACGCGCGCTACCCGGGCAAGCTGCTCGCCTACAACTGCTCGCCCTCGTTCAACTGGTACTCGAAATTGAGCTTCGACGAGATGCGGGTGTGGCGCGAACGCCTGGCGACGCTGGGTTATCGGTTCCAGTTCATCACGCTGGCGGGCTGGCACGCGCTCAACCTGTCCATGTTCGAGCTCGCCTCCGCGTATCGGGACGAAGGCATGCTGGGCTACTCCCGGCTGCAGCAGCGCGAGTTCGCGCGGGAGGCGGACGGCTACCGCGCCACGCGCCATCAGGCATTCGTCGGCACGGGCTACTTCGATGCGGTGCAGACGGTGATCACGGCAGGCCAATTCTCGACCGGCGCCATGCAAGGTAGCACCGAGCAGGCGCAGTTCCAGATCAGTCGCGCCTCGTAGCCTGCCATGCAGCACGCGAGTCCCATCCATGCCGTCGACACGCTGGCGCGCCCGGCGGAGCTGGCCGCCGAGCTGCGCCATCGATTCGAGGACTACAACGCGGAGTTCGCGCGCATCACGCGCCGCGCCGCGCGGCATTTCCTGGCGCGGGACTGGTCCGCGGCGCGCGCGGATGCGGTGCAGCGCATCGAGTTGTACGAACGGCATGTCAGCGGCGCCATCGAGTCCCTGGGGCGCGAGCTGGGCGCCGCACTGCACGACCGCTCGTTCTGGATGGAGGTGAAGCGGCAGTACGCCTTGCAGATCGCGCGGGTGCCGGACAGCGATTTCTATCGCACCTTCCTGAACTCGATCACGCGCGACGTGTTCGCGACGATCGGCGTCGACGAGGAAATCGAGTTCAGCGCCACCGCCAGGGGCCGGGCCTCCGGCAGCGTGCCGATTCGCGTCTATCCGGTCGGCGATTCATTGCAGCGTACGGTGTGCGAGCTCCTGAGCGACCTGCCGTTCGCCAGTCTGACTACCGAGCTCGAGGGTTTCGCGCGCCACGTCTGCCGAGAATTGACGCCGCATTTCGACTCGCGGCGGCAAAGCGCCGCGCCCCAGCTCGTGGAAACGATCGACGCGCCGTTCTTTCGCGGCGACACCGCCAACATCGTCGGCCGCATGATCGGCGATGGCAGCATCACGCCGTTCGTCATCGTGTTCCGGCACGCGGCCGAGGGGTTGAGGATCGAGTCGGTGCTGCTCTCCCGCAGCGAGATCAGCTCGTTGTTCGGCTTCACCCGCTCCTATTTCCACGTCGACCTGCCGGTGGTGAGCGCGGCGGTGTCGCTGCTGCGCACCTTCATGCCCGGCAAGCCGGTGGATGAGCTGTATACGATCCTGGGGCGCGCCAAGCAGGGCAAGACCGAGCGCTACCACGCGCTGCGCCGCCACCTGGCGCAGTCCTTCGACGTGTTCGTGCATGCGCCGGGCCAGCGCGGCCTGGTGATGATCGTGTTCACGCTGCCATCGCACGACCTGGTCTTCAAGGTGATCCGCGATCGATTCGGCCCGCCGAAGTGCACGTCGCGCGCCGAAGTCATGGACCGATACAAGTGGGTGTTCGAGCACGATCGCGTGGGCCGGCTGGTCGACGCGCAGGAGTACCGGCAGCTCAGGCTTCCCAAGGCGCGCTTCATGCCGAAGCTGCTGCAGGAACTGCTGACCGAGGCCGGCGGGGTATGCCGCCTCGAAGGCGACGACCTGATCGTCGGGCATTGCTACATCGAGCGGCGGCTGCGGCCGCTCGACCTGTACCTGCGCGAAGCGGACTCCGCCGCCGCCGAACGCGCGCTGCTCGACTATGGCGAGGCGCTGCGCGAGCTCGCCGGCAGCGACGTGTTTCCGGGCGACCTGCTGTTCAAGAATTTCGGCGTCACCGGCGAGGGCAAGGTCGTCTTCTACGACTACGACGAGGTGACCTCGCTGCGCGAGTGCAATTTCCGCGACTTGCCGGTGGCCAGCAGCGACGAGGAAGAGTTCAGCGCCGAGCCGTGGTTCTTCGTCGGGCCGAACGACATCTTCCCGGAGCAGTGGCTGCCGTTCCTCGGGATTCCCGGCGAGCTGCTCGAGTCGTTCAAGTCGCGGCACGCCGAGCTGCTGAGCCCGCACTGGTGGCGGGCCATCCAGGCCGCGGTGAGCTAGGGCACGGTCACGATCTCGCTGAGAGCCGAGACACCGTTCTCGTCGAACGCCTCCACGGCCACGCGGTAGCCCACACCGGCGTTGAGCGCGCGCACATCCAGCCGCGTACCGCGGTCCGCGAACAGCTGGTAGCAGAGGTTCAGACGATCCGGCCGGATGCCCCAGCGCACGTTGTACCCCACCGCTCCCGGCACGCGCCGCCAGCTCACCGTCATCATGCGTGGATCCGTCGCGCGCGCGGCCTTGACGCCGCGTGGAGCGCGCGGTGCCGCTCCGCCGGCGTCGCCGAACACCCGCAGATCGCTGATCGCCAGGTGTGCCGCGCCCACGTGCCCGTGCACGTAGCGCAGGTAGCGTGCGTGCACCGGCGATGGCAGCTGGAAGTATGCATTGGGTCGGTCGCGCTTCGCGGCTGCGGTTCTGGCCAGCGGCTGCCAGTGATTGCCGTCGAGCGAGGACTCGAGCTCGAACTCCGTGTAGATGTCCGGCGCATCGCCGAAGCGGCCCGATAGATAGTCGGCGAAATTGACCTGCACGGCGCGCAGCGTCTTCGGCGCGCCGAGGTCCACCGTGAGCGTCTGGCCCTTTTCATTCGAGGCCGCCACCCAGAAGGTTCGCGGATCCTCGTCGGTGACCTGCGCGGCGCTGAAGTCCTCGTGCGTGGAGGTTGCGAGCACCGAAGATGCGGTCGCCTTCTTTCGATACGAAAGCAGCATCCAGCCCGTGAAGAGAGATTGCGGATCGGCGACCCTCGCTGCCGGCATGAAGTGCGGGAAATCCGCGAAGCGCGTATCGACGCTCATCTGTCCGTCGCCGCTGAACGCAGCGGGAAACAGCGCGATGCGGCGCTCGAAGGTCCAGTTGTAACCGATCCACGGCGTGCCGGTGTTCCACCAGTTGCCGAACTCGTCCTGGAAGGTGTTGCCGTGTCCAGCGCCGTGGACGAAGCCGCCGGGCTTGTAGCCCACGGGATTGTAGGCGGCGTATTCGAACGGCCCGAGTGGTTCGTCGGAAACGTAGGTGCCGGTGCCGTAGACGTTGTACTCGGTGCCGGGCGCGGCGTACTGCAGGTAGTAGCGTCCACCGACCTTGGTCATCCAGGCGCCTTCGATGTACGTCGGCCGGTCCTCGGCGCTGTGATCGGGCCCGAAGCGCTCCCAGCCGTGTAGTTTGGGATTCAGGCCGATCAGCGCGCGCGGCTTGCCGATGTAGCGGATGCGCTGCTGCGTGTCCACATCCCGCATGTCGATCTCGATGCCGTAGATGGGAAACGTGTTGGAGGAACCCCAATAGAGATACCAGCGTCCGTCATCATCCTTGAACAGCGCCGGGTCCCAGGGCCCGGGTGGAAAGCGTTCGTGCGGCGCGTCGCCTCCGCTCCAGCCGCCGAGCTCGCTGCCGGCGCCTGGCGCCAGGGTACTGGGCAGCTCCGGCGGACGGCGTGTCAGGAAATCGAGCTTTCCATGCGCAGGATCGCGGCTCACCAGGATCGGATCCGGGCGCGTCATGGACGGCATCAGGATCAGCCGCTCTCCATCGGAGATCGCCGCCGGGGCCACGACGCTCGCGAAAGGCCAGCGACTCGGCGTGATGAACTGCCAGTCGAGCAGATTGGTGGAGCGCCAGTAACCGTCCGCGAGCGTCAGGAAAAGATAGTACGCGTCCTGGTGCCGCACGATGACCGGGTCCGCGCCCGTGCGGTACGAGATCTGCTGGTTGATCTGTTCGAAGTTGTAGCGGTAGTCGATGTCGACGGGATTGGCATACGTGCGTGGTGGGGTTCCTGCGGCGACCGTACGGACCATCGAGCTGAACAGCACCACGCATGCCAGGAAACGCCGCAGGGCAGATCGGGAAGTCATTCGGGGAGTTTCCACCCAACCGGACGTCCGGGTATCAGCTCATTCCGGCATTTCGAGTCGACAAGCGGAAATCACGCGCATTCCGGCCACTGTCATTCTAACCTTCGCTGCCGCGAATTGAACTGCCCATTTCGACGGACGAAACCACCCGGGTCCGCCGGTAGGCTGCGCGCCCATGACCACCCACACCGCCGTGTCGACTTCGCCATTTTCCGGCTACCAGAAACTCGTGGTCGCCATGCTGGCGTTCCTGCAGTTCGCCGTGATCCTCGACTTCATGCTGATGTCGCCGCTCGGCGCGCTCATCATGCCGTCGCTGGCGATCACGCCCGCGCAATTCGGCAGCGTCGTCTCGGCGTACGCGTTTGCCGCCGGCGTGTCCGGACTGCTGACCGCGGGCTTCGCCGACCGCTTCGACCGCAAGAAGCTGCTGCTCTTCTTCTATGCCGGCTTCCTCGCGGGCACGCTGTGGTGCGGCCTCGCGCGCAGCTTCGAGTCGCTGTTGCTGGCGCGCGTGGTCACCGGGTTGTTTGGCGGCGTGATCGGCTCGGTCGTGCTCGCGATCGCCACCGACCTGTTCGCGCCGCAGATGCGCGGCCGCGTGATGGGCTTCATCCAGACCGCATTCGCCGCCAGCCAGGTGCTCGGCATTCCCTTCGGCATCTATCTATCGAATCACCTGGACTGGCACGCGCCCTTTCTCGCTCTGGCGGCGCTCGGCGTGCTCGGTGGTCTGCTCATCGTCTGGCACATGGAGCCGGTCGACGCGCACCTGAAATCACCGCCGGAACACGGCGCCCTCAAACACCTGCTGCACACCGTGACCGAGCCGCACTACCTGCTGTCGTTCGTCTCGGTGCTGTTCCTGGCGACGGGCGGCTTCATGTTGATGCCCTTCAGCAGTGCCTTCACCGTGGGCAATCTCGGGATCTCGCTGCACGATCTGCCGGTCATCTATCTGGTCACCGGCATCGCGACCATCTTCATCGGGCCGCTGGTCGGCAGGGCCGCCGACGCGCTGGGCAAGCTGCCCGTATTCTTCTTCGGCACGGCCGTGATGATCGTCACCGTGCTGGTCTACACGCACCTCGGCCCCACCACGCTGCTCGTCGTGACGCTCGTCAACGTCGTGCTGTTCGTCGGCATCTTCTCGCGGATGATCCCGTTCCAGGCGCTGATGTCGCAGGTGCCGGCGCCAACGCAGCGCGGCTCGTTCAACGCCATCAACGCGTCGATCTCGCAGCTCGCGGGCGGCCTGGCATCGCTCGTGGCCGGGCACATCGTGCAACAAGGCGCCGACGGCCGGATCCATCACTACGACATCGCCGGATACGTCGTCGTCGCCACCTCGCTGCTGGCATCAGTGCTCCTGTGGCGCATCCAGCGCGCGCTGTGGAGTCGCGCGCGGCCCGCCTGAAACGGCGGCACGAAGTACCTGCCCTCGCGCCCCGTCGCGCCGGGCTACGTAAAACTACGGCCTTGCCCGCGGGTTCCCCGCATGACGGCGCCGGCCGGCCATGTCAGGGTCGGACACCATGCTCACCCTCACCCCACCGGCATTCGGCAGCGGCGCGGCGCGTGCGAAGATGAATGGCGCATTCGCATTCCTGCAGAAAGTGGGCAAGGCGCTGATGCTGCCGGTGGCGGTTCTGCCGATTGCCGGCCTGCTGCTCGGCATCGGCGCGGCGCCGTTCGACTGGATGCCACCGCTGCTGGCGCAACTGATGAAGAGCGCCGGCGACGTCATCTTCGCCAATCTACCGCTGATCTTCGCCGTGGCGGTGGCATTGGGGTTCACCGAGAACGACGGCGTCGCTGCCGTGGCGGCCACGATCGGCTACCTGGTGATGCTGGCCACCCTGGGCGTGATGAGCGGCGTGTGGCACACGCAGACCGTCGATGTGATGGGCATACCCACGCTGCAGACGGGCGTGTTCGGCGGCATTCTCGCCGGCGGGTTCGCGGCGGCGATGTTCAGGCGTTTCTACCACATCGAGCTGCCCGCGTACCTCTCGTTCTTCGCCGGCAAGCGCTTCGTTCCCATCGTGACGGCGCTGGGCGCCATCGGGCTCGGGCTGGTGTTGTCGGTAGTTTGGCCGCCGGTCCAGGGCGGAATCGACGTGTTCTCGCGGTGGGCCGCGGCCGGCGACCCGCGCACCGCGGCCACGCTGTATGGTTTCGTCGAACGCCTGCTGCTGCCCTTCGGCCTGCACCACATCTGGAATGCGCCGTTCTTCTTCGAGATCGGCACCTACGTCACCCCCGATGGCAGGACCGTCCACGGCGACATCACCCGATATTTCGCCGGCGACCCGACCGCGGGCATCCTCGGCGGCGCGTTCCTGTTCAAGATGTTCGGATTGCCCGCGGCAGCGCTCGCGATCTGGCGCGCGGCGCGGCCGGAGAAGCGCCGCGCCATCGGCGGCATGATGCTGACCGCCGCGCTCACCTCTTTCCTCACCGGCATCACCGAGCCGATCGAGTTCGCCTTCCTGTTCGTGGCGCCGGCACTCTACCTGATGCACGCGATATTGGCCGCCACGGCGCAGTTCCTCATGGCGACGCTCGGCGCGCATCTGGGGTTCACGTTCTCGCAGGGCGGAATCGATTTCCTGCTGTACAACGTGCTGAGCCCCTTTTCGCAGAAGTGGTGGCTGGTGCTGGTGCTCGGGCCGCTGTACGCCGTGGTCTACTACCTGGTATTCAGCGCCGCCATCCGCTGGCTGAACCTCGCGACGCCGGGTCGCGAGGATGATGCGCCGGCGGTACATATGCAGCCCGTTGCAGGCCTGAACAAGGCGGCGGAACTCGTGAGTGCCTTCGGCGGCGCCGCCAACCTGACTGCGCTGGATGCCTGCGTGACGCGCTTGCGCGTGACGGTGGCCGACGCCGCCAAAGTGAATCCGCAACGCCTGAAGGAACTGGGTGCGACCGCGGTGCTCGTCATGGGCAACGCGGTGCAGGCGGTGTTCGGGCCGGTCTCCGAGAATCTCAAGACCGACATCGAGGCCTATTTGAGGACGCAGGGAGTGTCGGCCGCCGCCGGGCCTGCGCCGGCGCACGAGCTGTTGCAGCACTGAGGGGTCGCGGCATGACCGACGGACTGCATGAATTCACCCGCGAGCCACGCGTTGCGTACTTCTCCATGGAAATCGCGCTGCGCTCGCAGATCGGCACCTACGCGGGCGGACTCGGTGTGCTCGCCGGGGACACGCTGCGCTCGGCCGCCGACCTCAGCCTGCCGCTCGTTGGCGTCTGCCTCGTGAGCCGCGAGGGCTATTTCCACCAGGACATCGACGCGCAGGGAAATCAGCGCGAGCGCCCGGCGACATGGAATCCGGCGGACTTCGCGCAGCCGCTCGATGCCCGCGTCGCGGTGCGCTTCGAGGGCCGCACGGTGTGGGTGGGCGCATGGCTGTACGTGATCGAGAGCCACATGGGCGGGTCCGCGCCGGTGATCCTGCTGGACACCTATCTACCCGAGAATCATCCCGAGGACCGCGAGCTCACGCACTATCTCTACGGCGGCGACGAAGTCTACCGCCTGAAGCAGGAGATCATCCTCGGCCTCGGCGGCGTGCGCATCCTGCATGCGCTCGGCTTCGAGATCGAGACCTATCACATGAACGAGGGCCACTCGGCGCTGCTCGGGCTGGAGCTGCTGCGCCGCTTTGCATGGTCGACGCGCGACCTGCGGCCGGGCGAATCGCCCTACGACCTGCCGCGGGTGCGCGAGCTATGCTGCTTCACGACGCATACGCCGGTGGACGCGGGCCACGACCGGTTCGCCTACGAGCTGGTCCAGCGGCTGCTCTTCGGCTCATCGCCGCTCGCGGAGAACGCGGCACGGGAGATGTCCATGCTGCGGTCGCTCGGCGGAGAAGACGCCCTGAACATGACGCGCCTCGCCCTCAACCTGAGCGAGTTCGTCAACGGCGTGGCGCGCCGCCACGCGGAAGTGTCGCAGCGCATGTTCCCGGGATTCCGGGTACGTGCGATCACCAATGGCATCCACCCATTCACCTGGACGGCGGCGAGTTTCCGCGAGCTCTATGACCACTACATTCCCGGGTGGTGCCACGAGCCGGAGCTGCTGGTACGCGCGGACCGGATTCCACAGGCGGCGATCCTGGCGGCGCATGCGCGCGCCAAGCAGGCGCTCATCGACACCGTGACTGCCGCGACCGGCATCACGTTGAAATTCGACGTGCCGATCCTGGCCTTCGCCCGGCGCATGACCGCCTACAAGCGTCCGGACATGCTGTTCACGGATCTCGAGCGCCTCAAGGCGGTGGCGCACGCGTCCCCTTTCCAGATCCTGCTCGCCGGCAAGGCGCATCCACACGACGCGGCGGGCAAGGAGCTGATCGCCACGCTGCACCGGCACATGGCCGCGCTCGGCGGCGCGATCGCCTGCGTCTATCTACACGACTATGACATGGCCATGGCCCTGAGCCTCGTTTCCGGTGCGGACCTGTGGTTGAACACGCCGCTGCCGCCGTACGAGGCCTCGGGCACGAGCGGCATGAAGGCCGCGTTCAATGGGGTTCCCAGCCTCTCCGTGCTCGACGGCTGGTGGATGGAAGGCTGCATCGAGGGCGTCACCGGCTGGGCCATCGACGATGCGGCCTCGATTTACGACAAGCTGGAACGCGTGATCTTGCCGCTGTTCTACGGCAACGAGCAGCACGGCGGGTGGACCGCGGTGATGCAGGGCTGCATCACGAAGAATGCGGCGTACTTCAATTCGCACCGCATGATGCGGCGGTACGCCACCGAAGCCTACCTGCGCTGAGGTACCACCATGAACGCAGGATCGCCCCTGATCTTCTCGCTCAGCGAGAGTCGTTCGCTCGGGCAGGCGATCGCGGCGGCCGCCGGTCTCGAGCCCGCGCCGCTCGAAGAACGCGGCTTCGAGGCAGGCGAATTCAAATTGCGTCCGCTGGTCCCGGTGCGCGACCGTGACGTCTACGTGGTGCAATTGCTCGCGAACTCCCCGGATGCCACGGTGAGCGAGCGACTGCTGCGCCTGCTGCTGCTGGCGTTCGGCTTGCGCGATGCCGGTGCCCGGCGTCTCACGGCGTTCACGCCCTATCTGTGCTTCGCGCGCAAGGACCGGCGCACCCAGACCCGCGATCCGGTGACCGTCCGCTACGTGGCCCAGCTGCTCGAATCCGCCGGCATCGGGCGCCTCGTGGCATTGGACGTGCACAATCCGGCAGCTTTCGACAACGCCTTCCGCATTCCCACGGATCACCTCTCGGCGCTGCCGCTGTTCGTGAGCCATTTCGCCGCCGCCAGTCTTCCCGATGCGCCGTTGGCGGTTGCGTCTCCGGACGTCGGCGGCGTGAAGCGCGCGCAACTGTTCCGCGAGCAGCTCGAACGGCGCCTCGGTCGCGACGTGGAGCTGGTGTTCATCGAGAAGCGTCGCGCCAGAGGCGTGACGAGCGGTGGCACGGTGATCGGCGAAGTCGCCGGTCGGGACGCCATCGTGCTGGATGACCTGTGCGCCTCCGGCGGCACGCTGATCCGGGCGGCCTCGGCGCTGCGCTCCGCGGGCGCGCGACGCGTGCAGGTCGCGTTCACCCACGCGCCACATCCACCCGGATTGCGCGCACTGGCGGCGGCCGGAGAAATCGACGGCATCGTCCTGACCGACAGCACGGGGCCAGCGATGCAGGGGACTGCGCTCGAGCTTGGCGGCAGGGTGACCGTGCTCAGCATCGCCCCGCTGCTCGGCGCGGCGCTGTCGCGCATGCTCGCGCACCGGCCGGTCAGCGTGTTGCTCGAGCAGTTCCCGGTGCCAGATGCCGGATGATCCGCCGCATGCGCGGTGTCCCGCGCGGCGATGGATCAGTCACCACTGACATCGAGCTGCGCGGCAAGGGTGCGCAGGTGCTCGGAGACCACGACGGGATATTCGCCGGCACCGCTCGAGAGCTCGCGAAGCGACGGCCCGAGCGCTGCCAGTTGCGTGCCGCAGTGGCGGCGCGAATCGGCGAGCGATGGCAGCGGATCGACGCGCCGTCCGTCCCGCATCACTTCGCGCAGCAGCGGCTCTCCCGGGCGGTGTTCCTCGGCCAGGGCGATGCAATCGCCGGCGATCTCGCCGCGCCCATCCCGCGTGCGAAATACCTGCTTGCTTCCCGGCCAGGTCTGTTTGCCGGGCGAGCGCTTGCGGCGCGCGCGTCCGGCGTACTCCTGCAGCTTGTAGACCATGTCGAGCGTCGGCGCATCGATGGCGACATCGAGATGCGTGCCGACGCCAAAGGCGCTCACGGGCGCGCCCGCATCCAGCAGCTCCGCGATGCGCGCTTCGTCGAGGTTGCCGCTGACGACGATCTCGATGTCGCGACAACCGCGGGCGTCGAGAATACGCCGCACGGCGCAGGCCTCGGATGCGAGGTCGCCGCTGTCGATGCGCACCGCGGCAATGCGCGCGCCGCCCGCGCCGGAAAATTCCGCTGCCAGGTCCGCCACGCGATGCGCCGCGCGCTCGGTGTCGTAGGTGTCGATCAGCAGCGTGGTGCCGCGGCCGCGCACCCGCAGGAAATTTCGTAGCGCATCGGTCTCGCGGTCGTGAGCCTCGACGAATGAATGCGCCATCGTGCCCGAGAGCGGCATGCCGAACGCTCGCCCCGCTTCGACCGTCGCCGTGCCGTCGAAGCCTGCGATCCAGGCGGCGCGCGCGGCGAGCACCGCGGCCTCGGCGCCGTGCGCGCGGCGCATGCCGAAGTCGATGAGCTTGCGGCCGCGCGCCGCGAGCACGCAACGCGCAGCCTTGCTCGCGATCACGCTCTGGAAGTGCAGGATGTTCAGCAGACGGCTCTCGACGAGCTGCGCTTCGATGATCGGTGCGGTGACCCGCAGGATGGGCTCGTCGGCGAAGAACGGCGTGCCTTCGGGCATCGCGTACACGGTGCCGGTGAATCGCAGCTGCGCCAGGAAAGCGAGGTAGTTGGGCGGGAACTCACCCGATCGGCCCAGATAGGCGATGTCGGAAGGTGTGAATCGCAGTCCTTCGAGATACTCGAGCGCCTGTTGCAGCCCCGCTGCCAGCAGGAAGCGGCGCGACGGTGGCAGCCGGCGCACGAACAGTTCGAACGTCGCGGTGTCGCGCATGCCCAGCTCGAAGTAGGCATGCGCCATCGTGAGCTGGTAGAAATCCGTCAGCAGCGCGGAACCGCAGTTCACGCCACGGCGTCTTTCAGGTGCATGAGCCGCGCGCCATGCCTCACCAGCTCGGCGAGTGCCCGGGCTCCATCCTCCGGCTGCAGGTTCACGGCGCGTACCGCATCCTCGAGCACGACCACCTGGAATCCTTCGCGCAATGCGTCGCGTGCAGTGGCGCGTACGCAGTAGTCGGTCGCGAGTCCTCCGATGAACAGTCGGCGACAGCCCCTCTCGTGCAGCAGCTCCGCGAGGTCCGTGTTTTCGAATGCCGAGTAGCCCTGCGCGTCGGGCCGGGTTCCCTTGGAAATGACCAGGCTGTCCGCCGGCACGCGCAGCGACGGCGGCAGTTCCGCACCGGCGGTATCCGCGACGCAGTGCGCGGGCCACGGTCCGCCGAACTCGCGAAATGAGACATGATCCGGCGGATGCCAGTCGCGCGTCGCGATGACCGGCAGTTTCTGCCGCTCGAATTCCGCGCAGTAGCGATTCAGTACTTCGACGACTGCATCACCCTGCGGCACGGCGAGCGCGCCGTCAGGCAGGAAATCGCGCTGCACGTCGACGATGAGGAGCGCGTCGCCGCGGCCTGGCGTGATGGGTGTGGCGTCGGTCATGGAGGAAGCGGCCGCTCGATGAGCGGTACCTCGTCGAAGAGGACTTCCTGCCGGCCAATCGTGATCGGATGCCGCCGGCTGAATTCACCGACGTTCATGTGCAGCTCCTGCGGGTGCGTGCAGTTCGATGTTAGGCGCTGGCGAATTCCGGCGCGTCCGCAGAAATACGGAGGCGCGTAGCGCCAGGGGGCAACGCCGCCCGTACGTCGCATCACTTGGCGTCAAGGGTCGTGAACCGGATCTCGTCCGCGGCCAGGAACTCGCCGTCGCGCGGACCACTGAAACGGACGGCGGCGATGGCCGGTGCCTTCACGGTGAGTTCAACGAAGGGGACGGGATCGCCGGGCGCCTTGCGGCCCGGCACTGCGGCAATGGAGGCCTTGTCGACGACCTCGCCATTCTGATCGAGGGCTTCGAGCAATGCCGGGCAACCCGTCGAGCCCCAGAGCACGAGCGTGACGGCTGATGCGTTCCTGGGAAACGTCGCCTGCACGGGGATGGCCTGCTCGGTGGCCATGGCATTGAGAATGCCCTTGTGATTGGTCGCGATGTGCGGGAAGAACATGATCCTTCCGGCCGCCTTGCTGTGTTCGAGTGGACGGGCCAGCTTGAACACGACGCCCTTTTCGGTCCACGCGGGGACGGGCTTGCCGATCTGCGCCTGCTCGAAATCGATCACCACCTCCTCCGCACTCGCGGCGGAAGCCATCCCCAGCAGCATCACCAATGCGAAGCGGCGCTTCATGCCATCTCGAGGCCGCGCATCGTGCCGGTCGATGAGGCGAACTTGTCCTCCTCCAGGCCCATGCGCTGGAGCATCGAGACGAAGAGATTCGGCAGCGGGTAGTTCTGCCCCCGGTCGAAGGCGAGATGCTGGCCGTGGCGGAATCCGCCGCCGGCAAACAAGGTGGGCAGGTTGGTGGTCGAATGCGCGTTGGCGTCGCCGAGGTTCGAGCCGTAGAGGATCATGGTGCGATCGAGCAGGCTCTCACCGCCCTCGTTCACGGCTTCAAGGTCGCCGAAGAGCTTCGCCAGCAGCTTCATGTGGAACTCGTCGAGCACCTTGAGTTGCGCCAGCTTCTCTTCCGCCTTCCCGTGATGCGACAGGTTGTGATAGCTGTCGGTGATGGTCTCGCCCGGGATGGTGACCACCGGCGTGGCGACGCTGTTCAACATGAGCGTGATGGCGCGGGTGGAGTCCGTCTCGAACGCCAGCCGCGCGAGGTCGTACATCGCCTTCACCTTCTCCATGTACTGCGCCGGATTTGAAAAGTCGGGCGGCGCGGCGACGCTCACGACCGGCTTTGGCTTGCGCTCCCATTCGCGCGACTCCTGCAGGCGGTGTTCGAGCTCGCGGACACTCGTGAAGTACTGATCGAGACGGCTGCGATCGCGCGCGCCGACATTGCGCTCGAGGTCCTTCGCCTGGGCCGCGACCGCATCGAGGATGCTGCGCCCGGTGTCGAGCCGGTGGACCTGGGCCTCGACCTGCTCGGGAGTGCCCTGCAGGAAGAGCTGGTTGAAAACCTCGACCGCACGCTCTTCGGGTGGAATGGCCACGCCGCTGCCGGTCCACGAGAGGCTGCGCGCCGCGCCGTTGACGGCAAGCGTGAGCGACGGGAAACGCGTGAGGGTGCCGATGCGTTCGGCCACGAACTGGTCGAGCGAGATGGTGTTGCGGAACGAGCTGCTCGCCGGATGCGGCGCGGCGGTGAGGAAGCTGATGTCGGAAGGGTGACCGCCATCCACGTTGGGATGCGAGACGCCGCTGATCACGGTGAAGTCGTTGCGATGCGCCTCCAGTAGTTTGAGATAGGGCGAAGCCGGGTACTCGCGGCCCGCGCCGGCCGGGAAGAACAGGTCGGGCCGAAGCCCGAGGTTGTTGCAGATGCCGAGCATGCGGCGCGGCGTGGCCGAGGCCGGCGGCGATGCGGTCGCGGCGCGCGCCGTCCCCGGATGCATCGCATCGAGCAGCGGCAGCGACATCGCGACACCGATGCCGTGGAGAAAGTGCCGCCGCGAAAGGGCTCGTGTTTTCGGTTTCATTTGCTTTGGAACAACTCGCTGCGAACGATTTCCTCGACCAGGGTACGCACGCCATACTGGCGCGCCCGCGCGCGCTGCAGGATCTTCTCGAGTTCGCCGCGGTCGCTGTAACGCACCGGCGCACCGGTGGCGAACACCACCAGTTGTCTCGCGAGGTTGCGCGCGACGGACTCCGGGTCGCTCAGCAGCAGCCGCTTGAGCTTCTTCACGTCGCCAAAGGTGCGGCCGTCCGGCAGCTCGCCGGTGGAGTCGACGGGCAGTCCATAGTGAAAGGCGAACGCCTGGCCGTTGAGCCCGAAGCCAGGCTCGGGCTTCACGTTGTCGGCCACCGCGCGATAACGATCCCGGTGCGCCCCCATCACGTCGAAACTCTCGAGCGCGAAGCCCGGCGGATCCATCTTGACGTGGCACGAGGCGCAGGTCGGGTTGTCGCGATGCTTGGCGAGCTGCTGGCGGATGGTCACCGCGCCGCGGATGTCCGGCTCGACCGCCTTCACGGTCGGCGGCGGCGGACGAATCTCGATGCCGAGGATCCGTTCGGTGATCCAGTGGCCGCGCAGCACCGGCGAGGTGGTGGTGCCGTTGGCGGTGACCTTGAGCACGCTCGCCATGGTCATGAGGCCACCGCGCTCGCTGCCGGGCGGCAGAGCCACGCGCCGCATGTTCGCGCCCTCGACGCCCTTGATGCCGTAGTGGTTCGCGAGTCGCTCGTTCAGATACGTGAAATCCGCGGCGATGACATTCCGCGCCGGCAGATCCGCGCGCAGGAGCTCGGCGAAGAACAACTGCGTCTCCTGCAGCGCGGCGGTCTTGAGCGGCTCGTCCAGCTCGTAGTCATTGTAGATGGTCGCGGAGGGCGAGGTGTCGTCGATCTTGCGCAAGTCGAGCCAGTAGTCGGTGAAGGCGTCGACGAAGCGACGCGACTTCGGATCGTCGAGCAGCCGCCTGGTCTCCTTGCGCAGCACGTCGGGCCTGCTGAGCTCGCCACTTGCGGCGCGGGCACGCAGCGCGGCGTCCGGGGTCGAGTTCCACAGGAACAGGGCGAGGCGCGTCGCGAGCGCCCAGTCATCGAGCTTGCCCGGCTGCTCCTCGACGAACACGAAGCCCGGCGAGACCAGCACGCCGGTGTAGGCCGTGAGCATCGAGCGCGCGAAGCCGGAGCCGAGTGCGAATTCACGCTCGAAGAGTCCGAGGAACCGCTGCATTTCCGATTCTTCGACCGGCCTCCGGTACGCCGCGTCGAGAAAACCGCGCAGCAGCCGCTCGGCATCCTGCTGCGGATTCCTCGAGAGCACTTCGACCATGACATTGCTGATGGGCGAGCGGAAGCCACCTGGCCCGAACGGGAAGCCACTCTTCGGGCCCCCGACCGGCGGATCGACGTACGGCGCCACTCGCTCGAGCGGCACACCGCCCTTCTCGCCTTCCCCGAGCCGCCGCATCGGCAGGTCGCCGAACAACAGCCGGTAGCCGCTCGTGGCGTTTTCATCCTCCAACGGGCCCGTGACTTCCAGCCACTGCACGGCGTAGCCGGGCATGCCCTCCTGCGTCGCGAGCGGATTCACGTACTGCTCGTCGGTGCCGTTGACGCGCGTGCGGAAGAGCCGCATCGCATCGCTACGGATGCTCTCGCCACCCGCGAGCTGCACTTCGATCTCGCCCACGGAAGGCTGCGGCGTGAAGTCCATGACGCCCACCGGCCGCGTCTGGC
Organism: Steroidobacteraceae bacterium; assembly: GCA_035761265.1. Taxonomy (GTDB): domain Bacteria; phylum Pseudomonadota; class Gammaproteobacteria; order Steroidobacterales; family Steroidobacteraceae; genus CADEED01. The sequence continues at coordinate 24,532 of DASTRL010000148.1, forward strand.
CGGAAGTCTGCGCGTAAATGCCGATCGGCTCGTTGTTGCGGCCCGGCCAGATCTCGTCCGCATTCGGCCGATGCCAGACCGGCAGCCAGTACACGGGCGCCTTCTCCTCGCCCTGGCCCTCGTAGAACCAGCGTCCGATTCCCCCGCCGCTGACCCACACCGAGTAGCCTTTCAGCCGGATGCGATAGCGCCCAGCGACCGGCGCGTTGAAGCCCCAGCCGTACTGGCCGGCATCGCTGAAGATGCTGGACACCTTGCCCACCGCCTCGCGCTCGCGAGTTTCCGGGCTGCTGTTGGGCGCGCGCCCGGCGCGCACCTCGGGCTGCGCGTGCGAGTCGAGCACCGGGAACATCAGCCGGTCGGAGAGCGTGCCGTTCTCGCTCGGACGGTAGCGCTGCCCGATGGCATCGCGGGCATAGATCTTTCGCACCGTCGTCCCGGGCCGTTCGAACGCCGCCGCCATGGCCTGGCGCATCGCGTAGTCCGCGGCGGTCAGGTAACGCTCCATCTGCACGAAGGAGACATCGAGCGCCTCACCGCTCTTGTTGAAGCGCCAGGCCTCGCCGTCGAGCGGCAGCTTGTCCTTGATCTGCGCCCACGGCACGTTCAGCAGATCGCGCAGCGCGTTCTCGTATTCGTAGCTGTTCAACCGGCGCTGGGTTGCGCGGCCGTCGCGTGCCGTGACTTGCTGCTCGAAGCTGGTGATGGAAGTCGACACGGTGTGCGTGAAGGTCGCGAGATCCCCGGGCGTGGGGCGCTTCTTCTTCCGCTTCCTGGGTGGCATTTCGCCGGCAGAGACACGGTCGAGCAGCCGGACCCAGGTCGCAAGGTTGTCGCGGTTCCCGGGGTCGTAGTCGAGGACGCTCAGGTCGAGGCCGCCGCTCTGGTCTTCGTAGTGACAGTCGGAGCAGTATTTGTCGAAGAATTCGACCGAGCCTTTGAGCGGCGCCTCTTCGGCCAGGGCCACGCCGCACAGCAGCGTGGCCGCGATGAAAGTGCGCCGGGCGAGATCAGCGGGTTGCACCACGCAAAGGTACCAAATACGCGCAATACGACCCATATCGAACGCGCCTTCCACCGATGTCACTAGAGGCAACACCTGAGCCCCGCGCGGATCTTTCGATCACTTGGCCATATGAAAGTCGCTTTCATTAGCTGTAAGTCGCGATTTGATCCCCCGCAGACGTCTGTGCCGCGAAATTCCGCTACTGGTATTTCGGCAACCATCGCGTCGGGCGCGGTGTTGCACTTAAGATGCACCCCGCAACGCGCCGGCGGACACACAATGAATCGACACCTGAGGGGAAATGACGGCATGAAAACGGTGATCATGGCGGTGCTCCTGGCGATCCTCGTCTGTTCCACGACGCAGGCGCAGGGCGCCGATCCGCTCGCGCCCACGGGTCGCTGGAGCGCCTATTCCGCGGGCCGCGGCGCAACTCCACCGATGGGCTGGAATTCCTGGAATGCATTCGCCAGCGCCGTCGATGAAGAAAAGGTCATGGGCTCGGCGAAGCGCATCGTCGAGAGCGGCCTCGCGCGTAAGGGCTATCTCTACATCAATCTGGACGACGGTTGGGCGGCAAAGCGCCGTGTGCCCGACGGACATCTGATCATCCGCACCGACAAGTTTCCCTCGACGGTTGCGCGCAACCGCAAGACACCGTCGTTCAAGCCGTTCACCGATCGGCTGCACGCCATGGGACTCAAGGCCGGCATCTATTCGGACATGGGCCGCAACACCTGCGCGCAGGCGTGGAGCGCCACCGACGAGGACCTGCCCAAGGGCAGCATCGCCGAGCGCGAGGTGGGACTTCACGACCACATCGAGCAGGACATCGCGCTGTATTTCCACGAATGGGGCTTCGACTACATCAAGGTGGATGGTTGCGGCCTGCGAGATTTCGGCCCGAATTCCCCGAAGGTGAAATCCGGCCAGGCGCGCGCGCTGACGCCGATCATGGATCTCGGCGCCATCTCGCGCACCGACGTTTCCGCGGTGCAGGACCTGTTCCGCCGCGTCGGCGCGGCGATCGAGCACAGCAACCCGGATGGGGATTTCGTGTACTCGCTCTGCATCTGGGGCGCGGCGAACGTGCGCGCCTGGGCCAAGGACGTCGGCAACGTCTCGCGCACCAGCGACGATATCTCCCCGGCCTGGGGTCGCCTGCTGGTGAACTACGACAGCGCCGTGCATCGCGCGCTCTATGCACACCCCGGCTCGTGGAACGACCCGGATATGCTCTTCATCGGCGCCGGCGATTTCGACGCCGAGCACCTGACCGAAGCGCGTTCACATTTCGCACTCTGGGCCATGATGAACGCGCCGCTGCTCATCGGCGCGGATCTGCGCAAGACGCCGGATGTGTTGATGGACATTCTCGGCAATGCCGACATCATCGCGCTCGATCAGGACGTCGCCGGAAACCAGGCGACGGTTGCCTATGACTCGAGCGACCTGCAGATCCTGGTGAAGACGCTTGCCAATGGCGAGAAAGCGGTCGCCGTCTTCAATCGCGGCTCGGGCGCGCATGACGTCAACCTGCAGGCCACCCAACTCAAGTTTCGCGACGACGCGCCCGTCCAGTTGACCGATCTGTGGACGAAGAAGCAGACGACCTTCACCAAGGAAACCAGATTGCACCTGGCGCCGCGCGAGACGTTGATCTTCCGAGCGCGAGGCATGCGCGCCCTCCCCGACGGGTTCTATCTATCGGAGCAGCCCGGCAGGGTGAATCCCGCCGTGGATGGCGTGACGCGCCCGATCGCGGATCCGACGATTTTCCGCACCGCGGCCGGCTGGGCCGGTACGCGCGGCGCCGGCGACCGGCCGCAGTACGCCGGTTGGGGTGGCGCGCGTGCCGACAGCGCGCCGTACGGACAGACGCTGCAGGTGGCGCGCCAGGTCTATCCATCGGGGATCGGCATCCTCGCCAACTCGCGCCTCGAAGTGCGCAATGACGACTACGAGCGTTTCACGGCGAAGGTTGGCGTGGACGATTCCGCGACCGACAAGACCCGTGAGGTGACGTTCACCGTGTACGGAGACGGCAAGCGCCTGGTGGAGAGCCACCCGATGAAATGGGGCATGCCGGCCGAGACGCTCGAGGTGAATGTCGATGGCGTGAAACTGATCGAGCTGGTCGCGCGCAGCGCTGCCACGCAGAACGAAGCGCTTCCCGTGACCTGGGGCGAAGCCGCGCTCACCGGACATTAGAGGTTTGGCGTTGGCGCGGCGGCCCTGCCGTCGGCGACGGCCCGCAGGACGGAGTCGTTCACGGTCCGGGCTCGGGATTGTCCGGGAGCGACGGAATCGCGCTCAGGTATTCGTAGATGGCGCGCAGGTCGAGGCGCGTCATGTTGCCGTACACGTTCCATGGCATGACTTGCAGGATTTCGCCGTCCTCTTCACGTCCGGTACGCAGCAGGTGTTCGAATTCCTCGAACGTGAGCCCCGCAGGCCGGCCGAGTTCATCGGGAGTGATGTTCGCCGAGGTGACCGGTCCGAATTGCCGGCCTCCCGCGAGGAACTGCGCTGTGTTGATGATTTCGGTTTCGCCCTGGAACGGATCGCCGCCCGGCGCAAACGAAGGATGCGTGTGGCAGTCGTTGCAGCCGCCCGCGGCATTGACCAGATAGCTGCCGAGTCCGACGAGCATCCGGTTCTTGCCGCGTAGCTGCAATGGCACCGGGTTGACCCGGTACCCGATGGCGACGCGCGAAGCGAATCCTTCGTGACTCATGCCGCGCGCCATTTGCTGCTGCGCGGCATCGTGCCGTGCAGAATCGTCCGCCAGGACTGCCGGCGAAATCAGCAGACTCGCCACTGCGATTGCATACGATCGAATGATTCCCGCCTTCATCTTGCCCTCCTTGGCTCGTGTCGATCGGTGACCCGCGGGCGACGCTACGCGCACCGGTGCCGGATCGCTAGCCGACGATTCCGACATTTGCATGGCGCGGATTTTTCGCCACGAGCGCCATGGCGAACGCACTTGGCGGCCCGCCGCCTTGCGTACCCCGCAAGCCGATCGATGACCTTCAATCGATGCGCTGCGGCACGGGCTTCTCGCCCGCCAACTTCGAATAGATTGGCATCAGCCAGAAGTAGGCGAAGTAGAGCATGGTGAAGATTCGCGCGAGCAGCACATTGATCGGAGTGGCCCGCTGGAGACCGAAGAAGCCCAGGGCGGTGAATGACAGCGCGAATGTCGCGAGTGCGGCACGCGGCAGCCAGCCCCTGTAGCGCATGGACCTCACCGGCGAGCGATCGAGCCACGGAAGGAAAGCGAACGAGAGCACCGCCAGCAGCATCAGCAGCGCTCCCAGTCGTTGATCGGGAACCGCGCGCAAAATCGCGTAGAAGGGAGCGAAGTACCAGGCCGGCGCAATGTGTTCAGGAGTGGA
>DASTRL010000149.1:0-14300 GCA_035761265.1 Steroidobacteraceae bacterium
CTGCCTGACACCACCCCGCATCACGCGCGGCCGGCGTTCGAATCCGTGGGGGTGTGGAAGTACTCGCTCTCGGAGGCGAGCTGTTCGATCAGTCGCTTGAGTTCCGACATGCGCCCTTCGGCGGTGCTGATCGGCATGCAATCCTGGCAGCGCGAATCGCCGCAGGGCTGGCGCGAGTACAGCCAGTACTGGATGGCGCCGGCCAGCAGGCCGTCGGCAATGTCCCAGAGGTCCGCGTCCTTGTCCTTGTCCGCCATCTTGTTGGCGAGATCAACGGTCTTGGAGAAGGCGGCGTCGAAGGTGTCGGCAATCGGTTCCATGGGGCGAAGTATAGGCATCGGGAGCCCGGACCGGAACGCCCGAAACGGCGCTCTTCGAGGCCTATGTTCAACGGCGGCGCGTCATTCCAGCCGCATGTTGTGCAGGCGCATGCGCTGCGAGGGCGAATCGCGCAGCCGGAACAGTGTCACATCAGAGATATGCGCCATATCCATGAGGCGGTTCCGCGGCCCGCGGCGGATCTCCTCGAGCGGAATGCGCAGCACGCGCCGTTCGGTGGGCGCGAGGTCGAAGCTGCGGTTGAAGCGGTCCGCGTAGGTGTGGGCATGGCGCGCATCGTGCACGCGGATGCCCATCTTGAGCGGCAACGCCGCGTCAGGATTTTCCACGTCGATGGCCAGTGTCCGGTACCGGCGCCAATCGGGCACCGGCTCGTGGAACGAGAATCCCGGGAACAGCGGTGCGTCGAATTCGACCTCGAGCGCGCCGTCGCGGATCTCGCGCCGGATGCCGTAGCTCACGATCCAGTACAGCTCGAGCCGCGAGTCGAAGCTCGCGAGCACCGGGAACTGGCCGTCGCGGTGCGCATAGGCGCGCAGCATGCTAACTACCGGCGCGACGTATACCACCAGGCATCCGGCGATGACCAGCACTGCCGTGACGCGCAGCAGGCGATCCGCGGCCGCGCGCCGGTCGTACAAGAGGTAAGACATGAGCGCCAGCAGCACGCCCACCCAGTCGGCGAACACGTCCACCCACGAAGCGTCGCGCTGCAGCGGCATCTGGATGATCTCGCTGAGCAGCCCGGCGCCGCCGCCCAGCAATGCCGCCAGCAGGTACAGGCGCAGGCCTTCGACGCGCAGGTCGTGGCGCAGGATCGCCAGTACGAACAGCGTGCCGGCGAAGAACAGCGGCGTGTGCCCGGCATCCTCGATGGTGCGCGCCGCATACGTCGGCCCGATCGGTATCGGCACGAACAGCAGCGCCGCGGCGACGATGACGAACGCGATGAGCAGGAGAAGTCGGCGGGTCAAGATGCGCCTCGGCTGGATTGGGGCCAGTATACTTCGCGCATGAACATCCGCCTGTCCGCGATCGAAGCGCGCATCATCGGCTCGCTCATCGAAAAGCAGATCACGACGCCCGATCAGTACCCGCTGTCGCTCAATGCGCTGGTGAATGCCTGCAACCAGAAGAGCAATCGCGAACCCCTGATGCAGCTCAAAGAACCCGCGGTGAAGGCGGCCGTGGACGGACTCGCCCGCCGGCACCTGGTCGTCGAGAAGTCCGGCTTCGGCAGCCGCGTGCCGAAATATCAGCAGATCTTCTGCAACACCGAATTCGGCAGCCTGAAGTTCACGCCACAGGAAACCGCCATCGTCTGCGAGCTGCTGGTGCGCGGACCGCAGACACCGGGCGAGCTGCGCTCGCGCATCCCGCGCATGGCGGAGCTGCCGGATCCCGGCGTCGTGGAAGGTTTGCTCGGCTCGCTCGCGAACCGGCCCGAGGGCGCGCTGGTCGCGCAGCTGCCGCGCGAGGCGGGACGCCGCGATTCGCGCTGGGCCAACCTGTTCGAGGAACCGCCGACGGTCGAGGCGGCGGTGGAACCGCCGCCGCGCGCGGCGGCGCCGGTCGCCCGCACCTCATCCGCCGATCTCGAGGCGCGCATCGCGGCGCTCGAAAGCGCGATGGAGGATCTGCGGGAGCAGTTCGCCTCCTTGCGGCGTGGGCCGCTGTGAGGATTCCCGCCTGGGCGCTGAGCGCCGGACTGCTGGTCATCTCGAACGTCTTCATGACCTTCGCCTGGTACGCGCACTTGAAGAACATGGCGACGCGACCGTGGGTGATCGCGGCGCTCGCCAGCTGGGGCATCGCGCTGTTCGAATATCTCGTGCAGGTGCCGGCCAACCGGATCGGCTACACCACCCTGTCGCTGGGCCAGCTCAAGGTGATGCAGGAAGTCATCACGCTCGCCGTGTTCGTGCCCTTCGCAATTCTTTATATGAAGCAGCCGCTGAAGCTGGACTTCCTGTGGGCGGGCCTGTGCCTGGTGGCCGCCGCGTATTTCATGTTTCGCCGGTGATCCCGCGCCTCATCTGAACGCCGGCATGCGCGGCCGTGCCGCACGGCTCAGACGAGTGTCCGCAATCGCTCGCACAGCGCGTCTACATCCGCATCGGGCGTATCCCAGGAGCATACGAAGCGCGCCTCGCCGGAACCGGCGGGGCCCCAGGGATAGAAACCGAACTCGCGTGACAGCAGCGCGATGCGTTCATGGCCCAGTTGCATGAACACCTGGTTGGTCTCGAAGGGCACGCTGAGCAATCGCGGTGCGGCATCGGCGATGCGCGCCGCGAGCCGGTTGGCGCGCTCGGCGTTGCGCCGCCACAGGCCGGTCTCGAGGTAGGTAGTGAGCTGCACCGCAGCGTATCGGCCCTTGCAGGCAAGCTGGCCGGCACGCTTGCGGCGGAACTCGAAATCGCCGACGCGTGTCTCGTCGAAGAACACGACGGCCTCGGCATTCATGCCGCCGTTCTTGATGACGCCGAAGGACAGAACGTCGACGCCGGCCTTCCAGCTGAGCTCGGCAGGGGAGACATTTTGCGAGACGACAGCATTCGCGAAGCGCGCACCGTCCATGTGCACGGCCATGCCGCGCGCATGCGCGATGTCCGCGAGCGCGCGGATCTCGGCGGGCGTGTACACCGCGCCCCGCTCCGTGGCCTGCGTGATGGACAGCGCGCGCGGCTGCACGCCGTGCACGTGCGGCTCGAACCAGTCGAGCCGCGCCCGCAGGTCCGCCGCGCTCATCTTGGCGCCTGCGCCCGCAACCAGGGACAGCTTGGCACCGCCCGTGAAGAACTCTGGTGCGCCGCACTCGTCGCGCTCGATGTGCGACTCGGCGTGGCACAGCACCGTGCCCCAGGGCGGACAAAGCGTTGCCAACGCCAGCGAGTTGGCGGCGGTGCCCGAAGACACCGCGAACACGCGCACGCGGGTCTCGAAGAATTTTCCGAACAGCGCATCGAGCGCCTCGGACCAGCGATCGGCCCCGTAGGCCAATGCGACGTCCTGGTTGGCGGCGGAAAGCGCCGCGAGGATTTCAGGGCTGACGGCGGCGGTGTTGTCGGACTTGAAGTAGCGCATCGGGACGCATTGTAGCCCGCGGTGTACATTGAGCCGGCGGCGGAGCCCACGATTTTTCATCTAAGGAAGGTAAGTTCATGAAGAACTCCAATTCGATCCCGAAGAACCTGCTGCGCATCGCGGTCGCTGCCGCGCTCGGCGGCTGCCTCACGCCCTCCTGGGCGCAGGAAGCGGGCGGCACACAGCCCGGCGACGACATCGACGAGGTGGTGGTCACCGGCACGCGCGTCGCGACCCGCACGCGATACGAATCGCTGGCGCCCGTCGACGTGCTGCCGAGTGAATCGCTGCAGTCCACCGGCACCACCGAGCTCGCCGAGGCCCTCTCGACGCTCGCGCCGTCGCTGGACTTTCCGCGGCCCTCGATCACCGACGGCACGGATCACATCCGTCCGGCGACGCTGCGCGGACTTGCACCCGACCAGACGCTGGTGCTCGTGAACAGCAAGCGCCGCCACCAGTCCGCGCTCGTCAACGTCAACGGCTCGGTGGGCCGCGGCTCCGCGGCCGTCGACCTCAACGCGATCCCGCTGGCCGCGATCGAGACCGTCGAGGTGCTGCGTGATGGCGCCTCGGCGCAATACGGTTCCGACGCGATCGCCGGTGTCATCAACCTGCGGCTGCGCGATGCGCGCGAGGGCGGCGACGCCAGCATCACCTATGGTCAGTACGACACCGAGGTCGAGACCGAACGCGGTCAACGCCATGAAAACGACGGCGCCACCGTGACGGCCTCGGGCTGGGTGGGATTGCCCCTCGGCGAGCAAGGATTCCTCACGCTGTCGGCCGAATACCGCGACCGCGATCCGACCAGCCGCGGCGACTTCGACAGCCGCGTGCCGGGCTCGCCGGTGACCTCGCGTTACGGCGACCCGCAGATGCGCGACATCAGTGGCTACGCCAATGCCGGCGTGCCGCTCGAGGGCGACTGGAGCATCTACGGCTGGGCCGGCTACCAGAATCGCAAGGGCAACTCGGCCGCGTTTCCGCGCATCTTCAACGACGCCCGCAACGTGCCGGCTATCTACCCGAACGGATTCCTGCCGCTGATCACCAGCGACATCGACGACATCGCCGCGGGCTGGGGCGTCAAGGGTCCTCTGGCCGGATGGGATGCCGACGTCAGCCTGGTGTATGGATCGAACGAGGTCGACTACGGCGTCACGCACAGCCTCAACACCTCGTATGGCGCCGCCTCGCAGACGTCCTTCGATGCAGGTGCGATGAAGTACGACCAGCTGGTGTTCAATGCCGGGCTGGTGCGCGGCTTCGAAGTGGGCAGCCTGCCCGAGCCCCTGAACCTGGCGATCGGCGTGGAAGCGCGGCGCGAGAACTACCAGATCGATGCAGGTGAACCCGCTTCCTACAACCGCGGCACCGTCGCCGGCGCGCCCGCCGGTGCACAAGGTTTCCCCGGCTTCCAGCCCGGCAATGAAGTGGACGAGGACCGCACCGCCTACAGCGGCTACCTGGATCTCGAAGCCCGCCTGACCAAGCAGTTCCTGGCCAGCGTCGCGGTGCGCGGCGAGCACTATTCGGACTTCGGCTCCGCGGTGACGGGCAAGCTCGCAGCGCGCTATGACTTCACCGACTCGTTCGCGCTGCGCGGCAATGTCTCCACCGGCTTCCGCGCGCCCGGACTGCAGCAGGAGTTCTTCACCTCGACGGCCACCAATTTCATCAATGGCGTGCCATTCGAGGTCGGCACATTTCCGGCCACCTCGGACGTGGCCGTCACGCTCGGCGCGCAGCCGCTCGACGCCGAGAAGTCGCGCAACTACTCGCTCGGTACGGTGTTCCGCTTCGGCGGGTTCGAAGCCTCGGTGGACGCCTATCGCATCGACATCCGCGACCGGATCGTGCTCTCGGAGAACCTCAACACGCCGCAGGTGGCGGCGCTGATCGCGCCGTTCGGCGCGAACGTCGCGCGCTTCTTCATCAATGGCGTGGAGACGAAGACCGAGGGCATCGACCTCGTCGCGCGCTACGCGTTGAACACGGAGCGCGCCGGGCGCTTCGACTTCACCGCCGCGGCCAACTGGAACTCGACCGACGTCGAAAAGGTGCCCACCACCAACGTCATCGCCAACATCTGCAACGGCCAGCCGGCGCCCTGCACGCCGCCGGTGCTGTTCGATCGCGTGAACCGGCTGAGCTTCGAGGAAGGCACGCCCGACAACAAGATCAGCCTGGGCGCGAACTGGAACCTGCTCGCGGCGGGTGTCGAATGGGGCGTCGACCTCAAGGGCACGCGTTACGGCGAAGTGGTCGAGCCCGGAGTGCCGAGCGCGGCGGAGATCAATGCGGGGATACCCGACGCGCGCGACCTGCACATCCAGCCGGACTGGCTGGTGGACGTCGCGTTGTCCGCCAAGCTGTTCGAGAGCAAATTGCGCCTGGTGCTCGGCGCGGACAATCTCACCGACCAGTATCCGGACCGCGTGCCTAACAACCGGGTATTGCCGAATCCGCCGGGCGGCACCGTCAATCTCAATGCCACCAATGCGCTGGGGTTTTCGCGTTATTCGCCGTATGGCTTCAGCGGGCGCTTCCTGTACGCGCGCCTGTCGTACGCCTGGTAGTTCGATGCGGGGCCGGGTAGCGCCCGGCCCCTTCCTCCATTTGACAGGAATTATTTGAAGCGCTTGGCAGTCGGGCGGCAAACTTCGTGCGGTCGAAATCCGCGGCGCGCGAAACCGTGAACTCGGTGCGCGGCTCCCCGATAGGCAATGCCGGGGTTTGCCCGTATCGTTTTACCCGTGGCCACCCAATACCGCATGCCCAAGCTCTCGAGCCGCCGCGAATACTTCCGGCTGCCGTATCCCGTGTCGACCGGTGCCACGCTGTCCGTCGACGGCACCAGCTACACGGTGGGCGAAGTGTCCGAAGGCGGCCTGCGCCTCAACTGCAGCGGCAAGAACTTTCCGCTGTCGCAGTGCGTCCAGGGCACGCTGGTGCTGACGGCGGGCATGCGCTGCACGGTCAGCGGCACGGTGCTGCGCGTCGAGGACCGCTGCGTGGTGCTCAAGCTCTCGCGCGGCCCGACCGGCTACGACGTGCTGCGCGAACAGCGGCACCTCACCAAGATCTTCCCCGACTGGAAACCCCAGCCGGATTAATGGGGACAGTCCCTCTTTCGTAGCAAACCGGGACGGACCTGTGATCGCGGCGGCGCGCGTTGCAGTCTTTCGGGCGCGCGCATGGCGAGCGGCGAGCGAGCGGCGTCCGGCGCGCAGCTCCTCTTTGGTGGTTCCAACCTGACGAGTGCGTTAGCGCCAGCACCTGAAGAACGCTGACGGCTCCAGCGCGCCAGCCGCGCAGCGAGCGAACGCGGAAGATTCCGAGCATCCGCGCAGGAATCTTCCAGGCGCGCCCGCCCTGCGCGCGCCCGAAAGACTGCAGCGCGCCGCCGCGACCGCGACCTTCGAAGTCCGTCCCGGTTTGCCAGGAAAGAGGGACTGTCCCCATTTCAGCGTCTCTGGTACCCTGCGCGCCCCTTAAATCCGACTCGCGCCCGCCCTTCCCCGCGTAAGTCCCTGAGTTCCATGGCAAATCGCCCCATCCGCAACATCGCCATCATCGCGCACGTCGATCACGGCAAGACCACGCTCGTGGACTGCCTGCTGCGTCAGTCGGGCACCTTTGCCGCCCACGAGAAGGTGACCGAGCGCGTCATGGACTCGAACGACATCGAGCGCGAGCGCGGCATCACCATCCTCGCCAAGAACTGCGCCATCGAATATGGCGGTACCCGTATCAACATCGTCGACACGCCCGGCCACGCCGACTTCGGCGGCGAAGTGGAGCGCGTGCTCTCGATGGTGGACGCGGTGCTGCTGGTGGTCGACGCGGTCGAAGGCCCGATGCCGCAGACGCGCTTCGTCACGCGCAAGGCGCTGGCGCTCGGCCACAAGGCCATCGTCGTCGTCAACAAGATCGATCGTCCGGGCGCCCGCCCCGACTGGGTCATCGACCAGACCTTCGAGCTGTTCGACAAGCTCGGCGCCACCGACCAGCAGCTCGATTTCCCGGTGATCTACGCCTCGGCGCTCGAAGGCTGGGCCAGCACCGATCACACGCGCCGCGAACCCGACATGCGCGCGCTGTACGAAGCCATCCTGCACCACGTGCCCGCGCCGAAGAGCGAAATCGACGCGCCGCTGCAGTTCCAGATCTCCACGCTCGACTACAACTCCTACGTCGGCCGCATCGGCATCGGCCGCATCCGCAAGGGCAAGGTGAAGGCCGGCCAGCAGATCCAGTTGTGGAACGGCAGCGAGGACCACGGCACCGCGAAGGTCCAGCAGGTGCTCACCTTCAAGGGCCTGACGCGCGAGTCGGTGGACGAAGCTTACGCCGGCGACATCGTCGCCGTGACCGGCATCGAGGACGTGCACATCGGCTACACGATCTGCGACGTCGAGCACCCGGACGCGCTGCCGCCGATCGCGGTGGACGAGCCGACGCTCGTCATGAGCTTCCAGGTGAACACCTCGCCGCTCGCCGGCAAGGAAGGCAAGTTCGTCACCAGCCGCCAGATCCGCGAACGCCTGATGCGCGAGCTCGAGAGCAACGTCGCGCTGCGCGTCGAGGAGACCGACAACGCCGACGTGTTCCGCGTCTCCGGCCGCGGCGAGCTGCACCTGACCATCCTGATCGAGAACATGCGCCGCGAGGGCTACGAGCTCGCCGTCGGCAAGCCGCGCGTGCTCACCAAGACCATCGACGGCGTGGTGCACGAACCCTACGAGGCGTTGACCGTCGACATCGACGAGTCGCACCAGGGCGCCGTCATGGAGGCGCTCGGCCGCCGCAAGGCCGAGATGAAGGACATGGCCAACGACGGCCGCGGCCGCGTGCGCATCGAGTACCGCGTGTCGGCGCGCGGGCTCATCGGCTTCCAGAGCGAGTTCATGAACGCGACGCGCGGCACCGGCCTGCAGAGCCACATCTTCGACGGCTACGCGCCGCTCGCCGGCGACATCCCCGACCGCCACAACGGCGTGCTGATCTCGAGCGAGGCCGGCAACGCCGTGGCGTACTCGTTGTTCTCGCTGCAGGAACGCGGGCGCCTCTTCGTCTCGCACGGCGAGGCCGTGTACGAGGGCATGATCATCGGCATCCACTCGCGCGAGAACGACCTGGTCGTGAACCCGATCAAGACCAAGAAGCTCACCAACATCCGCGCGGCCGGCAAGGACGACGCACTGATCCTCACGCCGCCCATCCAGCTCACGCTCGAGTACGCGGTGGAGTTCATCGCCGACGATGAACTCGTGGAAGTCACGCCGAAGTGCATCCGGCTGCGCAAGCGACTGCTGCTCGAGCACGAGCGCAAGCGCGCCTCGCGCGTCGAAGAGGCGCTGCTGGCCTGATCCACTCGCGGCACCGGCCCGACGTCGTTCCGCAGTGGCGCGTGAGCGCCCGACTACTCGATGCGGTAGTCCACCGTGACGACCACGCGCGCCACCTTGTCCACCGTCGACTTGTCGTAGGTACCGCCCCAGTCGCTCACGTCCACGTTGGCGCTCGCCGGCAGGATGTAGAACGCGCCCTGCGAAGCCGAGCGCATCGATCCCACCTTCACGTCACCGTTCTTGGCGAACTCGCCGGCGCGCACGCGCGAGTTCTGCATGGCGGCGGCGATCAGCGACATCTTCACTTCCTCGAGATTCGAGACCAGGTACTGCGGCGGGCCATAGGTCACCGGGTGCCCGTCGGCCTGCAACTGCACGATGGCTTTCGCCGCCGCGATGATGCGCGGCAGGTCCGCGGTGTTGATGATGATCGACTGGCGCGCAACGTGGCCCACCTGCACGGTGCGCAGGTTGCCGTTGGCGCTTTCCACCTGTTCGTAGTTCGGCTCGACGGCTTCATTGGACTCGGTGAGTGTGGCCGCCTCGAAGCCGCCCTTCGCCAGGAACTGGTCGAGCGCCGGCTTCTCCTTGCGCAACTTGCCCAGCGCCTCGGCGATGGTTGCGCCCTGCACCTGCAAGCCGACCGTCCACTCGGCCCGATCCGCCTTGATCGGCTTCTCGGCGAGACCCTTGACGGAGATCGTCTCGCGACCGCCGCCCACCTGCTTCACCTGGAAGCCGAGCACCGCGGCTGCAATGATGAGTGCGACGGAGAAGACGACGGTGCGAAGCATGGAAGAATCCGGAGGTCAGGACCTGGGCTTCATCCTGCGCGCCGCGCGCAGGATGATCAAGAGCGCGGCGGCGGCGACGCACAGCCACGCGAAGGCGTCGCCGATGCGCGTGTACACCGTTCCGCCGCTTTTCAGCCCGAGGTCTGCCACGATCGCCACCGGGTGCGCGCGCGAAGTCTCGCGCTCCGCGATCACGCGGCCGTAGCGATCGAACGCGCTCAGGTATCCGCCGGCCGCCGCGCGCGCGATGGCGAAGCCGTTTTCGACGCCGCGTACCAGCGCCATGCGCGAATGCATGCGCGCGTCGGCGACGAAGTCCCAGGCCGGCACCAGCAGCAGCTCGACGCCCTGCCGGCCGTAGTCGCGGATCATGCGCGGAAAATCCAGGTCCTTGCAGATGGCCACACCGCGCGCGCCATCGATGAATGACCGGTCACCGCTCGTGTAGCCCAGCTCGATCCCGGGAATGAAGCGGCGCTTGAGGTAGCGCCGCAGCGGTTGACCGGCTGCGAGCACCTGCGCCGAATTGACCCGCTCGCCGTCCGGCAGCACCTCGTCGAAGCCGGCAATGACGGTGGCCGGTGCCACGTCCGCGGCCGCCTCGGCGATCTGCTCGCTGGCGGCCGTGGCCACGCGTGCACCGCCGAGCTGTTTCTCCGGCAGCACGATGTAGTCGGGGTGCGCGGCGCCGGCGGCGCGTACCAGACCGGCAAATTCACGCGCCGTCTGCAGGTCGGCTGCCTCGCTCGCGTACGCCTGCGCCTCGTAGCCGTCGAGGCCGATCAGCACGACGCGCGCGTGGCTCTCGTCGTCCTGCGACAGTCGCAAGATTCCAAAACCGAGTGCGCACAGCAGCGGTATGCCGCCGGCGAGCAGCGCGCGACGCATCTGCTCCCGGCGCGCGATGGCGAGCGCCAGCGCCATCGGCACCAGCGCCACGAGGAACGTCAGCATGGCGATGCCGCCGATGCTCGCGACCTGCAGCAGCGGCAGGAGGTCGACGAGCGCGTGCCCCATCGCACCGAAGCTGCCGTGCGGCGAAACCAGTCCGAGCAGCCATTCCGCCGTGACGAGCAGCAGCGGATAGCAGAACACCGCGATGAACGGCGTCGCCACGCGCGCGATCCAGCGCGTCAGCAGGACGACCGCGGCGAAGCTGATGGCTCCCACGGCGATCAATCCCAGCATCGCCGCCAGCGGTGCGTCCTTGCCATAGACGACCACCACGCCGATCAGGCTGATGGTGCGCGCCAGCGCCGCCGCGAGGCCGACGCTCCAGGCACGCGGCGCGCACAGCGCGTAGACCAGCAGCGGCACCGGCGCGATCAGCGCGAGCGGTCCCCACGAGCCCATGTCGATGGATAGATAGAAGAGCATGCCGGTCGCCAGCGTCGCGCCGATCCCGGGCCCGATGCCGCCTCGCCAGTTCATGCGCGATCCTCCATCCCGTTGGCGCGGAAACTCGCGATGGCGTGTTCGGAGAGCCGCGCCGCCAATGCCAGGAATGCACTGCGCGACATGGCGAAACGCCCGCTCCGCTGCAGCATCGCGAGCCCGTGCAGCTGCGACCAGAAGAACATCGTGATTTCGAGCGGATCCGCGGGCGCCAGCCGGCCCGACGCCTGCGCGGCGACCACGCGCTCGAGCATCATCGACACCACGGGCGACTTGCCGGCCCGGAAGTCCCTCGGGTACTTGCGCTCCACGCCCGTGCGGATCACGAAGCAGGCGTCGAAGCGTGCCGGCTCGTCGAGCGCGAACTGCATGAAGAGCCGCGCGGCCTGGCGCAGCCATTCGAGCGGCTCGGTGGCGCGGATGGTCTCGACGCGCGCCTGCCAGGCGGCGAACGCCGCGCTGCCCGCCGCCTGCAACAGCTCATCCTTGTTGGGAAAGTGACGGTACACCGCCATCGGCGTGACGCCGGCGGCGGCGCTCACCGAGCGCAGGCTGAAGGCCTCGACGCCGCCCTTCTCCAGTTCCTCGAGTGCACAGCCGACGAGTCGATCCCGGGTCTTCATGTATACACCGTATACATGCGGTGGCGTTCGCCGTCAACCGCGGTTGTGGCAGACTTGCGCCCCATGCAAATCGACCTGCAGACCGAGAACGTCGCCAAGCTGATCCAGCTCGCGCTCGGCCCGGTGTTCCTGCTCTCGGGCGTGGGTATCACGCTCAGCATGCTCACGCAGCGCCTGGCGCGCATCGTCGACCGCGCGCGCAAGCTCGAGGACGAGCGCGAGGTCACGGACAATGACAGGAAGCGCGCCACCATCGACAAGGACCTGAAGGTGATCTTCCGGCGCACGCGCTACATCAACGGCGCCATCGCACTGTGCATCACCTCGGCGCTGCTCACCGCGCTGGTGGTCACGCTGCTGTTCGCCAGCGAGTTCACCCCGATCTCCGTCGGTGCCGTCATCGCCATCATGTTCGTCGCGTCGATGATGTGCCTGTCGATCGCCTTCCTGCTGTTCCTGCTCGAAGTGCGCATCGCCATCCGCGCGCTGCGCATCGGCACGCACCGCTACTGATGCGCCGGATGATGTTCACCGCATGGCTTGCCGGCACCGCCGCGGGCGCGGCGCTGGCAGCCGCCGGCCCCGCGGTCGAGGCCAGCGCCGCGAAGCTGCTGACCAGCGCAGAGTTGCTGGAGTCGGCGCAGCCCTCGGACTGGCGCCGGCCCGATCCCGCGGACACGCTGTACCTGGAGCTGCCCACCGGCCGCGTCATCATCGAGCTCGCACCGCGCTTCGCGCCCGTGCACGTGGCGAACATCAAGGCGCTGGTGCGCGCGAAGTTCTTCGACGGCCTGCCCGTGGGGCGCGTACAGGACAACTATGTCGCGCAGTGGGGCGACCTCGACGAGATACGGCCGATGGAGCTCGCGGGCCGCAGGCTGCCCGACGAGACATTCATCGCGTGGCGCGCGTCGCTGCCGATCACCGAACTACCCGACGTCGACGGATATGCGCCGCATACCGGGTGGCTGGATGGTTTCCCGGTCGGCATCGAGCGCGGGCCCGCGGCCCAGGCGTGGATGACGCATTGCTATGGCATCGTCGGTGTGGCGCGCGACAACTGGCCGGACACGGGCAGTGGATCGCAGCTCTACGCGGTCATCGGGCAGGCGCCGCGCCACCTGGACCGCAACATCGTGCTGGTCGGCCGGGTGATCGGCGGCATGGAGCTGTTGTCGTCGCTGCCGCGCGGCGGCGGCGCGCTCGGCTTCTACACGGACGAACAGAAGGCCAGGCGCACGCATATCGTCAGCGCGCGGCTGGCCGCAGACCTGCCCGAGTCGCAGCGCACGCCCATCGAGATCCTGCGCACCGACACGCCGCTGTTCTCCAAGTACGTCGAGGCGCGCCGCAACCGCCGCGAGGCATGGTTCGTGCGGCCCGCCGGCCACATCGACGTGTGCAACCTGCCGCTTCCGGCTCGATGAGCGGGCCTGCCCGATAAAACGTCGCGACATCCAGTAGAATCCGCGCCCCTATGGGACGCATTTTCGAAGTACGCAAGCACACGATGTTCGCGCGCTGGGACCGGATGGCCAAGCAGTTCGCGCGCATCGCCAAGGACATCAACATGGCCGTCAAGGCCGGTGGCGCCGACGTCAATGCCAACCCGGCGTTGCGGCGCGCCGTGCAGAATGCGCGTCACATCAACATGCCCAAGGACAAGGTCGAGGCGGCCATCAAGCGCGCCCAGGGCAAGGACGCGACGGCGTACGAAACCATCATCTACGAGGGCTACGCGCCCCACGGCGTCGCGGTGATCGTCGAAGCCGCCACCGACAATGCCACGCGCACCGTCGCGCAGGTGCGCACCATCTTCTCGAAGGCCGGCGGCAATCTCGGCACTGCCGGCAGCGTCGCGTTCCAGTTCCGCAAGATGGGCGTGTTCCGCCTGAACCCCGCGGGCATCGACCAGGACGACCTCGAGCTGTATCTCATCGATCACGGCCTCGAGGAGTTCGGCGAAGGCACCGGCGACAAGGGTGAGCCGCAGCTCGTGGCACGCTGCCTGTTCGCCGACTTCGGGCACATGCAGGAGGCGCTCGAGAAGCGCGGCATCCATCCGGTGACCGCCACGCACGAATTCATCAGCACCACGCCCATCGAACTACCCGAGGAGCAGGCCACGGAGGTGCTGCAGATGATCGACGCACTGGAACAGAACGACGACGTGCAGAACGTCTATCATTCCCTCGTCTAGGCTCGCGGGTCTGACAATGGACGCCATCGAAGCACTCACCACGCGCAGCAGCGCCAAGGCGTTCGGCGACATGCCGCCGACGCAGGACCACCTGGACATCATCCTGCAGGCCGCGGTGCGCGCCCCCGATCACGGCCGCCTGCGGCCGTGGCGCTTCATGCTCATCCAGGGCGAGCAGCGCGCGAAGTTCGGCGACATGCTCGCGGCCTCGGCGATGCGGCGCAATCCCAAGCTCTCCGCCGGCGACCTGCAGCGCGAGCGTGACAAGGCGCGTCGCGCGCCGCTCGTCATCGTGGTCGCCTGCCGCGCCGTGACCGGCACCAAGGTGCCGATCATCGAGCAGATCCTCGCCGCCGGCGCCGCCGCGCAGAACATCCTGCTCGGGCTGCACAATTTCGGTTACGCCGCGGCCTGGAAGACCGGCGACGCCGCCTACGACCCCGAGGTCAAGAAGGCGCTCGGCCTGCAGGCCGACGATCACATCGTGGGATTCATCTACGCCGGC
>DASTRL010000150.1:0-14842 GCA_035761265.1 Steroidobacteraceae bacterium
CGCGCTGAGCCTGCGGACTATCGGCCACGCGCGCGGCGGGGCGCGCCTTATCCCCACTTTCCTCACCCGGCACCTCTTCCCGCAGCGCCTTGCCGGTGTGCGAGCGCAAGTCCGCCTCCACCTGCGCCGGCGTACCGGTCACGACGATCTCGCCGCCGGCGTCGCCGCCTTCGGGCCCCAGGTCGATGATCCAGTCGGCGGCGCGGATCACGTCCAGGTTGTGTTCGATCACCACCAGCGAGTGCCCGATCTTGAGCAGCTTGCGGAACGCGCGCAGTAGTTTGGCGACGTCGTCGAAGTGCAGCCCCGTGGTCGGCTCGTCGAACAGGAACAGCTTGCCGCGCACCGATGGCGTGTCGTCGGCCGCCGCCTCCGCCAGGTGCCCGGCGAGCTTCAGGCGCTGCGCCTCGCCGCCCGACAACGTCGGCACCGGCTGCCCGAGCTTGACGTACTCCAGCCCCACGTCCACCAGCGGCTGCAGTCGCACCGCCACCTGCGACACGTCCTTGAAGAACTCCAGCGCCTGGGTCACCGTCATGTCGAGCACGTCGGCGATGTTGCGCCGCGTGCCATCCGCGCCCTCGCGGCGGATCTCCAGCGTCTCCGCCCGGTAGCGCTTGCCGTCGCAATCCGGACAGCGCAGATACACGTCCGACAGGAACTGCATCTCGACGTGCTCGAAGCCGTTGCCACTGCAGGTCGGGCAGCGCCCCGTGCCGGAATTGAACGAGAACGTGCCCGGCGTGTAGCCGCGCGTCCTGGCTGCCGCCTCGTTGGCGAACAGTTCGCGCACCACGTCGAACGCGCCGACATAACTCGCCGGATTCGAGCGCGTGGTGCGGCCGATCGAGCTCTGGTCGATCATGACCACGTCGTCGATCAGGTCCGCGCCTTCCAGCCGATCGAACTGGCCCGGCATTTCGCTCGGCTGGCCCAGCGCCTTGCGCAGCGCCTTGTGCAGCACGTCCTCGATCAGCGTGGACTTGCCCGAGCCCGACACACCGGTGATGCACACCAGCCGCCGCAGCGGGAACTCCACGTCGACGTTCTTCAGGTTGTGCTCGCGCACGCCGCGCAGCTTCACGCACTTGAGCGCCGGCACCATGCGTGCCTTCGGCGCGCTGTCGATCGCGGCTTGCGCCGCCGGCGCGGCGCGCGGCGCCACCTGCTTCGCCCCCGAAAGGTACCGGCCCGTGAGCGACGCCGGATTCGCGCGGATCGCCTCCGGAGTATCGAAGGCCACGATCTCGCCGCCGCGCTCGCCCGCGCCGGGGCCAAGATCCAGGATGCGATCCGCCGCCAGCATGATCTGCGGATCGTGCTCGACCACCACCAGGGAATTTCCTGCATCGCGCAGCCGGTGCATGACCTGCGTCACGCGCCGCATGTCGCGCGGATGCAGCCCGATGGATGGCTCGTCGAGCACGAACAACGTGTTCACCAGCGAGGTGCCGAGCGCCGTCGTCAGGTTGATGCGCTGGACTTCACCGCCGGAGAGCGTGCGCGACTGCCGGTCGAGCGTGAGGTACCCGAGCCCCACCTCGCACAGGTACGCGAAGCGGGAGCGCACCTCCGCCAGCAGCAGATCCGCCGCCTCGTCGAGCGGCGCCGGTAGTTTGAGACCGTCGAAGAACGCACGCGCGCGATCCAGCGGCAGCAGCATCAGATCGTGGATGCCCTGCCCGGCGATGCGCCACAGCAGCGCCTCCGGCTTGAGCCGCGAGCCGCCGCAGGCCGTGCAGGGCGTGTACGCGCGATAGCGCGACAACAGCACGCGCACGTGCATCTTGTAGGCCTTGGTCTCCAGCCACGCGAAGAAGCGCCGGGCGCCGTACCAGACCTTCTTCTCCCACTTGCCTTCGCCCTCGATGACCCACTTGCGTTGCTCTTCGCTCAGCGCATACCACGGAGTATCGAGCGGAATGCCGCGCTTCTTCGCGAACCGGACCATGTCGTCCTGGCATTCCTTGTACGACTTGGTCTGCCAGGGCTTCACCGCACCACCCGCGAGCGTCCTGGTCTCGTCGGGGATCACGAGCCCATAGTCGATGCCGATGATGCGGCCAAAGCCGCGGCAGGTCTCGCACGCGCCCACCGGCGAGTTGAACGAGAACAGCGACGGCACCGGATCTCGATAGGTGATGTCGCAATCCGCGCAATGCAGCTCGTTCGAGTATTTCCAGCGCTGCAGGGATATCGGCGGATCGGAATCATCCACCACGTGCAGGTTCGCGCGACCGCGGCCCATGCGCAGCGCGGCTTCGAGCGACTCCATCACGCGCGCGCGCTCGGCATTGCCGAGCCGCAGCCGGTCCTGTACCACCTCCAGCGTGTCGCCGACCCGCTCGTGGATGCGTGTGTAGCCCTGCGATTCCAGCAGTTGCCGCACTTCCGCTTCCTTGAAGTTCTTCGGCACCGGGATCGGAAAGCAGATGTACACGCGCGGGTCGCCGGCCGCGGCCGCGCGATGCATGGCATCGGCGTAGATGCTCTCGGCCGTGTCGCGACGTACGGGTTTGCCGCAGTTCCGGCAATGCAAGGTGGCCGCGCGCGCGAACAGCAGTTTCAGATGATCGTTGAGCTCGGTCATCGTGCCGACCGTGGAGCGCGAAGTGCGCACCGGGTTGGTCTGGTCGATGGCGATCGCCGGCGGGATGCCATCGATGCGATCCACCGCCGGCTTGTCCATGCGGTCGAGGAACTGCCGCGCGTAGGGCGAGAAGGTCTCGACATAACGACGCTGGCCTTCGGCGTACAGCGTGTCGAACACCAGTGAGGACTTGCCCGAACCGGAAACACCCGTCACCACCACCAGCTCGTGCAGCGGAATGTCGAGCGTCAGGTTCTTGAGGTTGTTCTGCCGCGCGCCGTGCACGCCGATGCAGGCGCCCGCGTGCGCATGCACGTGCGCCGGCGACTTCGCCTTCGCTGGCTTGGCGCTTGCAGGTCTGCCTCTGATGACGGGCTTGTCCATGTAGTGACGGAAATTTCGGCTCGCGGATCGGTTATTGTACCGACCGTGTCAAGGGAACGGCGCAAGAACCGTCCGACAGGGGGAAACCATGGTTGAGGCATCACGGGGCATCGATCCCGCGCACCGGCGCGTCATTTTCGCATCGTCGCTGGGCACGATATTCGAGTGGTACGACTTCTACTTGTACGGCTCCCTGGTCGCCATCATCACCAAGAAGTTCTTCTCGGGCATGAACGACACCACGGCGTTCCTGTTCGCGCTGCTGGCGTTCGCGGCGGGGTTCTTCGTGCGGCCCTTCGGCGCGCTGGTATTCGGCCGGCTCGGCGACCTGGTCGGGCGCAAATACACCTTCCTGCTCACCATCGTGATCATGGGCGCCTCGACCTCGCTGGTCGGCTGCCTGCCGACCTACGAGACGATCGGCATGGCGGCGCCGGTCATCTTCATCGTGTTGCGGCTGCTGCAGGGGCTGGCGCTCGGCGGCCAGTACGGCGGGGCGGCAACCTACATCTCCGAACACGCGCCGGAGGGCAGGCGCGGCCTGTATACGAGCTGGATCCAGACGACCGCGACGCTGGGATTCTTCCTGTCGCTGCTCGTCATCCTCGCCTGCCGCTTCGCGATGGGTCCGGAGCAGTTCGACGCCTGGGGCTGGCGCGTGCCATTCCTGCTCTCGACGGTGCTGCTGCTGATCTCGGTGTACATCCGCCTGCAGTTACAGGAGTCGCCCGAGTTCCAGGAGATCAAGGCCGCGGGCAAGTTGTCGAAGGCGCCGCTGTCGGAGTCCTTCGGCCAGTGGGCGAATCTCAAGGTCGTGTTATTGGCGCTCTTCGGCGCCACCGCCGGCCAGGCGGTCGTGTGGTACGGCGGCCAGTTCTATGCCTTGCTGTTCCTGGAGAAGACGCTGCAGGTGGATTCGACCAGCGCGCAGCTCGTGATGGCGGCCGCACTGCTCATCGCGACGCCGTTCTTCGTGGTGTTCGGCGCCTTGTCGGACAAGATCGGCCGCAAGAAGATCGTGCTCGCCGGTTGCCTGATCGCGGCGCTCACGTATTTCCCGATCTTCAGGGGCATCACGCATTTTGCGAATCCGGCGCTGGACGCGGCCGCGAAAGCCGCGCCGGTGGCGGTGGTCGCGAAGGCCGGACAGTGCAGCTTCCAGTTCGACCCGGTCGGCAAGAAGCAGTACACGACCGGTTGTGACCTCGCCAAGGGCGCGCTGGCTCGCATGGGCGTGTCGTACTCGAACACGGACGAGCCGCCCAGCGCCGGCGTCGATGCCGAAGTCTTGATCGGCGAGCAGCGCATCGACGTCATGGACTTGCCCGCGGGTTTGTCCGCGGCTGAATACAAGAAAGGGCAGGATGCGGTGACCGCGAAGATCAAGGCCGCGCTGAGCGACGCCGGCTATCCCGCCAAGGCCGACATGTCGGCCTTCAACTACCCCATGGTCATCCTGCTGTGCACGATCCTCGTGATCTACGTGACCATGGTGTACGGGCCGATCGCGGCGTGGCTGGTCGAACTATTCCCCGCGAGGATCCGTTACACCTCGATGTCGCTCCCGTATCACATCGGCAACGGCTGGTTCGGCGGATTCCTACCGGTGACCTCGTTCGCCATCGTCGCGGCGACGGGCAACATCTACACCGGCCTGTGGTATCCGATCGTCGTGGCCGCGATCACGGTGGTGATCGGCGGTCTGTTCCTGCGCGAGACCGCGAAGTAGCGGAAATGGGGACATTCCTCATTTTCTTGTAACAATCGCCCGAGTTCGTCCGCCTGCTGGATTTGCGGTCGATTGTTACAACAAAATGAGGAACGTCCCCATTTCAGGGAGGGGGTATGAAGCAGGTCAAGCTGCGGCGCGCACTCGCGTGCGCCTGGGTCTCACTGGTGGCGGTCCCGGCCGGAGCGGCCGTGCCCAGCCTCGACGCCTTCTTCCAGGGCGCGCAGATCCGCTCGGTATCGATTTCGCCCGACGGCAAGCTGCTGGCGATGATGGCCACGGCCGAGGGCAAGAACTTCATCGCCGTGAAGGACCGCACCTCGCCGACGCCTGCGACGCCGGTCCTCGCGTCCAACGATCGCGACAATTTCGAGCCTTCCTGGTGTCGCTGGGCCAACAACGAACGCCTGGTCTGCAGCTTCGTCGGCCGCGAACGCGACAAGTATCTGCAGAAGGTCTTTCCCGTGACCCGCCTGGTCGCGGTGAATCGCGACGGCAGCCAGCAGAAGCAACTGCTGCAGAATCCCTTCGCGCCCAGCGGACAGCTCAACGACCGCATCATCGACTGGACGCCGGAGGATCCGCGCACCGTCCTGATCGAAAAATTCAGCCCGCAGATCGGCCTGCGCGTGCTCAAGCTCGACATCTACAGCGGCAAGGCCAACCCCTACGAGAGCAACAACGAGTTCATCGGCCACTTCGGCACGGACGGGCACGGCAACGTGCGCCTCGGCTGGGGGACCGTCGACATGAAGGACTACTACTTCGCCAAGCTCGAGGGCGAGACCAGGTGGCGGCGGCTGGCGCGCGTCAACACGCTCTCGTCCGACGAGGCCTTCACGCCCATCGCCGTCATCGCGGGCACTAACTACGCCTACGCCACGCGCGATCACGAGGGCCGCTCGGCGCTGTGGAAGATCGATCTCGCCGACAAGGAAGACCCGCAACTGGTGTTCGCGAGCTCGCGCGTCGACGTGAACCCGTTGTTCACGCCGGACAACCGCGTGCTCGCGGTGCTGCCGGAGTCCGGCAGCAAGGATGCGTTGTACCTCGAGCCCGCGGCGGAGCTGATCGGTCGCGTTCTCGCCGGACTCTTCAAGGACAAGATGTACTTCATCCGCGACATGAGCGCGGACCTCAAGACCGTGGTGGTGCTGGTGGAAAGCGACGTGGTCGCGCCGGAGTTCTACGTGCTGGATCTCGCCGGCGCGCAGCCGCAGCTGCAGCGCGTGGGTTCGCGCTACCCGGCGCTCGCCAAAACGGACCTGGCGCGCACCGAGTACCTGCACTACCCGGCGGCGGACGGCACGAAGATCCCGGCGTTCCTGACCAAGCCGGTCAACGTCACCGGGCTCCCGCCGCTCATCGTCATGCCGCACGGCGGCCCCTGGGCGCGCGATGCCTGGGGCTTCGACAGCTGGGTGCAGGTGCTGGCGCGCGAAGGCTACGCGGTGCTGCAGATGAACTACCGCGGCTCGGATGGCTACGGCAAGGCGTGGCGCGACGCGTCGCTCAAGGACTGGGGCGGCCTGCCGTACTCGGACACCATGGACGGTCTCAAGTGGGCCATCGAGCAGAAGCACGCGGATCCGAAACGCGTGTGCGTGGTCGGCGGCAGCTTCGGCGGATATCTCGCGCTCGAGGCCGCGGTGCGCGACAGCCCGCTGCTCAAGTGCGTGGTGAGCGTGGCCGGCGTCAGCGACCTGCGCGAGCTCAAGAGCGATTCGAACTTCTTCACTAACTACCGGGTGGTGCACGAGATGATCGGTGACGATCCGGTGAAGCTGCGGGCCTACTCGCCGCGCCTGCACGCCGACAGCGTCGGCGTGCCGGTATTGCTGGTGCACGGCACCGAGGACTACACCGTCGAGCCCGACCAGTCGGAACTCATGGCGAGGGCGCTGCAGGAAGCCGGCAAGACGTACAAGCTGGTGATGATCGACGGCACCGACCACTACTTCCAGAACCAGGCGCCGCAGCGCCAACTGTTCGTGTCGATCACGGACTTCCTGCGCCAGTACTTGGGCGCCTCCGCGCCGGTGCAGACGGCCGGTACGCCCTAGCTTCGCGTCTTCCCGAAGTCCTACTTCTCATCGTCCCGGCGGGCGAGGATACTGCGCGGCAACAATGCGTTGCTGCGATGCCAACGCTACAAGTCAGGAGAGGTCGCATGAAGAGATGGATTTCGCGCGGCACCGCCGCGCTCCTGGGCCTGCCGTTCACCATCGCCGCGCAGACGCCTGCGCAACCACCCACCGACGAGCAGATCAGCGAGGTCATCGTCGTCACCGCGCAGAAGCGCACCACGACGCTGCAGGACGTGCCGTTCTCGGTCGCGGCGATGACCAGCGAGGACATCAAGGAATCGGGCGCCACCAACATCGTGGAGATCGCGCGCAACGTGCCGGGCCTGTACATCACGGATCTCGGCCCCGGCCAGAGCCAGGTGGCGATCCGCGGCATCAGCGCCGGCCAGGTGGTGCGCGACCAGCCGGGCGTCAAGGAGTCGGTCGGCATCTACCTGGACGAATCACCGATCTCGGTGGCCTTGTTCACGCCGGACCTGGACCTCTACGACCTCGACCGCATCGAAGTGCTGCGCGGCCCGCAGGGCACGCTGTTCGGCGCGGGGTCGAGCTCCGGCACGGTGCGCTACATCACCGCGCAGCCCAACGTCGGCCGGTTCGGCGGCTCGGCGGAAGCCGGGTTCAACACGCTGAGCGGTGGGGACTGGGGTGGCTCGCTGAAAGGCGCGGTGAACGTGCCGCTCGGCGACGATGCCGCCATGCGCGCCGTCGGCTACTACGACGAGCTCGCCGGTTTCATCGACTCTATCTACCCGGGGCGCCCGACACGCCATGACGTCAACGGCGGATCCAAGGCCGGCGGGCGGCTGGCCTTTCGCATCGAGCCCACGGAGCACATCGCCATCTCGCCGCGCGTGGTGTACCAGAAGCTAGAGACCGACGGCTATCCGCGCGTCGACGTCTACAGCATCCTCGGCAATCCCTACACCACCACCGAGCCGCCGGTGACGCCGGGCAGGCGACAGCAGGTGACGCAGATCGGCGAGGGTCTCACGGATGAATTCTCCATGGCGGATCTCACGCTGGAGTTCGGCTTCGGCGACGTGGGCCTGACCAGCGTCACCACCTACATCGATCGCACCGTCAACGTCGTGCGCGACGCCAGCCAGCTCACCGGCAGCGTGACCAAGTCCCTCGGCGGCACCGACGCCGAAGCGCGGCTCGATTCGCCGCTGATCGATCACACCGACCTGCAGGTCTTCAGCCAGGAGCTGCGGCTTGCGTCCTCGGGCGAGGGCCCGTTCCAGTGGCTGGCGGGCGCGTTCTACCAGAGCGCCGATCGCAAGTACGGACAGACGCTGCCGACGCCGGGCTACGACGCCGTCACGCTGCGGCTGGTCAACCACGACAGTGCGTTCTACGGAGCGCCGCCCGATACGCCTTACTACTCCCGCCTGAGCTACGACTTCCGGCAGTTCGCGGTGTTCGGCGAGGCCACGTATCGGTTCAATCCACAGTGGGCGCTCACCGGCGGCCTGCGCTACTACGATTTCAACGAGGACCGGCTGCTCACTTTCGCCGGCGTGTTCGCGGACATGGGATACCGCGATCAGCCGGGCTCGACCAGCTCGGACGGGCTCTCGCCGCGCGTGATCCTGGCCTTCAGCCCCAACAAGAACGTGCAGCTCACGGCGCAGGCCGCCAAGGGCTTCCGGCTCGGCGGCATCAACGATCCGCTCAACGTCACGCTGTGCCAGGGTGGCGACCTTGCGACCTACAGCGGGCATCCGACCTGGGATGATGAAAAGGTCATGAATTACGAGGTCGGCGCCAAGACGCGGCTCGCCGACGGGCGCGTCACGTTGAACGGCTCGGTGTTCATGACGACGGTGGATGGCCTGCAGGTCATCGCGGATGCGGGCAGTTGCTCCTCGCGCATCGTCCTCAACGCCGACGCGCAGACGCGCGGCGCGGAGATGGAGCTGTTCGCGCATCCGGACGAGCACTGGGATTTCGGCCTGTCGGCGACTTTCGTGGACGCGCAGATCACCGAGACGCAGCGGGATTCGAATGGCAACGTCATCGCGGGAATCCGCGATGGCAACTGGTTGCCGACTTCGCCGGACTGGCAGTTCGCAGCCACGGGCGCGTTCACGTGGGGACTGGGCGATGCGCTCGAGAGCTACGTGCGGCTCACGGCGCAGCACGTGGGGCGCTCGTACACGCAGCTCGCGGACCAGGAGCCGGGATTCGGTTTCATCTCCAACGCGCCGAACGCGCCGGCAGGATCTGCCGCGTTGATCGACATGGGCACCGTCGACGGCAATCCCAACACGCCCGCGATCGAGCCTCTGACCGTGCCCTTCGATCCGCGCCTCGAGAAGTACGACATCGTGAACCTGCGCTGGGGCATCCGCGCCGACCGTTGGGAAGGCACGCTGTACGTCAACAACCTGTTCGACGAACGCGCCTTCCTGTCCGTGGACCGCGAACGCGGCCGCCGCGCGCGCGTCGGCTATCTCACCAATCCCCCGAGGTCCTACGGCGTGAGCTTCCGCCTGAACTTCTAAAGGGGGACAGTCCCTCTTTGCTAGGAAAGAGGGACAGTCCCCCTTTCCTAGCAAACCGGGACTGTCCCCATTTCCTACGCCAGCGCGGGGTAGGTGAAGAACAGGAAGTGCAGTGCGTTGAGGCCGAAGTGCACGGCCATCGACGCCTCGATGCGCTGCGTGCGGTGATACGCGATGCCGTACCCCACGCCCGCCACGGCCGCCGCCAGCGCATACTTCCACCCGCCACCCAGGTGCGCGGCCCCGAACAGCACCGACGCCAAGGCAATCGCGATGACCGCGGCGGCTCGCCGGTTCGAGCCAATCTGCGCCAGCTCGTGCTGCACGAAGCCGCGAAAGAACGCCTCCTCGGAAAGACAGGTGAAGAACAGGTTCACCACCGCCCAGGTGAAGAACAGCGGCGTCCACTTCGCATCGAACCTGACGTAGCCGAGCGCCAACGTCAGCGCCATCACGACACTCACCGTGACCAGCAGCACCGGCAAGGCTCGCCTGAGGACTCGCGCCAGCTCGCGCCCCGAACGCACACGCGCCGTATTGATCAGCCCCAGGATGAAAATGCCTCCCACCACTTTGGGAAAGCCAAGACCGATGCCATACGGGATCGCGCCCGGCGACAGCACCGTGTCGGCCACCAGCACGGTGCGCGGAAATCCGGGCAACAGCACCAGTCCCATGGCGAGCGCAAGCAGGAAGAAGGCGAGCCCGGTGACGAGACGGTACTTCCCCGCATGGACGTGCGCCCACGCCAGCGCGCCGAGCAACGCGATCCAAAGCGCCGCGAGCCCCTGCAACGCACCGGTGAAGTAGCCAGCCAACACGGAGGCGAGCAGTGCACAAACCCAGACCGCACGCGGCATCCACAGGCCGAACACCGTGAACAGCAGCAGCGCGAACGGCAGCAGGTGCATCGTTCAATGCACCGCGCGATTCTGCTGCTCGGCCTTCGCTGCCAGGCCGAATCGCGGCTCGGCTTGCTCGAGCTTGCCGGTCAGTAGTTCGGCCGCGTAGCGCCCGACCTCGGGGCCGTGCTTGAACCCATGCCCCGATCCCGCGCCCACCAGCAACACGTTGCCGGCCGTCGGATGCCGGTCGATCAGCAGATCGCCGTTCGAGCTGTTCTCGTATTGGCAGACGCGTTCCTCGTTGAGCGGTGCGGAAGCCAGCGCCGGAAAGCGCTTCGCGAGGTAGGCGCGCGCGTCGGCCAGCGCGCCCGGCGAGGCGACGCGGTCGCCGCGGTCGGGATCAATGGGCGGGCCATGCTCGTCGTGCGCCACCTTGAAGCCTCGGCCCTCCAGATCGGGCATGCCGTAGAAGATGTCGCCGTCATTGAAGTCGGCCCAGCCGGGCAGGGCCGCACCGGTGAAACGCGCATCACCCGGCGGTGTCGCGAAGAAAAACACTTCCTGGCGCGTGGGAAAAATGCGCGGCCCCAGCAGTCGCGGGAATAGTTTGGCCAACCAGGGCCCGCAGGCGAACACGTAGGCGGCCGCGCAGGCGAGGGACCCATCGCCGAGCGCTACGCCGCTCAAAGGCTTCGAGTCATCCGGCGGCTGAACCGCGGCCACGCGGTACTCGCCGCCGGCCCTGACGAACTGCCGCACCAGCGTCTGCACCGCGCGGCGCGCCATCAGCACGCCGAATTCGGGCTCCAGCAAGCCGACTTCGATGTCCTTCCAGGATGCCTGCGGAAATCGCTGCTCGAGAGCGGCGCGGTCGAGCTCGACCGTCGGTAGTTTGAGACGTCGGTGTACTTCGAGCGAGTCGTCGACGTAGGCCTCGCGCTTCGGGAAGAAGAACAGCACGCCGATCGGGTGCAGGATGGGCAGGCCCGAGAGGTCCGACAGCCATTTCCACTGCGACAGCGAGTCGAAGGCCATGCGCGTGTAGATCTCGTCCCGGCCGTAGGACCCGCGCGTGAGCCGCGATTCACCGCCGGAAGAGGCGCGCGCGTGCGCCGCGCCGAAGGCATCGAGCAGCAGCACGCGTTGCCCGGCCTTGCGCAGATGCCATGCGGTCCAGGCGCCGAACACGCCGGCACCGACGACGACGGAATCCCAGGCCGGCTTGTTCATGCGGGTGGAAAGGGGGACAGTCCCTCTTTCCTGGGAAAGAGGGACTGTCCCACTTTTACGGATGTCCTCCGGCGGCGCCTTCCTTGGCCACCGACTGCATGGCGCGATTGCTTTCACCGAACGATTCCTCGTTCGCGTTCTGCGCGCGCGAGCCGTCCAGCGCCTTGAGGAAGGCCACCACGTCGCGCAGCTGCGCGCGACTCATCATTTGCCCGTAGATCTCGGGCATCGACGACGGCGCGATCACCCGCTGCTTTACCTGCTTCGGATCCAGCGTCACCTGCGAACCATCGCCGCGCTTCAGCCGGATCGCGGTCGGCGATTCGTTGACGACGCTGCCGCTCTCGGTCTCGCCATTCGCCAGCGTGAACGTGACGATGTCGAACCCCGGCGCGATGTGCGCACTCGGCTTCACCACGGCCTCGAGCAGGTACTCGGGGGGCTGCTGCGCGCCGATGCGCGACAGGTCCGGGCCGGCCTCGCCCCCGTTGCCGCCCACCTTGTGGCAGCGCGCGCAGGGCAGGATCTGGTTGTCGTAGAACTCGCGCGCGCCGCGCCGCGCGTCTCCACCCGCGAGCGCGAACGCGTAAGCGGCGAGCGGATCCTTGCCGCCAGCCCAGGCGGCCTGCTGCCTGTCCCAGCGCGCCTTGACGGCCGGCACCTCGCTCCTGGCGACCGCATCGAGCAACTCCACCTGCGCGCCCGGGCTCACCTTGCCGGCCGCGAGACGATCGAGCCCACTGATCAGCAGCGGTGCGGCCTGCGCCGGCTGCAGCTGACCCATGGCCTCGAACGCAGCGCGCTGCTCCGCCTCGGAGCCGGTAGCCGCAAAGCTCTTGATGACGGGCAGCGCGCGATCCGGCGCGCGATGCGCCAGGATCTGCAGCGCCGCGAGGCGCAGCGCCGGCACCCTGGACTTCTCCGCCAACGCCACCGCCTCGAGCACGGCATCGCCGCTGAATCCGTCCAGCACTTTCAGCGCGTTGCCGCGCACGGACTCGTCCGCCTGCTCATTGCCCACCAGCGCCACCAGCGTCGGCACGGCCGCGCGCAGGTCGAGTGCGGCGACGGCATCGAGCGCGGCGAGCTGCACCGATTGCGGAATGCCATTGCCGAGCAGTTTCGCGACCCGCGGTTCCAGCGCGTTCGCGGCGTCATCACCCGACCGCTTGTCCATCGGTCTGAAGATGCCGACCACGCGATCGCGCGCCGGCGTCTTGCCCCACAGGCCAAGCTGCTTCAATGCCTCGGCCCGCATCTCGGGCGTCGCCTCATCGTTCAGCGCGTAGCCCGCCAGCACCTTGGCGCGCGCTGCGCCGCCAAGTCGGTAGTTGGCATTCAGCGCGCGCACCACCAGCGCCTCGTCGCCCGGCGGCGCGCTGGCGAGCTTGCCCGCGAGCGGCGCCAGGGCCAGCTCGACCGGCGCATCGTTGATGGCCTCGGCCGCCTCGCGCACGATGTACGCGTCGCTGTCACCCAGCAACGTGGCGATCGCCGGATCGTAGGAATACCGATACGCGAGCAGCACGCCGAGGCGCACGGCCGCGGAGGGATCCGTCGCGGCCTTGGCCAGCGCGGTATCCGCGCCGAGCCTGGACAGCGCATTGGCCGCGGCGAACCGCAGGTAAGAATCCTTGTTGTCATTGGCGCGCAGCAGCGCGATCAACGGCTCCGCCGAAGCCGCGTTGCCGAGCTTGCCCAGGCTTTGCGCCGCGAAGAACTGCACGCGTGGCTCGGGGTCGGTGAGCAGCTTCTCGAGCGCGGGCCGGGCCTTGGCATCATGGATGTCGCCAAGGCCTTTGGCCGACTGGGCTCGAACTTCGGAGTCGGCATCGCCCAGTAGTTTGTTCAGGGTGGTAACCGCCGCGAGCGTCCCGCGGTCCGGCTTGCTGTTGCGTGCTGCCGCGCGGCCGAGCTGCGTCAGCCCCCACACCGCGTGCAGCCGCGCCAGCGGCGCCGCGGACTTGTCATTCGCCACCCTGCTGAAATCCGCCGTGCTCTTGCTGCCGCGTGCGGCCAGCTCGAGCTGCGCCTCGAGGCGCGCGCGGCGATCCGGATGCGCGAGCAGCGCCACCAGCTCCTGGTTGCTGCGCCGGGTGAACCCCTCGGCCAGTAGTTTGGCGAGATCCGCGCTCACCTTGGCCTGCGCCGGATCCGCCTTCAGCGGCGTGATGCCGTAGATGCGGCCCTTGTTGGACTTGGGCCAGCCGTCGACCCAGTCGGCGAGATACAGCACGCCATCCGGGCCGAAGGTCACGTCCGTCGGCAGCACGCCGCCCATGAACTGCTGGCTGCTGGTGGGCGTGAACGTCGCGCCGTTCTGCTTGATCGTGTAGGTCTGGATGCCGCTGCGCGCGATGCTGCCCTTGAAATGCGTGATGAAGAAGTGGCCGGCGTACTCGGGCGTGAGTCCCGTGCCCGGGTAGTAGGTGAGCCCCGAAGGACCGTCCTCGATGTTGCAGATCGGCGGCAGTAGATAGGCCGGGCGTCCTTCGAAACGCGGCTTCCACAGGCCTTCGCGCATCCACGGGCCGCCGCGGCCGAGCGGCGCGTGCTGGTAGCCCACGCGCCAGCCGCTGTCGCCGCCTTCGACCAGGTACACCAGGCGCTCCTGGTCGCCCTGGTCGCTGTCGTTGTCGCCGGTGAAGAGATTGCCGTGCTCGTCGAACACGAGCTCCTGCGGATTGCGCAGGCCGCGGTGCACGACTTCGAGCTCGGTGCCGTCCGGGTTGGCGCGGAATACCGCGCCCTCGTCCGGGAAGGCGACGGTGCGACCGTCGCTGGTCTTCACGTTCATGCCGCGGTCGCCGATCGAGAAGTAGATCTTGCCGTCGTGACCCAGCGCCAGGCCGTGGAAGTCGTGGCCCGTGAAATTGAAGCGCACGCCGAAGCCGCGCAGCAGCTCGGTCTTCTTCACGTGGCCCGGCTCGCCTTCGAGCAGCCACAGGCTGGGGATGTTCGTGAACCACACCTTGCCGTGGCGCGCCAGCACGCCCGAGGCGATGCCGTCGAGCTCGCTGTTGAAGCCGTCGGCATAGATGGTGCTCTTGTCGGCGACGCCATCGTGGTCGCTGTCTTCCACCAGCCGCACGACCTCGCTCTCGATGACGAATTGTTTGGCCTGCTCCTCGCCGAACACGTCGTGGATCATCTTCGAGCGATCCTCGATGCTGCGCGAGGCGAGGTCCTTCTCCAGCATGCCCATGTAGTCGCGGATGTCGAGCACGCTGGTGCGATAGCGGTACGTCTCCGAGACGAACAGCCGGCCCTTCTCATCGAAGTCGATGGCCACGGGGTTGGCGAGCATCGGTTCGGCGGCCCATAGCGAGGCCTTCAGGCCCGGCGGCAGCGAGAAGCGCTTGAGCGCGAGCACGGCATCGTCCGAGGCCGGATCGACCACCGGCGTCGGCTGGCGATCGAAGGGCTGGAGCTCGAGGGTCTGGGAGGAAGCCGTGGCGATGCCGGCA
>DASTRL010000151.1:0-5490 GCA_035761265.1 Steroidobacteraceae bacterium
CCGGCGTGATGTTCATGACCTTCGCGTGGATGACCTCATCCACGTCCGCCGGCTTGAATCCGGCAGCCTCGAGCGACCTGAGATATTCGGGCGTCACGTCTTGCGCCTTCATGCCCGCGATCTGGTGCGCGTCCGGGTTCAGGCCGGCGCCACGCAAGGCCTGCACGTACTCGGGCGTCACGTTCATGACCTTCATCGCGATGATTTCATTGGCGTCGGGCTCGAAGCCGGCGGCGCGCATGGCCTTGACGTAGTCCGGCGTGATGTTCTGCACCTTCATGCCGACGATCTCATCGGCGTCGGGTGTGAAGCCGAGCGAGCGCATCTGCGCGATGTACTCCGGCGTCACGCCCTGCGACTTCATGGCGATGACCTGGTCGGCATCGATCTGATAGCCGGCGTCGCGCATCGCGCGCACGTATGCGCCCGTCACGCCGTGAACGCGCAGCGCGATCAGCTGGTCGACGTCCAGGTCCTTGAAGCCGGCCGATTCCATCTCGGCGATGAACGAGGGACCCTTGACGCTCGATGCCACGCTGGCATCGACCGGCGGGACGGGTGCGGCGGCGGGAACCGCGCGCGGCGGCTTCTGCGGCTTTGCGGCGCGCGGCGCGGGAGCGGCGGCCGGGACAGTGGCGGCGGCCGGGACAGTGGCGGCGGCCGGAACCGCGGATGGCGCTGGCGCCGCGACCTGTGCGAGCTGCAGCGGCGGCGTGGGCGCAGGCGTGGCCATCCCCACGGACGCAGCGCCGGCGAGCAGGGCGCCGGCCAGCACCACGGAGGCCGTGAACACCCCGGCACCGCGGGCGGTGGCCCTGGGCTGGCTGACGCCTAACAATCGTGCCACGCGCGCGGCCACCGGGCTGCCGGTCGCCGCCATCGCGAGCGCAGGCGCGTCGCGCCAGCCTTCCATCGTCGCGAGCGCGCGCGCGTAGCTCACCTGGCGGCCACACACCGCCACCGCGACGTCGTCGCAGCAGTCCTCGCGATCGGCACGGATGCGCTTGTTGAGCCACCATACCGCCGGATGAAAGAAGAACAGCGTCTCGATGACCACCTGGAAGAAGTTCACGGCGACGTCGAAGCGCTTCACGTGGCCGAGCTCGTGCGCAATCACCGCCTCGAGCTGCTCGGCGGTGAGCCCGGTGAGCGCGCGCACCGGCAGCAGTACGATGGGCCGGATGAAGCCGATCACCGAGGGCACGGCGACCAGGCGGCATTCGCAGTAGCGCACCACGCGGGAGATCCCGAGCCGCTGCTGAACGCCCCTGCACATCTCCACAATGTCGCCAGGGAGGGCAGACAGATTGCGACGGCGCAGATGCTCGATCAGCAGCAGCCCGAATGCGATGCGCAGCGCCAGCAGGCACACGCCGGCCAGCCAGCCGCGCGCCACCCAGGCGAAGTCCTGCTCCGCCGGGGTAGATAGCTCGTCCGCCTGTGCCGGCGCCGGACGCGCCGCGATGGCATCCGCGGGGACTTCGGTCGCCGCGGCGGCCGGTGCCGGGAAATCAGCGAGCCGCGGTTCAGCCAGCAGGGCGAAGGTCACCGCGAACGAGGCCAGCATCAGCACCAGCGCGACGATGCCGACCAGGTAGCGGGTGGTGGCCGCGCGGAACAGCGACATCACGGCCGCGGCCAACGCGGCAATGGCCGCGCCCTGCCAGAGGAAGTGCAGCAGCGACCAGGTGAGCGTGTGCATCAGATCGGCGGAGGTGTTCATGGCAGCTTCCTCTCGTACTCGTCGAGCATGCGGCGTATTTCCTCGATTTCCTGCTTCGAGCCGCGGCGTCCGGACAGCACGTGCTGCATGAGCTGGCTGGCCGAGCCGCGGAACACGCGCTGCAGGACGTCGGCGGCAAATTGCTGCTTGGTGGTCTCGGCGGGCTGCATGGCCTCGTAGACGTGTGCGCGCTGATCTTCGGTGCGCGTGACCAGGCCCTTCGCGGTCATGATCTGCAGCAGCTTGAGCGCGCTCGTGTAGCCGATGTCCTTCGACTTCGACAGGTCCTCGTGGATCTCGCGCACCGTCGAAGGACCACGGTTCCAGAGGACGTGCAGGATCTCGAGCTCGGAGGGGGTGGGTTGGGCTTTGGGTTCCGGCTTCATGGGAACCGACGCTACTACGAAGCGCTTCGTACTGTCAACGAAGAGTTTCGTACTTGCCCGCCGCGCGCCGCGACGGCGGCCAGCATTCGCGCGCTATTGCCTTGTTTGCGCGGTGTTTTCGCCCGGCAGCCGGTAGTGCTCCTGGACGCGCTGGTGAAGTGCCGCGACGCCATCGCCGCGGGTCAGCGCATTGATGGTGTCCGCGGGACCGGCCATCAGCTGGTCCTTGCTGTACGGGATCACGTAGGCACCCGCGGCTTCATCGAAGTGCAGCGACGACCATGGCAGCGGGTGGTACTTCTCGCCCATGCCGAGAAAACCGCCCATGCCGACGATGGCGAACATGATGCGATCGGAGAGCTTGTCGAGCACGACGTCCTCGACTTCTCCCACGCGTTCGCCGTTCGTGTTCTTGACCGTGGTGCCGATGACTTTGCGCGCGCGAATGGCTCGGGTGTGTCCGGATGCGGTGGGCATGGCTGTCTCCTTGGCGTCGTGGCCCCAGTGAAGCAGCGAGCAGTGAGCCAAATTCCCATCGGGCGCCGGTATCGGCGCATCACGACGCGGGCTGTCAGCCGTCAGGATGCGGGCTCTAGCAACACCTGCCACACGTCGAGCCGCTTCGCACGGAACGCCGCGGCGCTGGCCGAGAGGTAGTAGTACCACATGCGCCGGAAGCGCTCGTCATAGCGCGCCGCCATGCGCGACCAGGAGCGCTCGAAATTCGCGCGCCAGGCGAGCAGCGTGCGTTCATAGCCGTTGCCGATGCACTGCCAGTGCTTCACCGTGAAGATCCCGCGGATGGCGTGCTCGATCTGCGCGCGCGAGGGGATCATCGAATTCGGGAAAATGTACTTGTCGATCCACGGATCGGTGTGGTTCGTCGACTTGATGCCGCCGATGGTGTGCAGCAGGAAGCGCGCACCCGGGTGCAGGCAGCGCCGCACCACGCGCATGTAGCGCCGGTAGTTGCGCACGCCGACGTGCTCGAACATGCCGATGGAGAACGCATGGTCGAACTTTTCGCGCATTTCGCGGTAGTCCTGCAGCCGGATCGCGACCGGCAACCCCGCGCAGTTGCGCCGCGCGTACTCGGCCTGTTCTTTCGCGATGGTGACGCCGACGCCGGTGACGCCGTATTTCTGGGCCGCGTACTTGAGCGCGCCGCCCCAGCCGCAGCCCACGTCGAGCACGCGATTCGCCGGCCGCAGTCCGAGCTTGCCGAGGGTGAGGTCGAGCTTGGCTTCCTGCGCCGCATCCAGCGTGTTGGCGTGCTCCCAGTATGCGCAGCTGTAGATCATGCGCGCATCGAGCATGCCCTCGTAGAAATCATTGCCGAGGTTGTAGTGGCGCTCGGCGACTTCGAAGGCGCGCGAGCGGCGCTGCAGGTTCATCACCGTCGCCTCCAGCCAGGCGAGTGCGTTGCGCCAGGTCTTCACCCGCTCGTCGGCGTGCCCGGCGAACAACCGGTAGATGAACCCGTCGAGATCGCGCACCTCCCACCAGCCATCCATGTATGACTCGCCGAGGCCGAGCGAGCCGTCGGAGAGCACGCGTGCGTAGAAGTCTTCGTGGTGGACCTGCGGATCCCAGGCATTGGGACCGTCGACCTGGATGCCGCATTCGGCCAGCAGGCCCTCGAGTCGCGCGCGCATTCGGCTGGGCTTGAGCCCGGGCAGGTGTTCGATGAACGCCTCGCGCTTCATGCGAAGAGTATCCATCCAAATCGAAAGCGCAAGAACCCCGGCATGGCGGGATGGCTGCGTAGGAATCGTCCGCCCCGCGCCTCAGTGCGCTGCCGCACATTGCAGCTGCCAGAGCACCCCATTGGTCCAGCCGAAGCCGTCCTGGTTGGGGTATTCGCCCCCGCGAGCCTCGTCGTTGCCGGTGACGTCGTACTTCTCGGTCAGCTTGCCGGTCCTGGCGAAGACCTGATCATTCTCGAGGCGCCATCGCAGCGCGATGGCGTCGGCCAGGGCACCCTCGCCGTAGCGCCGCAATCCGCCGATGGTCAGCCACTCGAGCGGCGCCCAGCCATTGGGAGCATCCCATTGCTGGCCACTGACTACCGTGGTGGGGACGACGCCCTCGGGCCGCAGCAGCGTCAAGCGCAGGGTCGAGGCGGCCTGCTTCGCCTGCTGTGGGTCGGCGACGCCGAAATACAGCGGATACATGCTGGCCAGGGTCACTGCATCCAGGAGCTTTTCCTCACGCCACAGCAGATCCGTGAAGGTGCGGCGCCGCGCGTTCCAGAACACCTTGCGGATGGCCTGCGCGCGCTGCGCCGCGCGCTGTTGCCAGCGCCTGGCGTTCGCATCGTCGCCGGAGGCTGCATAGCCGCGCGAAATGGCGCGCTCCATCTCGTGCAGCAGCGCATTCAGGTCCACCGGCAGGATATCGATGGTTCGGATCGTGGACAGGGTGCGGCCATCGGCGAGCCAGCGCGAACTGAAGTCCCAGCCGCTCTCGGCGGTGGCGCGCAGATTGCGGTACACCTCGGCGGCGGGCCGCCCGGACTGCCGCGCCGTCTCGATGTCCTCACGCCAGGCTTCATCGCGCGGGGCCGCGCGGTCGTCCCAATAGCGGTTGAGCACCGTGCCGTCACGCAGGCGAACCACGCGCCGATGCGCGGTGCCGGGCACGAGCCGGTCGGCGCCTTGCATCCAGAATTCATGCTCGCGCAGCAGCTGCGGCAGGTATTTCCCATAGAGGGACTCGCCGTCGCGATCGGCGGCGCGCGCCACCATGGCCGCGAAGAACGGTGGCTGCGAGCGGCTCAGGTAGTAAGTCCGGTTGCCGTTCGGAATGTGCCCGTAGGTGTCGATGAGATGCGCGAAGTTCGCCAGCATGTCGTCAGCCAGGTCGGCGCGACCCGAGCCCTCGAGGCCCAGCATCGTGAAGTAGGAGTCCCAGTAGTAGATCTCGCGGAAGCGGCCGCCGGGCACCACGTAGCGATGCGGCAGCGGCAGCAGCGAGCTGCCCGGCACCGGCCGATCCGGCTGGCGCGTGAGCACGCCCCAGAGCGAGGCGATGTGCGCGCACACGTCCTCGTCCGGCTTGCTGCGATAGGTGCTCGGCGACACTTCCGGGATTTCGAAGTGGCGCATCACGAAGGCGCGCAGGTCGAAACCCGCGGCGCCGCGCTCATCGTGGTACGCGGCGACGATGGCTTCGGGGGAGCCCCTGGGCACCGCGTCGGCGAACGTCTTGCTGTCGCTGAACACGCGTGCGCGCTGCACGGCGTCGAACAGTTCGCCGTAGATGATCGAGGGCGGCTGCGGCACGGCAGCGGGCGCGCCGGGGGCGAGCCCCGCACAAGACCACCAGCACAGCCAGACCGCGAACCACGAACGGAGCAGGGCACCTGCGCGCATGGCCCGA
>DASTRL010000152.1:0-12634 GCA_035761265.1 Steroidobacteraceae bacterium
AAGGGCCAGGCCTTCAACCGCATCCGCGTCCGCAACCTGCGCACCGGCCGCACCGTCGAGAAGAGCTATCGCTCGGGCGAGTCCATCGAGGCCGCCGACGTCATGGATACGGAGATGCAGTACCTCTACAAGGACGGCGATTTCTGGACGTTCATGAATCCGGAGAACTACGAGCAGCTGCAGGCGGGCGAATCGGCCGTCGGTGAAGCCGCGCAGTGGCTGAAGGACGGCACCGTCTGCATCATCACGCTGTGGAACGGCGTGCCGCTGGTGGTGACGCCGCCGCCACACATCGAGCTGAAGGTCATCGAGACCGACCCGGGCGTGCGCGGCGACACCGCCACGGGCGGCAGCAAGCCCGCGAAGATGGAGACCGGCGCCATCGTGCGCGTGCCGTTGTTCATCAACGAAGGCGAAGTGCTGCGCATCGATACGCGCACCGGCGAGTACATCTCGCGCGGCAAGAGCGAATAGCCGCCGCGACTCAGCGCGGCTCCTGCAGGCTGTCGACGAAGATGCGCGCGAGCCTTTCCAGCCCGCGCGCGTCGGCCGCCTCGAAGCGCGCGTGCTTCGGGCTGTCGAGATCCAGCACGCCGAGCAGCTCGGCGTCCCGCAGCAACGGGATCACGATCTCCGAGTTCGAGGCCGAGTCGCAGGCGATGTGACCGGGAAACGCGTGGACGTCCTCGACGAGCAGCGTCTCGCGCCGCTGCGCCGCCGTGCCGCACACGCCCCTGCCGATGGCGATGCGCACGCAGGCCGGCTTGCCCTGGAAGGGGCCCAGCACCAGTTCGCCACTCTTATATAAATAGAATCCCGCCCAGTTCAGGTCCGGAAGCGCCTCCCAGATCAACGCGCAGGTGTTGGCGGCGTTGGCGATGAGGTCCCGCTCACCGCTGAGCAGTGCGCCCAGGTCGCGCGCCAGCTCCGCGTAGGCGGTGTCCGGATGGCTGAAGTCATAGGCTCGTGAAACGTGGGTGGTCATGCGCGCTCCGTGGGAAAGGCCAGCACTTCGTCGATGCTCGATGCGCCCTGCGCGAGCATGAGCACCCGATCGAACCCCAGCGCGACGCCGGCGCAATCGGGCAGGCCGGATTCCAGCGCCGCCAGCAGGCGCGCGTCGATCGACACCGGCGGCAGGCCGCGTGCCGCGCGCGCTTGCTGGTCGCACGCGAAACGGCGCCGCTGTTCGGCCGCGTCGGCGAGCTCGTGGTAGCCGTTCGCCAGTTCGAGGCCATGATGATAGAGCTCGAAGCGCAGCGCGAGGCGCGCGTCCTCGGGGTCGAGCCGGGCCAGTGCAGCCTGTGACGCCGGATAGCGATGCACGAAGGTCAACGCCGAAGCGCCGAGCGCCGGCCCCACTTGCGCGCCCATGACGAGGTCGAGCAGCTCGTCCCGGCCGGCGTCCCGCGCGCGCGTTGCATCGTATCCGAGCGCCTGCGCCGCGCCGCGCAGGGTCGCGAGGTCCGCATCGAGCGGATCGAAGCCGGCATGCTTGCGCACCGCTTCACGATAGCTGATGAATTCCAGCGGCACATCGCCGCCGAGCAGCACGCGCACCAGGTCCGCGACCTCGCGCATCAGCGCATCGAGCGAGAAGCCCAGCCGATACCACTCGATCAGGGTGAATTCCGGGTTGTGCCGGCGGCCGCGCTCGGCGCCGCGAAATACATGGCAGACCTGGAAGATGTCGCCGGTGCCCGCGGCCAGCAACCGCTTCATCGCGTATTCGGGCGAGGTGTGCAGGTGGCGGCGCGTGCCTTGATCGCCGGTGAGCTCGACAGCGATGCTGCGGATGTTCACGTCCGACACCGGTGCATTCACCATGATCGGGGTTTCGACCTCGAGAACCCGGCGCGCGCGGAAGAATTCGCGGGTGGCACATAAGGATAGCGCGCGCCGCCGCAACGCCGCGACGCTGGCGCTGGGACGCCAATCATTCACCTCGTTCATCGCGGGCGATTCACGGCCAGCGATGCCGCGTGCCGATGCGCTCACCCATGCGCAGCAGGCGTCCCGCTGCGAGCGAGGATTGCCACTGCACGGCGCCCGGCGGGAACAGCAGGATGACGGTGGATCCCATGTTGAAGCGACCCATCTCCGCGCCCTTGTCGAGCGACAGCGGCGCGAGCAGATCGCCGACCGGCAGCGGTGTCACTTCGCGGTGCCGGCGCGGCGTGACGTCGCCGTGCCACACGGTCGCCATGCTGCCGACGTTGAGTGCGCCGACCAGGATCAGCGACCACGGCATGCCCGCCGAATCGAAGCCGCACACCACGCGCTCGTTGCGCGAGAACAGGCCGGGCACCAGGCGCGCGGTGGTGTTGTTGACGCTGAACAGACGGCCGGGCACGTAGAAGCTCTCGCGCAGCTCGCCCGCCAGCGGCATGTGGATGCGGTGGTAGTTGTACGGCGCCAGGTAGATAGTGGCGAATGCGCCGCCGGCAAAGCTGCGCTCCCAGGCAGCGCGGCCGGCGAGCAGGGCGCGCAGCGTGTACTCGTGGCCCTTGGCCTGCAGCAGCCGGTCCGCGCTCAGCGTCCCGGCCTCGCTCACTGTGCCGTCCACCGGAGAGACGACGGCCGCGGGGTCCGCATCCACGGGGCGCGCACCCGCGCGCAGCGCGCGCGTGAAGAACTCGTTGAAGCTGGGATAGGCGGCAGGGTCGGTGAGCACCGCGTCGCTCATGTCGGGTTTGAAGCCGCGCACGAACAAGCGGATCAGCGCGTTCTTGAAGGCCGGCGTGCGTGACCGGGTGGCCTGCAGGACCAGGCGCGAGAGCCCGTGCTGCGGCAGCAGGTGCTGGAGCGCGACGAAGGCGCGGCCCGCGGCGCCAGGACTTTCGTTCATGAGCGGCCGAGGATGGGCGCCAGGCGCGCCACGTCGCGCGACAGCGCGGCGGCGGTGAGCGGCGGCGTGAACACGGCGACGATGCGCGCCTGCGCATCGAGCGCGAACACGGTCGCCGAATGATCCATGGTGTAGTTGCCGCCGCCGAGATCGACGCGCGCCGCCGCCACGCCGAACGATTTCGACGCCCTCACAATCTCGG
This sequence comes from Steroidobacteraceae bacterium, assembly GCA_035761265.1. Lineage (GTDB taxonomy): Bacteria > Pseudomonadota > Gammaproteobacteria > Steroidobacterales > Steroidobacteraceae > CADEED01. The sequence continues at coordinate 3,051 of DASTRL010000152.1, forward strand.
GCGGGCTGCCGGTGAGGCCGATAAAATCGCCATGGAATGCCGCGATATAACTACCCATCTGCCCGGGCGTGTCACGCTCGGGATCGACGCTGATGAGCGCGACCTTGAGGCCGGCCAGTCTTGCATCTCGCGGGATCACCTCTTTCTGCACGCTCGCGAGCAGCGCGAGCGTGGTCGGGCAGACGTCCGGGCAGTGCGTGAAGCCGAAGAACACGAGCGTCGGATGCCCGCGAAGCGTCGCGAGCGAGGCGGGCGCGCCGTGCGTATCCACCAGGCTGAAATCCTCGAGGACGCGCGGCTGCGGAAGGGAGGTGCCCGCCTCGAGCGAGGGCACCGCGGGCTGGCCGAGCATGCGCGCCACGTATACGCCGGCGAGTGCCGCGAGCGCCGCGACGGCGGCCACCCAGATCCAGTAACGATTCGACATGGCGCGATTATTTCACAGGAAGCGCGTGCACACCGCAGCCAGTCTCATCGCCCTCGTGCAACGACGCCTGACACGCGCGCGCGTGTTCTTCGGTCACGGTACCGACAACGCGCGCGACGAGGCCGCGGCGCTGGTGTACCACGCGCTGCGACTGCCGCCCGACGCACCGGGGGGCGCCCTGCGCCGCCGCGTCTCCGCCGCGCAGCTCGCGCGCGTCGAGGATTTGCTGGCGCGCCGGGTCGCGGAACGCGTGCCGCTCGCCTACCTGACCCGCGAGGCCTGGTTCGCCGGCCTGCGTCTCTACGTCGACGAACGCGTGCTGATACCGCGCTCGCCGTTCGCGGAGCTGATCGAGCAGCGTTTCGCCCCGTGGATCGACGCGCGTCGCGTGCGGCACGTGCTCGATCTCGGCACCGGCTCGGGCTGCATCGCGCTGGCGATCGCCCGGGCATTCCCGCGCGCGCACGTCGATGCGGTGGACGTCGATGCGGGCGCGCTGGAAGTGGCGGCCATCAACCGCCGGCGCTTGCGCCTGACACGCCGTGTGCGGCTCATCCAGTCCGACCATTTCGCGGCGCTTTCAGGTGAATCGTACGATATCATCGCGAGCAATCCGCCCTACGTGGGGACGCGCGAGATGCGCGGCTTGCCGCGCGAATACCGGCACGAACCGAAGCTCGCGCTCGAGTCCGGGCGCGAAGGTCTCGATTCGGTCGGGATCATCCTGGCAAACGCGGCGCGCCATCTGCGGCCGCGCGGGTTGTTGGTGGTCGAGGTGGGCAACACCGAGCGCGCGCTGCGGCGCGCGTATCCGCGCATGCCGTTCACCTGGCTCGATTTCGAACGCGGTGGCGGCGGCGTGTTTGCGCTGACCCGCGAGCAGCTGGAGAAGGCGTCGGCCTGATGCAAGGGTATGTCGGGTAACACGATCGGCAGATTGTTCACGGTGACCACGTTCGGTGAGAGCCACGGGCCGGCGCTCGGCTGCATCGTCGATGGTTGCCCGCCGGGGCTGGAACTCGGCGAGGCGGATCTGCAAGCCGACGTCGATCGCCGTCGCACCGGAAGTTCGCAGTTCGTCAGCCAGCGCAAGGAAGGCGACGTCGTGAAGATCCTCTCGGGCGTGTTCGAAGGACGCACCACCGGCACCGCCATCGGCATCCTCATCGAGAACACCGATGCGCGCTCGCGCGATTACGAGAAGATCAAGGACCGCTTCCGGCTGGGCTACGCGGACTACACCTATCAGCAGAAATACGGCTTTCGCGACTATCGCGGCGGCGGACGTTCCTCGGCGCGCGAGACCGTCATGCGCGTGGCCGCGGGCGCGATCGCGCGCAAGTTCCTGCGCCAGCGGCTCGGTGTCGAGATCAGCGGCTACCTGGCGCAGATCGGGCCGCACGTCATCGAGCCGGTGAAGCCCGAGGCGGCGTACGACAATCCGTTCTTCTGCCCGGATCCATCGCGGCTCAAGGAACTCGAGGATCTGATGTGGCAGATCCGCAGCGAGGGCGATTCGCTCGGTGCGAAAGTCACCGTGCGCGCGCGTGGCGTGCCGCCCGGCCTCGGCGAGCCGGTGTTCGACCGGCTCGATGCGGACATCGCGCACGCCATGATGGGCATCAATGCGGTGAAGGCCGTGGAGATCGGCGCCGGCGTGGCCGCCGCCGCACAGCGCGGCAGCCAGCATCGCGACGAACTCACGCCGACCGGCTTCCTCTCGAACCACGCCGGCGGCATCCTGGGCGGCATCTCCTCGGGGCAGGAGGTGATCGTGCACGTCACGCTCAAACCCACATCGAGCATCCAGGTACCCGGCCGGACCATCGACCTCGCCGGCAATCCCGTCGAGGTGGTCACCACCGGGCGCCACGACCCCTGCGTCGGACTGCGGGCCACGCCCATCTGCGAGGCCATGCTGGCCATCGTGCTCATGGATCATTGCCTGCGCCATCGTGGCCAGAACGGCGACGTGCGGTCGTCGACTCCGGTCATCACCGCACCTCGGTAGTTAGATCGGCGCCACGCCGCCGGTCGGGCCGCCGGCGCGTGCATACCTGGAATCGCCGCTGGCGATGGGCCCCGCGATGCGAGATCACCACCAATCCCGTGAACCCGGTCGCGTTTCGAGGCGCGACTCGCCGTGCGTCGCGCGCGACTCAGGCAAGCCCTGACGCAGCGCGGGTGTTAGGACGTGGTTCGACGGGCTTTGAGGCCTTTCAACCACTTAAAGGCGCGAAACGGGACACGTTTTATGTTCGACGCATTGGGGAAGATATAAGTCACGAGCCCGAACTTAACCTATGGACCGTCCACGACATCATCAGCCGGCGTGCATTCGCGTGAGGCATCCGTTCGCCCGTGATTTTGGTGCGAGAGCATATTTAAGTTATATTGCGGGCGGTTGCAGTTTTGGGCCGGAAGTTTCGGCTCTAAGCTTTTGTTTCAATAAAGAAATTACATAGCCGACAGTCGCTATGGAGACGCGAATGATGCGTATTGGTCTCATCCGGGGTTTGGCTGCGCTGCTGCTCGTGCCCGGAATCTCCCATGCACTGGGTCTCGGCGATGTACACCTGAATTCGCCGCTCAACGCGCCGCTCGATGCCGAAGTCGAGCTGGTCAATGCGACGCCTGAAGACCTGGCGACGCTCGACGCCAAGCTCGCATCCAAGGAAACCTTTGCCCGCTACGGGCTCGACTGGCCGCCGTTCATGGCGAGCATCACCGTCACGCGCGATCGCTCCGCCAACGGCGGGCAGGTCCTGCGCATCAAGTCGACCGAGACGGTGACCGAGCCGTTCCTCACGCTGCTGATCGAGGCCACCTGGGCGCGTGGCCGGCTGGTCCGTGAATACACCGTGCTGCTCGATCCGCCGGTGTTCGCGCCCAACAGCGTGGCCGCGGCGCCGGTCTCGGCGCCTGCCGTGGGACAGGCCGAGACCACCGGGCAGATCTCGCGGCCGGTCCAGGAAACGCCGGCTGCCACTGCGCCGTCCGTGCCCGCGGGCGGTGGCGACAGCTACGAGGTGCGGCGCGGCGACAGCCTCTCGGCCATCGCGCGCCGCCTGTCGGCGAGCACGGGGCAGCGCACCGACCAGCTCATGGTGGCTATCTACCGCGCCAACGGTGGCGCGTTCGAAGGTGACATGAATCGCCTGCGTGCGGGCGCGGTGCTGCGCCTGCCGGGAGCCGACGAAGTGGCCGCGGTCTCTCCGACCGAGGCGCGCGACGAAATCCGCCGCAGCGTCGGATCCTATGCTGCCGCGTCCGGAGAATCCGGCGCCGGGCGCCTGCGCCTGGTGCCGCCCAGCGGTTCGGCAAGCGCCGGTTCCGGCGCGGACAATTCCGCCGAGGTCGCGCAGCTGCAGAGCCGCGTGCGGGATCTCGAAGGACAGTTGACCGAATCGAAGCGCATGCTCGAGCTGCGCAACACCGAGCTTGCCGATCTGCAGGCCAAGCTGGCCGCCTCGCAGCAGCAACAGGCGGCGGCGCCGGCGGTGCAACCCGAGCCGACGCCCGCTCCGGTCGAGACCCCGGCCGCCACGCCCGAGCAGGCCGCGCCGGAAGCGAGCGAACCGCAAGCCGCGGCGCCGGCTGCCGAGCCCACGCCCGAGCCTGCTGCCACGCCGGAGGAAACACCGGCCGAGCAGCCCGCGACTCCCACCGGCCAGGCTGCGGCACCGGCAGAAGAGACTTCGCTGCTCGACAAGATCATGGAGTACTGGTGGGCGCTGGCCGCCCTCGTGGTACTGCTGCTGGCGCTGCTGGTCATGAAGTCGCGCGGCAAGCGCAAGTCCGCCGAGTTCGACGATCGTCTGGGACGCCTCGCGGAGCAGGGCGGCGATCGCCTCGCCGAGCCCGTGGAAACACTTTCCGATACCGGCCGCATGCGCGCCCCGCCCATGGCGGCGGCGACGGTGCCGGATGACATCCTGGTCGAAGAATCCGGCACGCATCGCGCGTTGCAGGAGACGCAGGACATCCCGCTGGCGCCGAGCGTGCGCACCGACGAGACCATCAGCAGCGAGACCGCGGTCAATCTCGACCAGGGCGATCCGCTGGCGGAAGCCGATTTCCACATGGCCTATGGTCTGTACGACCAGGCCGCCGATCTCGTGCGCATTGCCATCCAGCGCGAGCCCGAGCGACGCGATCTGAAGCTCAAGCTGCTCGAAGTGTTCTTCGTGTGGGGCAACAAGGAGCAGTTCCTCGCCACGGCGCGCGAGCTCTCGGACACGCGCTCCAGGGCCGAGCCCGGCGAGTGGGAAAAGATCGTCATCATGGGCAAGCAGATCGCGCCCGAGGATCCGATGTTCACCGAAGGTGGCGCGGCGGGTTCGGTCGGCGTGGATCTCAATCTCGACGGCGGCGGCGCCGGTGGCGTCGACTTCGATCCCTTCGATGTCAGCTCGCGCCTCGATGTGACCGGTGGCGGCAGCGCGGAGCCGGTGGATCTGGACCTGGGCGGCGCGTTGCGCGACCCGGATGCCACGGGTGAAGGCCTGCAGCTTCCCGACCGCGACAGCGGCCAGACCACGCGCGAGATGACGGTCAAGATGACTCCGGCGGGCTCCGAGGCGCCGACGGTGGAGCAACCCGCGTTGCGTCCGCTCGATGAGCCGACCATCCGCGAGAAGGTCGACAATGCCATGCGTCGCAAGCTGAGCTCCGAGCAGACCGCCGAGCTCGCGCTCGACGATCTCGGGCTGGAACTCGGGTCTCTGGAGCAGACGGATTCGTCCATCGGACTCAAGCCCGTCGCCAGCGGCGCTGGCCCGGACTCGAATGCGCCCACCATGGTGGCGGGCCTCGACGAGAATTCGCAGCGCCTGCTGCGCGCGGCCGCCGCGCGTTCCGGCGCGGGCGGCAATGGCAGCGCCGAAGATTCGCAGCTCACCGAGCACGGCGCGAGCGGCACGTGGTTCCTCACGGATCGCGAGCTGGGTGGCGACGTGGACCTCACCAAGGGTCGGCCCATCGACCCCGGTGCCACCGCGTCCATGCAATTCAACATGCCCGAGGAAGGCTTCGACGTCTCGTCGACCTCGCGCCTGGCGGCCATCGATCGCACCAACCTCGACTTCCCGGTCGAGCCCACGCGCGAGCAGCCGGCCATGGGTGCGCGCAAGGTTGACCTCGACCTGGGCGGAGGCAGCATCGAGCTGCCCGGCAATCCGACCGAGGAACTGGCGGTACCGGATCTCGAACCGGTGACATTGTCCGAAGTGGGCACCAAGCTGGATCTGGCCCGTGCCTACGTGGACATGGGCGATCCGGACGGCGCGCGCAACATCCTCAACGAGGTGCTCTCGGAAGGCTCCGCTTCGCAGAAGCAGGAAGCCCAGCGACTGCTCGAGTCCTTGCCGGGCTGACCCGCGCGGGTCCGCGCGGCGACATCGGGTTCCTCCATGCCTCGGATCGCGGCCGGTCTGGAGTATGACGGCCGTGCGTACTCGGGCTGGCAGTACCAGCCCGGACTCCACACCGTCCAGGATGTCGTGCAACGCGCCCTGGGGCGGGTCGCGGACGCTGCCGTGGAATGCATCTGCGCCGGACGCACCGACGCCGGCGTCCACGCGCTCGCGCAGGTGGTGCACTTCGACAGCGACGCGGCGCGCAGCGAGCGCGCCTGGCGGCTCGGCGCCAACACCTATCTACCCGAGGACGTGAGCGTCGCCTGGGTACGGGAAGTCGCGCCGCACTTCCACGCGCGCTACGCGGCGCTGTCGCGCAGTTACCGTTACGTCGTGTTCAATCGCGATTCCCGTCCGGCGCTGGCCGCCGGCCGCGCGACCTGGGAACGTCGCCCGCTCGATGCAGCGCTCATGCACTCGGCGGCCCAGGGATTGCTCGGCGAGCATGATTTCAGCGCGTTTCGCGCCGCGGAGTGCCAGGCGAAATCGCCGGTGCGGCGCATCGAGAGACTGAGCGTCACGCGCCGCGGGGAGTGGGTGGTGCTCGAGATCACCGCGAATGCCTTCCTGCACCACATGGTCCGCAATATCGCCGGACTGCTGCTGTCGATCGGTCACGGCGAATCCCCGGCTGAGCGGTTGGCCACGGTACTCGCCACGCGCGATCGGCGCCAGAACGCGGCCACGGCGCCGCCCGACGGCCTGTACCTCGCCGAGGTGCGCTATCCGGCCGAGTTCGGGCTGCCGGCCGCTTCGGCCGATGCGGGAATTCCCGCCGCTGTTATGATCGCCCGCACTTCCGGCTAGCCATCGGTTCTCGAACGAAACATGTCCTGGTTCGAAAAAATCATGCCCTCGCGCATCAAGACCGAGCGCCGCACGCGCTCGGTTCCCGAGGGCCTGTGGATCAAGTGCTCGGCCTGCGACGCCGTGCTGTATCGCGCCGAGCTCGAGCGCAACCTCAATGTCTGCCCGAAATGCAGCCATCACATGCGCATCGGCGGGCGCGAGCGGCTGGCGCGCTTTCTCGACGAGGGGGTGCAAGAGGAAATCGGCGCCGGGGTTTCACCCGAGGATCCACTGAAGTTCCGCGACAGCAAGCGCTACCGTGATCGCCTGGCCGCCGCGCAGAAGGCGACCGGGGAGCGCGACGCCCTGATCGCGCTGGCCGGAACTCTCGAAGGCCTTCCCGTCGTCGCCTGCGCATTCGAATTCAAGTTCCTCGGCGGCTCGATGGGCTCGGTCGTGGGCGAGCGCTTCAAACGCGCCGTCGATCACTGCATCGCGAACCAGGCACCGCTGGTGTGCTTTTCCTCGAGCGGCGGCGCGCGCATGCAGGAAGCGCTGTTCTCGCTGCTGCAGATGGCCAAGACCAGCGCCGCGCTGGCACGGCTCGCGCAGGCACGGCTGCCATTCATCTCGGTGATGACGGATCCGACCACGGGCGGCGTGTCGGCCAGTCTCGCCATGCTCGGCGATCTCAACGTGGCCGAGCCGCGCGCGCTGATCGGCTTCGCCGGCCCGCGCGTGATCCAGCAGACCGTGCGCGAGACGCTGCCGGAGGGCTTCCAGCGCAGCGAATTCCTGCTCGAGCATGGCGCTCTGGACCTGATCATCGATCGACGCGACATGCGCGAGAAGCTGGGTGCGCTGCTGCGCCTGCTGATGCGCCGCGCGCCGGCCGCAGCGGCGAGCGCGGCGGCGCCCACCGCGTGACGACACGCTCGCTCGGCGACTGGCTCGAGCAGCAACAGAAGTCACATCCCAGCGCCATCGATCTCGACCTGGCGCGCGTGCGCTCGGTGGCGCAGCGCATGCAATTGCTGCCACCGCCCTTCCACACGGTGACCGTGGCCGGCACCAACGGCAAGGGGTCCACGGTTGCCTACCTCGATGCCGTGTTCCGGGGGGCAGGGCGGCGCACCGGGCGATTCACCTCGCCGCACCTGGTGCGCTACAACGAGCGCATCTGCATCGATGGCGCCGAGTGCGCCGATGCGGAGCTGATCGCCTCCTTCGAACGCATCGACGCCGCGCGCGGCGCCACCACGCTGACCTTCTTCGAGTACAACGCGCTCGCGGCGCTTGACCTGTTCCGGCGCGCAGCCGTCAACATGGCCGTGCTCGAGGTGGGACTGGGCGGGCGGCTCGATGCCACGAATATCGTCGATGCGGATGTGGGCGTGGTCTGCTCGATCGGCCTCGACCATGTCGACTGGCTCGGCGACTCGCTGGAGCAGATTGGTCGCGAGAAAGCCGGAATCTTTCGCGCGGGTCGTCCGGCGGTGCTCGGCCCCTCGCCGATGCCGGCCTCGGTGTGGCAGGTCATCGAAGAGGTGGGTGCGCGTCCGGTGGCGGCCGGCGCGCAATACCGCTTCGTCATTCACGAGAGCGGCTGGGATTTCGAATGCGCCGACGTACGCCTGCGCGGCCTGCCATTGCCGGCGCTGGCCGGTGAACACCAGGTGGGCAATGCGGCGACGGCGCTGGCCGCCATTGCCGCCGGTCCGTTCGGAGTGAGGCTGGATGAGGCCGCCGTGGCTGCCGCGCTGCGCGACGTACATGTCGCGGGGCGATTCCAGCGCATAGCCGGTGAGGTCGAGTGGATCCTGGACGTCGCGCACAACGTGCCGGCGGCGGAAATCCTGCGCGACAACCTGCGCCGCCTGCCGCGTGCGCGTCGCACGCTCGCCATTTGCGGAATTCTCGGCGACAAGGATATTCGCGGCATCGCCGCCACGCTGGGTGGCGAGATCGATGCGTGGATCCTGGCGTCGCTCGAAGGCGCGCGCGCGGTGGGCACGCCACAGATCGCGGCCTTGCTACCGCCGGGGTCGACGGTGCTCGCGCATGCCCGGAATGTCGCCGAAGCCTGCCGTGCGGCGCGCGCGGCGGCGAAGCCTGGTGAGCGCGTGCTGGTCTTCGGTTCGTTTCTGACCGTGGGCCCGGCGCTGGAATTCCTTGGGATATAGTTCGCGCCATGGAATCCAGGGCCAAGCAGCGACTGACCGGCGCGATCATCGTCGTCGCGCTGTTCGTGTTGCTGGTTCCGGAACTGCTCACCGGTCCTCGCGATGCCCACCCGCCCGAGACGGCCGCCGATGATGGCTTGCGGCGCTATACGATCGACCTGGACGCGCGCGACGCCGGCGGACAGAGCGCCACGTCCGCGGGCCCGGAAGCGCCCGTCAATCTGCCACCGGTGATGTCGCCAGAACCAGCGCCGTCCGTGACCACCAATCCCGGGGCAACGTCGAACGGCGTGACGACACCGCCGGAATCGGCTGATACGCCCGCAGCTTCACCCGCAGGCTCGGCGCCGGCTCCCGCGGTGCGGGCCGCACCTGCAGAGGGTTCTGCGGGGAATGCGGTCGCGCAGACCGCGCCGCCGCGGCCAACCGCCGCGGCCGCAAATGGCAAATACGTGGTGCAACTCGGCAGCTTCGGCAGCCGCGACAACGCCGAGCGACTGGTTCGCGACATGACCGCCAAGGGTTTCTCCGCGTTCATCGCGCCCATCACCACCAACGGGCGTGAGTTGTACCGCGTGCGCGTCGGACCCACGCGCGACCGCGCATCCGCCGAGGCGCTGGCCGCGCAGCTCAAGCGGGTGGGGCAATCCGGGAGCATCGTCCCGCTGACTTGAAGAGGTGCCGGGTGGGGAAAGTGGGGATTAGAAAATGGGGACATTCCTCATTTCCCGCTCCGCGGGCAAAAGGGGACAGATCTGCTGCAGGTCT